>JAHDCP010000139.1 GCA_020629775.1 Planktomarina sp.
AATTGGAAGCGTCCAAATACGACCTGAACTACATCGCATTGGACGGTGAAATCGGGTGCATGGTGAACGGTGCGGGCTTGGCGATGGCCACCATGGACATCATCAAACTTTACGGCGCAGAACCCGCCAACTTCTTGGACGTGGGTGGCGGCGCCACCAAAGAAAAAGTCACAGAAGCCTTTAAAATCATCACATCCGATCCGCAGGTCAAAGGCATTTTGGTGAACATCTTCGGCGGCATTATGCGCTGTGATGTGATTGCAGAAGGCGTGGTTGCTGCTGTGAAAGAAGTAGGCCTGAAAGTTCCACTTGTTGTTCGTTTGGAAGGCACAAACGTCGAAGAAGGCAAGCGGATCATCAACGAAAGCGATGTGGATGTTATCGCCGCAGACGATCTGAAAGATGGTGCAGATAAAATTGTGAAAGCGGTCAAAGGCTAAAGCGAAGATAGACCCTGCGCCAAACGCTTCCCCATTCGGGATTTCGCGTATAGCGTCGGGTCATCACGTTAACTCACTGGCTGACTGCCACATTAAGGAAGTTTAATATGTTGAAAAAAATCTCGCTTGTTTTGGGCTTGTTTGTTCTGGCCGCTTGTGACCCTGTTGAACCTGCGCCGTTGGCCAATGGTGTGCCGCCGTCCATCGCGGTTGCGAACTTCAAATCCAAGTGTTTGGACCACGGTTTTAATGCCAGCCGTCAAAACGCAGCCTTCCGTCGCGACAGCGCGTTCACAGAAATCCAAGACACAACGGGCGAATTGGGCGGTTTGTCTGCCTTTGCACACAATGTTTTGTTCATGGGTGGCAGCGTTGGCAAAATCGAAGGTGCGCCGATCTGCGGCATCACTTTTGCCCCAACTGATTTTGTTTCAGCAGCATATCCAGTGACCGCCAGCACCCTGGCCCGTGTCATCAAATCCGCGCCCGTTCGCACCACTGATGAAATCGCGATTTTCATGCACAAAGGTGGCCAAGCGGCCGTGATTGTGGGCGATGACCGCCAAACGCTGAGCCTGTTTTTCACACGTATTCAGGACCGCCGCCGTTTTTCACAACAAGACATCGCGGATGAGGTGCTGAACCTGGTGGAGGGCTTGAACTAATGCGCCGTTTTGCATTTCTTTTGGCCGCTGTGGTGGGGCTTGCCGCCTGTGAAACCACACCGTCCAATGGTGTAAACCCGCAAGCCGCCCAGGTTTTTGCAGGTAAAACGCCCGAACAGATCATGCCACGCGTCTCTGGCGGAACTTTGGTGTCGGCCTTCAAAACGGTTTGCGACAGCAATGTTGGCAATCCACGCGCATCTTTGGCGGCCATCAAAGCCAACGGCTTGATCGGTGTGGTCACGCGGGACGGGATCACCGTATACGCAGATCCAAACGGCAAGTTCCCCATGACAGCGTTGGGCCGGGATCCAAAATCCCGCTTGAACATCTGCATGGTGTTGGTGCCGGATTCCAGCTCCATGCGCAGTGCGGCCCACAACTACATCGGCAGTAAGCCCGGTGTGACTGAAGTACCCCTGAACGGGCAAATTCCCGGGGCATTAAAGCTTTGGGGTGCTGGCAACGCTGTTTATCTGACCATCAAGGAAACCAACGCAGTCTATGGCGACAGCCTGGCTGTGATGTTGACCTATGAATAATTGATTTTCGGCGGCAGGACCCCTTGCCGCCGAACCGTCTGACGAAAACACCCCGGGCCTTGCCAGGGAACACACGCAAGAAAGAAGCATCACATGGCAGTTCTTATCGATGAGAATACAAAAGTCATTTGCCAGGGCCTGACCGGTTCGCAAGGGACATTCCACACCGAACAAGCCATTGCATATGGCACCAAAATGGTGGGCGGCGTGACCCCCGGCAAAGGTGGACAAACCCACCTGGATTTGCCTGTGTTCAATTCTGTTCACGAAGCAAAATCCGTGACCGAAGCCAACGCCAGCGTGATTTACGTGCCCCCGCCCTTTGCCGCTGATTCAATCCTCGAGGCGATCGACGCCGAAATGGAACTGATCGTGGCCATCACCGAAGGCATTCCAGTGTTGGATATGATGCGTGTCAAACGTGCGCTGGAAACCAGCAAATCCACCTTGATCGGACCAAACTGCCCAGGGGTGATTACACCCGATGCGTGCAAAATCGGTATTATGCCAGGCCACATCCACAAACGTGGATCTGTGGGCGTGGTATCCCGTTCCGGCACACTGACCTATGAAGCGGTAAAGCAAACCACTGACGTGGGCCTTGGCCAATCCACTTGCGTGGGCATCGGCGGTGACCCCATCAAAGGCACAGAACACATCGACGTTTTGGAATGGTTCTTGGCGGACGACGAAACCACATCCATCATCATGATCGGAGAAATCGGCGGTTCCGCAGAAGAAGAAGCCGCGCAGTTCCTGGCCGATGAAAAGAAGAAAGGCCGTTGGAAGCCCACGGCTGGTTTCATCGCCGGCCGCACAGCCCCCCCCGGCCGCCGCATGGGCCACGCAGGCGCAATTGTTGCGGGCGGTAAAGGCGGCGCAGAAGATAAAATCGAAGCCATGCGCAGCGCAGGCATCGTCGTGGCCGAAAGCCCCGCATCTTTGGGTGAAGCTGTGCTGGAAGCAATTGGTTAACAAAAAAATGGGGCGGGTTTCGGCCCGGCCCACCCCTTCTTGCCCAACGTCTGGCATACGGAGAAAAAATCCATGACCGATCATCCCGCAAACGATCAATTCCATGCCTCCTCGTTCATGCAGGGTCACAATGCGGAATATCTGGAACAGATGTACGCCCGCTTTGCCAATGATCCAGCGTCCGTGGATGCACAGTGGGCTGAGTTTTTCCGCCAATTGGGCGACGCTGAACTGGATGTAAAGGCCGAAGCCCAAGGCCCGTCTTGGGCGCGGCCCGATTGGCCCCCGGCCCCCAACGATGAACTGCACGGTGCGTTAACAGGTGAATACCCTGCGGAAGTGGAAGCCAAAGACGCTGGCAAGAAGATTAAAGCCAAGGCGGCCGAAAAAGGCGTGGATGTCAACGACGACCAGGTCAAACGCGCGGTTCTGGACAGCTTGCGAGCGTTGATGATCATCCGCGCCTATCGCATTCGGGGGCATTTGGCGGCGGACCTGGACCCGTTGAGCATGCGCGACACCCAAGCCCGGCCAGAATTGGACCCCGCGTCTTACGGCTTCGCCGAAGCGGACATGGACCGCCCCATTTTCTTGGACAACGTGCTGGGGCTTCAATTCGCGTCCATGCGCGAAATTATTGCGATTGTTCAACGCACATACTGCGGAACGTTTGCGCTGCAGTACATGCACATTTCTGACCCCGAAGAAGCGGGTTGGTTGAAAGAACGCATCGAAGGCTTGGGCAAAGAAATCAGCTTCACCCGCGAAGGACGCAAGGCGATTTTGAACAAAATGGTTCAAGCCGAAGGTTTTGAGAAGTTCCTGCACGTCAAATACATGGGCACCAAGCGGTTCGGCTTGGACGGCGGCGAAAGC
>JAHDCP010000039.1 GCA_020629775.1 Planktomarina sp.
AAGGAATGGGGTCATCCAGTTGATAACAGGCGACAGGCCTTTTTCGGGGAATATCCACTGCAGATCTGGTCACAACCCTGGGCCAAGGATGTTGAATTGGTTTTGATCGATGGCCGTTTTCGCGTCGCTTGTTTTGTCGCATCGCTGATTAACATGAAGAATCCCGGGCTGATTTTGTTTGATGATTACGCGAAGCGTAAATTTTATCATGCCGTCGAAGAATTTATGCCGCCAGTTAAGATGGTGGGCCGAATGGCTGTGTTCGAGGTGGAACCCGGAACGATCCTTTCGCCACAACAGCAATTGCAGTTCTGGCATTGGTGTCACGACACTCGCTGATTACCCAGCAAAGATCGCCGCAAGATACCCCAAAGCGCCGGCAATCACCGCCACCCCTGCCACAGAACCGATGCCCATTTGGCGCTTCGGCTTTTGATCAGGTTCTGGATTGTGGGCACGGATAAGGGCGGCTTCTGCCATTTGGGGTAAAACTGGTCCGAAGCGGGCCAAAATTCGCGCTGTTTTAATCAAGTCTTTGGCCAAGGCTTTGGGGCCAATGCTGTCTTTGATATATCCTTCCACCACCGGGCGTGCGACTTCCCAAATGTTGATTTGTGGGTACAAGCTGCGGGACACGCCTTCCACCACAACCATGGTGCGCTGCAGCAGAATCAATTCTGTTCGGGTTTCCATGCCAAACTTTTCGGTAACTTCGAAAAGATAGCTTAACAACCGGCCCATGCTGATGTGGCTGGCATCCATGCCAAAAATCGGATCCCCGACCGCGCGCAAGGCGCGGGCGAATTCATCCACGTCTTTATCCGCTGGCACATAACCCGCTTCAAAATGTACTTCCGCCACTCTTTGATAATCACGCCGAATAAAGCCAAACAGGATTTCCGCATAAACACGGCGCGTGTATTCATCAATTCGGCCCATGATGCCGAAATCAAACGCTATAATTTGGCCATTGTCGCCGATCTTCAAGTTACCTTGGTGCATGTCGGCGTGGAAATATCCGTCACGCAGGGCGTGGGTCAAAAACATGCGCAGCACGTTTTCCCCAATGGTTTTAGTGTCGTGCCCAGCGGCCACGATTTCAGCCACGTCACCAGCGGGCAGGCCTTCGGCCCAGTCCAGGGTCATTACCCGTTTGGAAGAATATCCCCACTTCACCAAAGGTACTGTGATTGCGGGATCGTCCGTGATGTTATCCGCAAATTCTGCCGCGGCCGAAGTTTCCAAACGAAGGTCAAGCTCACCCAGAACCACGCCTTCGAAATGTTCAATAACATCCAAGGGCCGCAAGCGTTTTGCGCCTGGGGCAAAAGTGTCCACGATTCGTGCAGCGGCATAGAAGGCGTCGATATCTTTGCGGAACGCCTTTTCAATGCCTGGGCGCAGAACTTTGACAGCAACATCTTCGCCAGTTTCCACCAAGGTGGCTTTGTGCACTTGCGCGATGGATGCCGCCGCCACAGGGTCTGAGAGATCAGCAAAGATTTCTTCGACTGGGCGCTCAAGCTCTTGCTCGATGGTGCGCCGGGCTTCTTCCAATGGGAAAGGGGGCAGTTTGTCTTGCAGGACCCGCATCTGCATTGCCAATTCATCCCCGATCACATCGGGTCGCGTGGACAGAATTTGCCCAAACTTGATATAGGCCGGCCCCAGGGCCGTCAGGGCGCGTGGGGCTGGGGGCATGCTGTCGTCCCCCTTGAAGCCAAGCCATTGA
Source organism: Planktomarina sp. (assembly GCA_020629775.1). GTDB lineage: Bacteria > Pseudomonadota > Alphaproteobacteria > Rhodobacterales > Rhodobacteraceae > Planktomarina. The sequence continues at coordinate 1,733 of JAHDCP010000039.1, forward strand.
AACGGCCACCCCAAAACTTTGGCCACCACCCGCAACGCCCAAGGGGCATCGTACGCATCTAAAATCACATTCATCGCCCCAGTGCGTTCCAGGGTTGCGCCCATACGGACCAGGCGGAAAATGTTATGGGGGCCACGCATGGATCAGATTTTCCAACCAGAATGCAGGCACGCAATACCCATAGACAGGTTGCGGTACGTGGCGTTTTCAAATCCTGCCGTTTTTACCATGCCAAGGAATGTGTCTTGGTCCGGAAAGTTGCGGATTGATTCCACCAAATATTGGTAACTGTCGCTGTCACCAGCAATCACTTGCCCCATGCGGGGAATGACGTTGAACGAATACAGATCGTATGCCTTTTGCATCATAGGGTTTGGCAGTTGGCTGAATTCCAGCACCATCAATCGCCCACCCGGGCGCAGCACCCGATACGCTTCGTTCAGGGCTTCTTGTGGGCGTGTTACATTTCGAATGCCGAAGCTGATGGTGTAAACGTCAAAACTGTTGTCGGGGAAAGGTAAGGACATGGCATCGCCCGTTACCCAGTCCAAACTGTTGGCCATCTGCGCAGCTTCCGCGCGTTTGCGCCCTTCCACCAACATATCTTCAGTCAAATCCAAAACTGTCGCGTGACCTTGGCCCGCACGATCCAGAAATTTGAAAGAGATATCCCCCGTACCGCCGGCCACATCCAAAAGGTTTTGGCCGGGCCGTGGGGCAAGCCAATCCATCATGGCTTCTTTCCAGATGCGGTGGATACCCACGCTCATGACGTCATTCATAACGTCATATTTGCTGGCCACCGATGTAAAGACGCCCTGCACTTTACCGGCCTTTTCATTTTCTTGGACTGTTTCAAATCCGAAGTGGGTGGTGTTATTTGTGGGATCAGCCATAGAACGGCCCCTTATATCGTTGATGCAGTTATAGGCCGCACAGCCAGCGTTACAATCGCAACTGTTCTGAAAGAAAGTATCCCATGCCCGAGTTGCCAGAGGTTGAGACAGTGCGTCGCGGTCTTGAGCCAGTATTTGTTAAGCAGACATTTGAAAAAGTGACGGTGAATCGCCCGGACTTAAGGTGGCCTTTTCCGGACAACATGGCAGACCGAATTGCGGGCACTACCGTCAACGCACTTCGCCGAAGGTCCAAGTACATTCTTGCGGATTTAGACAGTGGGGAAACTTTGTTGATCCATCTGGGCATGTCAGGCCGGATCCAGATAACCGGTGCCACGTTGGGGGGATTTTACCATGATCATGTGGCGGCGCAAAAACATGATCATGTGATTTTTGACATGACAAGCGGGGCACGGATCGTATTCAATGATCCAAGACGCTTCGGCGCGATGGACCTTATTTCAACAGCTGATCAGAATGCCCAACTTCTTTTGCGTAAACTGGGTCCCGAACCGTTGGGCAATACATTTCATGCTGATTACCTTGTAGAAGCGCTGGCGGGTAAAAAGACACCGATTAAATCCGCTTTGCTGGATCAAAGGATTATTGCGGGCCTGGGGAATATATATGTGTGTGAAGCCCTTTTTCGTGCGGGTATTTCCCCGGAAAAACTGGCTGGCAAAGTTTCGAAAGCCCGCGTGATTGCACTGGTGCCAATTATCCGGAATGTTTTGGAAGAAGCGATCGAAAGTGGTGGATCGTCATTAAGGGACTATCGCCAAGCAGATGGGGAATTAGGATACTTTCAGCATTCTTTCCAAGTTTATGATCGAGAGGGCAAGGAATGCGCAAAGGCTGGGTGTTCCGGATCTGTTAAACGCATCGTTCAGTCTGGCCGATCCTCTTTCTTCTGCCCAAAGTGCCAAAGATAAATTGAAACCGGCCCCCATCTTGGTAGTCTTTGAAAAGCACTAGGGGATTTAAACGATGTCATATGAAACCATTTTGGTGTCCGCCCAAGACGGCGTTGCGCTTATAACGTTGAATCGACCAAAGGCGTTGAATGCACTCAACGCGAAGTTGATTTCTGAATTGGCGGACGCAATTGGCACTTCAGACGCCAATCCGGATGTGCGTTGCATGGTTTTAACCGGAAGCGAAAAAGCTTTTGCCGCCGGTGCAGACATCTCTGAAATGGCAGAAAAATCATTTGCAGATGTTACCCGAGAAGATCTTTTTGGTGCGCAATGGCAAACGTTATTGCAGGCGCGCAAACCCTTGATTGCGGCGGTTTCTGGGTATGCCCTGGGTGGGGGGTGCGAACTGGCGATGATGTGCGATTTCATTCTTTGCGCGGAAAATGCCAAGTTCGGCCAGCCTGAAATTAACCTTGGTGTGATAGCAGGCATCGGCGGTACGCAGCGTTTGACCCACTTTGTTGGAAAATCAAAGTCGATGGAAATGCATCTGACCGGACGGATGATGGATGCACAAGAAGCGCTGTCTTCCGGTTTGGTGAGTCGTGTTGTTCCGAACGACCAGCTTATGATCGAAGCCATGAATGCGGCCAAAACAATCGCGGAAAAATCTCAAGTGGCGGTCATGGCGGCAAAGGAAGCTGTGAACAGGGCTTATGAAACAACCATGACAGAAGGTGTCCGGTTCGAGCGCAGATCTTTCCTGTCTTTGTTTGCAACCGAAGATCAAAAAGAAGGCATGAAGGCCTTCTTGGAAAAGAGAAAACCCGACTTCAAAGACAAATAGGCGCAGAATCAGTTTGCAATTTCGGTTGGTGGCATTAAGACGCCCCCAAGACATGCGCGTGTGGCCCGCTTTCAGGCTTTTATTTTTTCTGACCCTAAACGGGGGCGTCAGTCACATGCATCAGATTAAATAAAGGAACCACACCATGGCTAATTCGCCCCAAGCAAAAAAACGCGCTCGCCAGGCTGAGCGTCGTACAGAAGTAAACAAAGCACGTAAGTCCCGCATCCGGACATTCTTGCGTAAAGTTGAAGAAGGTATCGCGTCAGGTGACAAAGAAGTGGCAGCCGCTGCTTTGCGCGCCGCACAGCCAGAGCTGATGCGTGGCGTTACAAAAGGAATCTTCCACAAAAATACAGCGTCACGGAAAGTTTCGCGTTTGGCGGCCCGCGTAAAAGCGATGTGATTTAGCCACCATTTAGTGGAAAGGGCTGTCCTTTTGGGCAGCCCTTTTTCTTTGTGACGCAAGGTTATCTAGATTCTTCAAAGGGGGAATCGGGAATCTTGATGTCAACATCAAAGGGGGTGTTGCGCCGTTCGCAGACCGACAGTTAAGTTGTTAATGCGAGTCATCTTGCACACCTGGGAAAATTGATAGGAAACGATAATGTGGGGTTGTTTCCTAACCAGCAACATAGAAGTTGCTTCTTTCGGATACCCGTAAGGGTTGTGCCGATATCTGGGGTGAGCAAACAGTTGGCTTACGGGATATTGACGATTGCGGATCGCACTACTTTTAATGTGCGTACCTACGAAAGAAGAAAATATGACTGACGTGGCGTGGGATACAGCTACAAAAAAGCTTTTTGGTGCGGTTGGAAAAAACAATTTTTCAACCTGGATTGAGCCTTTGGATTTCCGGGGTGTTCAAGACAATGTTGTCACCTTCGGGGTCCCCACCAGTTTCTTTGGAAATTACGTACGTCAGAACTTTGCTGAAAAGATTCTTGAAAGCTTGAATATTGCGGGCCTGCCCACGTCGCGCATTTCATTTGAGCTGTTGAACGAACGTTCGGTGTCAAAGGCACCAATTGCCCAAGACATCCAGCCAAAGGCGGCGTCTGATCGCAGCGCGCTTAAAGGAGCCAAGCTGGATGCGCGCTTTAAGTTCGACAATTTTGTCGTTGGGAAACCCAATGAATTGGCCCACGCTGCCGCGAAGCGCGTATCTGAAGGACGGGACGTCACCTTTAACCCCCTCTTTCTTTATGGTGGGGTTGGGCTTGGTAAAACACACTTGATGCATGCGATCGCATGGGAACTGGGCGAACGCCAACCAGACATTAACGTGATGTATCTTTCGGCAGAACAATTCATGTATCGGTTTGTACAGGCCCTGCGTGAACGCAAGATGATGGACTTCAAAGAGCTTTTCCGCAGCGTTGATGTGCTGATGGTGGATGATGTCCAATTCATTGCCGGAAAAGACAGCACCCAAGAAGAGTTCTTTCATACCTTCAACGCGTTGGTGGACCAGAATAAGCAAATCATTATTTCAGCAGATCGTGCGCCTGGTGAAATCAAAGACCTGGAAGATCGGATTGCCAGCCGCCTTCAATGCGGGTTGGTGGTGGATTTGCATCCAACCACTTACGAACTGCGGTTGGGCATTCTTCAGTCCAAGATCGAAATGTACCAAGAATCATATCCCGGTATTGAATTGGGGCGTGATGTGGTGGAATTTTTGGCCCACCGTATCGCCACGAACGTGCGTATTTTGGAAGGCGCTTTGACAAGGTTGTTTGCCTTTGCATCTTTGGTGAATCGGGAAATCACGATCGAGCTGACAAAAGACTGCTTGTCGGACATTTTACGTGCCTCTGATCGTAAAGTAACCGTTGAAGAAATTCAGCGCAAAGTCAGTGATCACTACAATATTCGACTTTCAGATATGCTGGGCCCAAAACGGCTGCGGACCTTTGCCCGCCCACGTCAGATTGCCATGTACCTTTGCAAACAAATGACCACACGGTCGCTTCCAGAAATCGGAAGGCGTTTTGGCGGCCGGGATCATACAACTGTTATGCATGGTGTGCGGCGGATTGAAGATCTGAAAGACAAAGACAATCAAATCGCAGAAGACATTCAATTGTTGCGTAGGTCGCTTGAAGGCTAAGCCTTTCTTTCTTGCGGGGCTTGCCACTGGACCAAAACCCTTTACGGTTCCTCCTCCAATTGTACGCTGTGAGGTCTGGCGATGAAACTGTCCATTGAACGTGCATCTTTGTTGAAAGCCGTCTCCCAGGCGCAGTCTGTTGTAGAGCGACGGAATACTATTCCGATCCTCGCCAATGTTTTGATTGAAGCCGAAGGGGGCCAAGTCAGCTTCCGCGCCACGGATTTGGATGTGGAGGTTTTGGACCGCACAGACGCCACAGTGGAACGCCCTGGGGCAACCACCGTTTCTGCCGTAACACTGCATGAAATCGTTCGGAAGTTGCCGGACGGTGCGTTGGTGACTTTGACTGATGATGGCGCATCTGGTCGTTTGACCGTAGAGGCAGGGCGATCGAACTTTTCTTTGGCAACGTTGCCCAAAGAAGATTTCCCTATCATGACCTCCAGCGATTATTCAGCAAACTTTTCTGCTGGTGCCGGCGTTTTGCGGCGGTTGTTTGATAAATCCAAATTTGCGATTTCCACTGAAGAAACCCGATATTACCTTAATGGCGTTTACATGCACGTTTCGGAAAGCGATGGCGGTCAAGTGTTGCGCTGTGTGGCCACTGACGGGCACCGGCTGGCGCGGATCGATGCTGACTTGCCTGCAAATGCGGCTGATATGCCTGGTGTGATTGTGCCGCGCAAAACTGTCGCTGAATTGCGCAAACTGCTGGACGATGACGATGCCCAAATCGCGGTTTCTGTTTCTGAAACCAAAGTGCGTTTCGCCACCCCAGATGTTACCTTAACCTCCAAGGTTATCGATGGGACCTTCCCAGATTATACACGGGTTATTCCTTCTGGAAACACCAAGCGGCTTGAAGTGGATGCGGCCGAATTCGCCAAAGCAGTGGATCGCGTGGCCACGGTGTCGTCCGAACGATCCCGCGCAGTGAAAATGTCATTGGATGAAGACCGCTTGATCTTGTCTGTGAATGCCCCAGACAGCGGTGCCGCAGAAGAAGAGTTGGCCGTGGCGTATGGCGATGAAAAATTAGATATTGGTTTCAACGCCAAATATCTTTTGGAAATCGCCAGCCAAGTAGATCGCGAAAATGCCGTCTTTATGTTCAACAGTGCTGGTGATCCAACCTTGATGCGCGAAGGCAATGACACCACGGCAGTTTATGTCGTGATGCCAATGCGTGTCTAAGGCCGCCATGTGTCCGGGCTGTTTGCCACACAACTGACGCTGTCACATTTCCGTTCCCACCATTTGGCCCGCATTGAATGTGATGACAGGCCAGTTGCGTTGTTTGGGGCAAATGGGGCAGGAAAAACCAATATTTTAGAAGCCGTTTCGTTATTGTCTCCGGGCAGGGGATTGCGACGCGCCAGTGCAGAAGACATTGCCCGGCGCCCTGAATCCCTGGGCTGGAAAGTTAAGGCAGAAGTTACCTCTTTGTCCCAAGTGCATGAGATTGAAACTTGGTCTGAAAATGGCAACGCACGCCAAGTGAAGATCGACGGAAAATCCGCCACCCAAATTGCCTTGGGGCGCATAGCACGGGTAATCTGGTTAATCCCTGCGATGGATCGACTTTGGATCGAAGCCGCGGATGGGCGACGGCGATTTTTGGATCGCATGACCTTGTCCTTTGATCCGAACCACGCGGAACATGTTTTGGCTTATGAAAAGGCCATGCGTCAAAGAAACAGGCTTCTTAAAGACCAAGTGCGGGACGCCCATTGGTACAAAGCCATTGAAATGCAAATGGCAGAAGCGGGCGTAAAGATCTGGGCATCGCGCACAGCCACTTTACAGTTTGTCCATGCTGCACAAGACCAAGCTGAAACAGCATTCCCCACAGCCACACTTTCGTTGGTTCACGCTGACGATATCTGTTTTCAGAATGCCGATGATTTGGCGGATGCGCTGGCGGACGGACGCGGGCATGATGTGCGGGCAGGAAGAACGTTGATTGGGCCACACCGGGATGACATTTACGGTGTTTTCACCGCAAAAGACGTGCCTGCGAAAGATAGCTCCACCGGCGAACAAAAAGCTTTGCTGATTTCACTCATTCTGGCCAATGGCCGGGCGCTTAAGGACCAAACAGGTGCGCCGCCTTTGCTGTTGTTGGATGAGGTTGCAGCACATTTGGACGCCGCGCGCCGCGCTGCATTATATGACGAGATTTGTGCCCTTGGGGCCCAAGCCTGGATGACAGGCACTGGACCTGAATTGTTCGCAGAATTGGGCGACCGCGCTTTGGCTTTTGAAGTGTCAGACCAAAACGGGTCATCCACAGCCACGAAGGTAAAAATCCCATGACGGTTACCACCCTGCAACTTAGCGCATATGCGGCAGCATTGTTTGTGTTGTTCATTACGCCCGGGCCTGTCTGGCTTGCGATGATCGCGCGCGCCTTGACCGGCGGCTTTAACGGTGCGTGGCCGTTGGCGCTTGGTGTGGCCCTAGGGGATATACTTTGGCCCTTGGTGGTTATTTTGGGTCTCAGCGCGGTTGTGGCTGCACAACCAGATGTGTTGGAAATCTTGCGCTGGGCTGCCGGCGGCATTCTGATTTTGATGGGTGTAAGTATCATTCGATATGCGGACAAAATTCTTACCACGGACAGTGCATTAACACGTCCTGGGATGTGGGCAGGGTTTATGGCTGGCCTTTTGGCGGTGACCGCAAACCCAAAGGCCAGTTTATTTTACATCGCCTTTATGCCGTCATTCTTTGACATCAGCCGCATGACTTGGGTCGATATCACCGCGATCTGCATTCTTAGTTTTGTTGTGCCGCTGTTGGGCAATTTGGTTTTGGCTCTGTTTGTGGAACGCATTCGCAAATTCTTACAGTCGCCCGCCGCTGTAAAGCGCACAAATATCGTTGCGGGACTTTTGTTGATTGTTGCAGGATGCATCATTCCTTTTACATAAACCTTTTACCGCGCGACCTTCCTTAAGACTTTGCCACAACGCAAATAAGCAACTGCAAACGACAATAAAACTAGAGCGGACTTTAACAATCTGCGGGGCATTCGAGTCACTGCAGAAAGTTTACTTTTTCCCGCTGAAGATCGTGTGTTTCCGTAAGTCTCGACTTAAAAAATGTTCAACCTTAAAGCTATTGCGAGCGTGCATTTAGAGGTTGCTCAACACGGAGTGTTGCACTTTCAAAAGGCTTTTTCCGAAAGATCGGCGGGGGCGCGACAACTTTGCACCGCTGACCACAGGATATGGTGGGGATTGCGTGACAATGACCCTGGGAATGTCTATACCTTGTGCAAATAAGCGAAGGTCACCAACATGGCAGAGCAGGATCAAAGCCCAGAAGAATATGGCGCGGATTCCATCAAGGTTCTCAAAGGGTTAGAAGCGGTCCGCAAGCGCCCGGGAATGTACATCGGTGACACGGATGATGGGTCCGGCTTGCACCATATGGTGTACGAAGTTGTCGACAACGGCATCGATGAAGCATTGGCTGGTCACGCGGACTATGTTCGTGTGACAATTCATGCGGATGATAGTGTTTCCGTTCGTGACAATGGCCGTGGCATTCCCGTTGGAATTCACGAAGAAGAAGGTGTTTCAGCGGCCGAGGTCATTATGACCCAGCTGCATGCCGGCGGGAAGTTCGACAGCAATTCCTACAAAGTGTCCGGCGGGCTTCACGGCGTGGGTGTGTCCGTTGTAAATGCGCTTTCTGTTTATTTGGAACTGAAGGTGTGGCGCGATGGCAAAGTCCATCAAGCCCGATTTGAACATGGTGAAACGGCTGAACATTTGAAGGTGATCGGTGACACCGATGATACTGGAACGGAAGTGCGTTTCCTGGCGTCGACTGACACATTCAGTAACCTGGAATATTCGTTTGAAACGCTGGAAAAGCGTTTGCGTGAATTGGCATTCTTGAACTCTGGCGTGCGGATTATTTTGGAAGATTTGCGACCAGCAGAACCTTTGAAAACGGAGTTGTTCTACGAAGGTGGCGTGAAGGAGTTTGTGAAGTATTTGGACCGTTCCAAAACTCCAGTAATGCCAGAGCCCATTTTTGTCACAGGAGAACGCGACGACATTGGGGTGGAAGTGGCGATGTGGTGGAATGACAGTTACCACGAAAACGTTTTGCCGTTCACCAACAACATCCCGCAACGTGATGGCGGAACACACATGGCGGGCTTTCGTGGGGCGCTGACGCGGACGATTACGAAATATGCCCAAGATACTGGGATCGCGAAACGGGAAAAGGTGAACTTTACAGGCGATGATGCCCGCGAAGGTTTGACCTGCGTTTTGTCTGTTAAAGTGCCGGATCCAAAATTCTCGAGTCAGACAAAAGATAAGTTGGTGTCCTCTGAGGTTCGCCCGGCAGTCGAAGGCTTGGTGGGGGAAAAGCTTTCTGAATGGTTTGAAGAAAACCCGACCGAAGCAAAGCAGATTGTTGGCAAAATCGTGGAAGCTGCGCTTGCCCGTGAAGCAGCGCGCAAAGCCCGGGAGCTGACACGCCGCAAGACCGCAATGGACGTGAACTATTTGGCTGGAAAGCTGAAAGACTGTTCAGAAAAAGACCCATCCAAGACCGAAGTGTTCTTGGTGGAAGGGGACAGCGCCGGGGGATCGGCCCAAACAGGGCGGGATCGTCGGACCCAGGCGGTTTTGCCTTTGCGCGGGAAAATTCTGAACGTTGAGCGCGCCAGGTTTGACCGCATGTTGTCGTCCCAAGAAATCGGCAACTTGGTGATGGCGTTGGGCACGGGCATTGGCCGCGATGAATTCAACATTGAAAAACTGCGGTACCACAAGATTGTCATCATGACGGACGCGGATGTGGACGGGGCGCATATTCGGACGCTTTTGCTGACCTTCTTCTTTCGTCAAATGCCGGAACTGATTGAAGGCGGATATCTCTATATTGCGCAGCCGCCTTTGTACAAAGTCAGCCGGGGCCGTTCTGAGGTTTACTTGAAGGACCAAGCTGCGCTGGATGATTATTTGGTGGAACAGGGCGTTGATGGCGCCGTTCTGCGCTTGGCCGATGGCATGGAAATGGTTGGCGCTGACTTGACCCGGGTTGTGCATGAAGCACGCCAACTGAAACGCGTCTTGGACGCATTCCCCACCCATTACCCCCGCCACATTCTGGAACAAGCGGCCATTGCTGGCGCTTTTGTGCGCGGTGCTGTGGATGCAGATTTGCAGGGCGTGGCTGATAAGGTTGCAAAGCGTTTGGATTTGATTGCGCTGGAATATGAAAAAGGATGGCAGGGCCGGATTACCCAAGACCAGGGCATTCGCCTTGCCCGCATTTTGCGCGGCGTTGAAGAAGTGCGCACTTTGGATGGCAAAATGCTGCGGTCCGGTGAAGCAGCCCGCACAGGATCGTTCACAGCGTCCTTGCAAGAGGTTTACAATTCCCCCGCCACACTGGTCCGTAAAGACCGTTCAACCCTGATCCATGGCCCGCTGTCTTTGTTGGCGGCAATTTTGGAAGAAGGGGAAAAGGGCAACACACTGCAGCGGTACAAGGGTTTGGGGGAAATGAACCCGGATCAACTTTGGGAAACAACATTGGACCCCGATGCCCGCACGCTGTTGCAGGTGCGTATTGATGATTTGGCAGAAGCTGACGATATCTTCACCAAATTGATGGGTGATGTTGTTGAACCACGCCGGGAGTTCATCCAACAAAACGCCCTTAGTGTGGAGAACTTGGATTTCTAAGTATGCGAAGGGGCGCCGATTACACCCATATTATCGTTGGTGCGGGTTCTGCTGGGTGCGTTTTGGCGAACAAACTGTCCCAGGTGCATACAAATCGGATCCTAGTCTTGGAAGCGGGCCCAGCTGACCGTGATTTGATGATCCACATTCCAGCGGGTGTGCATGCCGTTTGGCAAAAACCCAGCTTGAACTGGAACTATTGGACTGACCCGGAACCAGCGGGCCACAATCGCCAAGTGTTTATGCCCCGTGGACGGGTCGTCGGCGGCAGTTCATCCATCAATTCCATGGTCTATATGCGCGGACATCCCCTCGATTTTGATGGTTGGGCCGATGACTTTGGCTTGTCCGATTGGCGGTATGAAAATGTTCTTCCGTATTTCAAAGCGGGTGAATCCTATGCCCAAGGGGGCGATCATTGGCGCGGCACAGAAGGTGAGTTGGGAACCTCTAAGGGCCAATACGATAACCCATTGTATGATGCTTTTATGGAAGGCGCGGCCCAGGCGGGGCAGGGCACTACCGACGATCCCAATGGCGCAATACCCGAAGGCGTTGCCCGTTTGGACGCCACGCGCCGGAATGGCCGCAGGTGCAGTGCGGCTGTTGCCCATCTGCGACCTGCGCTAAAACGTGGCAATGTTCATTTGGTCACGGGTGCCATGGTTGAACGCGTTTTGTTTGACGGAACCACAGCATGCGGCGTGCAGGCCGTCGTGCGCGGCAAAGCAGAACACTTTAATGCGGCCGAGATTATTTTGTCAGGCGGGGCGATCAATTCACCGCAGTTGTTGATGCTGTCTGGCGTGGGCAATGCTGATCATCTTGCGCAACACAGCATCGACTTGGTTCATCACTTGCCTGGCGTTGGGCAAAACCTGATGGACCACGCCAATGTCATTTTACAAATTTCCTGCGAAAAACAGTTTCCCATACACCGGGTCGACCAACCCATGAATAAATTGAAGGCGGGGGCCCGCTGGGTGTTTTTTCGCGATGGCGTTGCCGCCTCGAATATTTGGGAAGTGGGCGGCTTGATCCGGGGGAATGACCAAGTGCCTTACGCCAACCTGCAGTACCATTTTGGCCCGGTCGGGTTTGAATACACCAACAATCGTATATCCCTAAGTCAGGCTTTTGCCATACACATCGATGTTTTGCGGCCGCGAAGCCGGGGGCAAATTACACTGAAATCAGCTGACCCAAAGGTGCACCCCAATTTGCGGTTCAACTATTTCCAGGATCAAGGTGATCTTCTTGAAATGGTGGAAGGTGTTAAAAAGGCGCGGGATCTTGTGGCGCAAAACGCCTTTGATGGTTTGCGTGGCGTGGCCATCGATCCGGGTCCCGAAGTTCAGTCAGACGAAGATATAGCAGCATGGGTTAAAGCCAATGTTGAGACTGATTTTCACCCAAGTGGCACTTGCGCCATGGGCCACGGCGAAATGGCGGTGGTGGATGATCAGTTCCGGGTTCGCGGTATTGATGGTCTGCGGGTTGTGGATGCGTCCACCATGCCCATGATCACAAGTGCAAATCTGAATGCACCAACGCAGATGATGGCTGCGCGCGCGGCTGACTATATCACTGGTACGCCGCAACTTGCGCCGCTTGAACGGAAACCCAAAGTATGACCTCAACAATCACAGAACCAGCGCGAAAGACCCCTGTGGTCCACACGACAGATGTGTTGGTGGTGGGATCTGGCCCAGGGGGGTTGGCCGCCGCATTGGCAGCTGCGCGTGCTGGGGTGCAGGTCACTTTATTGGAACGGTTTGGCTGCTTTGGTGGAAATATCACCACAGTGGGCGTTGAAGGGTTTGCATGGTATCGCCACGAACACACGATCGAGGCCGGGGGTATCGGCTGGGAATTTGAGGAACGGGCCAAAGCCATGGGTGCAGCGGTGCCGGAAAGCCAATCGTTAAGTTATGAATTGGACAGTGAAGGCTTCAAATTGGTTGCGGACAGGTTGGTGGAAGACGCCGGAATTCATGCCATGTTGCACCGCACTTTTGTTGCTCCGATTTTAGACGGTGATGCAGTCACGGGTGTGATCGTGGAATCAAAAGCTGGCCGGGAAGCAATATTGGCAAAGCGGATAATCGATGCCACTGGCGATGCTGATGTTGCCCATTGGGCAGGTGCTGGCACCGTGAAAACCCCGCTGGAAGACATGCAAGCAGCGTCCGTGATGTTCCACCTGGCGGGCGTGGACAAACGCAAATTCATGGAAGGCGTGCGCGCAGATCCGCAGACCTATAAAGATTGGTCCAGCGGTGAATGGGAGGTGGAAACAGATGGCAAAGAAGACACAATGTTTTCGCCATTCTTAGGTAAACCTTTTGAGCAAGCCATCAAAGACGGGCTTATTCCCGCGCACTTAAACACCATCGGCGGCACGTGGGGGGCTGTGCATGACAGTGGTGAAATGACTTACATGAACTTGATCCACCTGGCAGGATGCGATGGCACTGATCCGGACAGTTTGACCAAGTTTGAGATAGAAGGTCGTCGTCAATCCATGAACGCAATTGATGCGTTGCGGGCGTATACGCCAGGTTGCGAAGATGCGCGGTTGCGCAATTTTGGAATGACCATCGGTATTCGTGACACGCGTAAGTTGGATGCTGTTTACAACATGACCGAACATGATGTGCGCCACCAAGGCCGATTTGAAGACACCATAGGAATTTATCCAGAGTTCATAGATGGGTACGGCATTTTGATTTTGCCAACCACGGGGCGTTACATGCAAATCCCATACCGGGCGATGCTGCCGCAGAAACTAGAAGGCCTGTTAGTGGCCGGTCGGTCGATTGGCGGTGACCGGGTGTCCCATGCCGCAACCCGTAACATGGCGTGTTGCGCAGTGGCAGGGCAAGGCGCTGGAATCGCCGCTGCCCTTTCAGTGAAAACAAAGGCACGTCTGCGTGATGTGTCCATGGCTGATGTCCAAATTGAACTTGAACGCCAAGGCGTGCGAATTCATTAAAACGCTTGTTTACATGTCCACAAATTCGGCCACTTCTACAGACCCAGTGCCTGTCGTGACCATGGGATTGCGGCTGGCCACTTCCGTTGCAGCAGCATAATCAGCCGCCTGAATCACGCAGTACCCACTGACCGGGTTTGGCCCGCCATCTTCAACGGTGCCGTCAGCTGACACTGTATGTGATTTGGACACCGGGGCGCCACCATCAACCACATCTGCGCCGATGGATTGATACCAAGCACCCCACTGGGCCATGGTTTCTTGAACCGCAGCGGCATCCTTTGGAATCGTGCCACCGTGAAACGCGAGTAAGAATTTTGGCATTTGTATTCTCCCTATCGATGAACATTTTTTGTTCTTGTGTCGTCAGCTTGGGCGCAAGCAGCCGACCTGACAAGGATTCTTTGGTTTAACTGGGGTTCAGCTCTCCGGTTTCAATTTGGCGCTGGCGTTCGCCAAAACGGGCGCGGTCTGCTTCGTCGTATTCATCAATGCACTGATGGCATTGCACCCCTTTACGGTATTCTTGGCGCAATTTGTCGTCTTCAGTAATCGGGCGGCGGCATGCAAAACACTGGTCATAGCTGCCTTCTGCAAGACCATGGCCAACACTGACCCGGTTGTCGAAAACAAAGCATTCACCGTTCCAAGCGCTTTCTTTTTCCGGCACGTTTTCCAGGTATTTCAAGATACCACCTTTAAGGTGGTAAACATCTTCAACCCCTTGACCGATCAAGAAATTCGTCGATTTTTCACAACGAATGCCACCGGTGCAAAACATGGCGACGCGCTTGTTGTGGAAACGGTCTTTGTTGTCGTCCCACCATTTTGGGAAATCGCGGAATGTTTTTGTCTGGGGGTCGATGGCCCCTTCGAAGGTACCGATGCCAACTTCGTAGTCATTTCGGGTGTCAATAACCACCACGTCTGGGGCCTGGATAAGTTCGTTCCAATCGGCCGGATCAACATAGTGCCCGGTGCCCGCCATGGGGTCCACATCGGGTTGGCCCATGGTAACGATCTCTTTTTTCAGCCGGACCTTCATCTTCTTGAAGGGCATCCGTGCCGCGGTGCTTTCTTTGTGTTCAAATTCTGAACACCCGGGCAGCGCAGCTATGTGGGCCCACAGCCGTTCGACCCCTTGGCGTGGCCCAGCGACAGTTCCATTGATCCCTTCGCGCGCCAGCAGGATCGTACCTTTAATGCCTTCATGATTGCACAGGCTAAGAAGGGGCGCGCGCAATGCGTCCGGGTCATCAAACCGAGTAAAGTGATATAATGCAGAAACGGTAAACATAGCCACGGTCTATCCCGGCCTTTGGTTGACCTGCAATCCCCCAAGCGCCATGGTCTCCCCAAGTGTTGGGAGGCAAACATGAAAGCCCTGATCGTGATCGATGTGCAGAATGATTTCTGCCCAGGCGGGGCCTTGGCCGTGCCAGACGGAAACACAATCGTTCCCGGGATTAACGCGTTGATGGCAGATTTTGACACGGTGATCCTGACCCAGGATTGGCATCCCGCGGGCCATTCATCTTTTGCGTCAACACACGGTGCCGACCCCATGTCGATGATGGACATGCCGTACGGACCCCAGGTTTTGTGGCCAGAGCATTGCGTGCAAGGCACAGACGGGGCCCTTTTTCACGCTGATCTGAACACCGACCGTGCTGATTTGATCGTGAGAAAGGGATACAACCCCGCGATCGACAGTTATTCTGCGTTCTTCGAAAACGATCAAAAAACGCCAACGGGCTTGGAAGGCTACCTGCATACCCGCAGTATTTCTGATCTTGTGCTTGTTGGTTTGGCAACGGATTTTTGTGTTAACTTTTCAGCGGTGGACGCCGCCAAATTGGGGTTCAATGTTGCCGTCAAAAACGATTTGTGCCGAGCCATTGATTTTGATGGGTCTTTGGATGGGGCCTTAACTGGCATGAAGCAAGCAGGGGTAGAAATAGTCTGATGGTTGATATTGCGACCCGTGTTTGGAACCATAAATGGAAAATCGATCCCATTGTTCGGTCTTTGATCGACACAGATTTTTACAAACTTCTGATGTGCCAATCGGTGTTTCGCAATAAGCCAGACACACAAGTGACGTTCAGTTTGATCAACCGTTCCAAGCATATTCGCCTGGCGGAGTTGATCGATGAAGGTGAACTTCGTGAACAGCTGGATCACATCCGGTCATTGTCTTTGGCGCGCGGCGAAAGCACATGGATGCGCGGCAACACGTTTTACGGCAAACGCCAAATGTTCCGCCCAGATTTCATGGACTGGTTCGAAGGGCTGCGGCTGCCAGCATATCACCTGGAAAAACATGACGGCCAGTACGAGTTGACCTTTGAAGGATCTTGGCCAGAAGTCATGCTTTGGGAAATTCCAGCGTTGTCTGTGCTGATGGAATTGCGCGGTCGCGCTGTTTTGCGGGATATGGGTCGGTTTGAACTGCAGGTGTTGTACGCCCAAGCCATGACCAAGCTTTGGTCAAAAGTGGAAAGTTTGCGCCAAGTAGACGGACTGCGTTTGGCTGATTTTGGCACCCGCCGCAGACATTCGTTTTTGTGGCAAGACTGGGCCGTTCAGGCAATGTGCGAAGGCTTAGGTGAAAAGTTTGTTGGAACTTCCAATTGTTTAATCGCCAAGAACCGCGATTTAGAAGCGATCGGCACCAACGCCCACGAATTGCCAATGGTGTATTCTGCTTTGGCAGACACGGACGATGCCTTGGCGCAGGCACCGTATGATGTGTTGTCAGATTGGCACGAAGAACATGACGGGAATGTGCGGATCATCCTTCCAGATACTTACGGAACCGAAGGATTTTTGGCTAAAGCACCGAATTGGTTGAACGAATGGACCGGGATTCGTATTGATTCCGGTGACCCTGCAAAGGGTGCTGAAATTGCGATCAATTGGTGGAAATCACGTGGGGAAGATCCCACTCAAAAACTGGTCATCTTTTCTGACGGACTTGACGTAGATAAAATTGCAGAACTGCAGACCCAATTTGAAGGGCGGTGCCGCATTTCCTTTGGGTGGGGCACTTTGCTGACAAATGATTTCCGCGGCCTTGTGGCAAATGATGCGTTGGCGCCGTTTTCCATGGTCTGCAAAGCTGTGTCAGCGGATGGAAAACCCACGGTCAAATTGTCGGACAACCCCAACAAAGCCATGGGGCCGAAAGACGAGATTGAACGCTATAAACGGGTGTTCGGTGTGGGCCAACAAGATGCGCAGGATGTGGTGGTTTGACGGTTAAACGCCAAGGTACTTTTGTGAACATTCCACCGCACGGTTGATATACCGATCACGTTGTGGGTCATCTTGGTCTAGGCGCCCTTGCACCCAGCCTGCAGATGCCAAGCAACGCAATGTCATAAAGCGAAAGACATCTTCAACCGATGCATCGGCACCGTACCCGGCCAAAATCGCATGGGCGATATCGGGCAGATAATCCTGGTCCCAATGTTGGGTCAGCGCGACACCCAGATCAAACATCAGATACCCGTGTCCGCCATCATCAAAATCAATCAACCAAAGATCATCAGCCGTGCCCAAAACGTTTTCGCCAATGGCATCCGCGTGGATCAAGCCTTGGTCTAAATCCGACTGGGCTTTCAGCCAATTCCGTGCCGTATCACGCGCGCTGTTCAAGATCGCACATCGTGGATCGCCCTTGGGCGGTGTTTCCCAATATCGGCCCCACAACGGGTTCGGTCCGGTCAGCCCGTCCAAGGACCAGACTGGTCTGGACCGCCCCAAATCAGGCGAAGCGTTCGTCAAACCATGCAGCTGCCGCAACATTCTTCCCAGGGCTTCAAAAAGTTGGCATCGGGCATCTGCGCTGAAATCTTGTTCAGCGATTGGTGTAGCATCCACCCAAGAAACGGCGGAAAAAACCTGCCCTTCCACCGCTTTCAATAGTTCACCATCCATCGTTGCCAGCGGGCGGGGGCAAGGGAATCCTTGGCTTGCCAAGTGGGCGGTCCAATCCATTTCATCGGAAATGCTGTCGGTGCCTTGATACCCTGGCCGATGTTGGCGCAAGGCCGCCCTTGAACCATCACCCAACTCCATTTCGTAAACGGCGTTTTCGCGGTGGCTGATCAAGCGCACCATCGTTCCATTCCAATGGCTAGCAGCTATCTGAGCCAGCTTCATTACAATTTCCCTAATGTTGCGTTCAAAACTTCTGCCACCTGCGCAGCATGATCGTTGCTGAAAGGCAGGGGCGGACGGAATTTCAATGTGTTCGCGTGCCGCCCGGTCCGGCCCATCAAAATGCCTTGGTCTTTCATCGCTTCTACAAGTTTGGCAGCGTCCTGTGCTGCGGGCGTGCCGTCTTGTTCAATTTCAACCGCAACGAACAAGCCGACGCCCCGAACGCTTGCGATTAGGCGATGATCAAGCGAGGCCAAATTTGCCTTCAATTCGTTTCCAGCAATTCGGGCATTTTGCACCAATTCTTCTTCTTCCAGAACATCCAAAACGGCTGTGGCCGCAGCACAGCTGACCGGATTGCCGCCGAAAGTGTTGAAGTATCCAAATGCATTTCGAAAGGCAGCCATGACATCGGGTCGTGTCACCACCGCAGCGACGGGATGTCCGTTAGCCATGGGTTTGCCCAGCGTGACCACATCTGGCGCAATGGGCATTCGATCATGGCCCCACCAATGGCTGCCGCAGCGGCCAAACCCGGGTTGCACCTCATCACACAACAACAGGCCGCCTGCGCGGTGCACAACATCCACCACGGGTTGAAGAAATTCGCGATCCAGATCGTGCAATCCTTCGTTGGCAAAAACAGGGCAGAACATGAAACCTGCAAAACCGTGGCCTTCCGCTTCAAGCGCATCAATGGCACCTTGAACTTCAGCGGCAAAGGTTTTGCCTTGCGCCGCCAGTGATCCGCCCAAAGGACGCAATGTATCAGGGGACGGCACGCGCTTTACATAAGGCGCGTAGCCTCCAATTGGCGGTTTACGGCTGGACAACTGAGTCACCAAATGTGTGTTGCCATGATACGTGTTGTCGGTGGAAATTATGCCTACTTTGCCAGTCACCGCATGGGCCATTCGGATTGCGATATCGTTGGCTTCGGACCCAGTGCAAACCATGATCAGTTGATCCAAATCATGATCAAACTTGGCGGTAAGGCGTTCGGCGTAATCCACGATTCCGTCATGCAAATAACGGGTATGGGTGTTTAGAGTAGCAGCCTGGCGTGCGATGGCGTCCACCACTTTTGGGTGGCAGTGGCCGACGTGGGGGACGTTGTTATAACAGTCCAAATATTCGCGCCCATCTTTATCCCAAACATGAACGCCTAGTCCGCGCACCAGATGGATGGGGCGTTCGTAGAACGTGGGCATATTGGGGCCCAATACCGCCGTGCGTCTTGATATCAGGTCAGTCATCTGGGGTTACCTTTCCGCGCAGGGATTTAACTTCACCGCGTTGGGATTTTGCCGCCAAGCGCCGCTTCTGGGACCCCCAGGTGGGTTTGGTGGCTATGCGGCGTTTGGGGCGAACGGTGGCTTTTAAAACCAGTTCTTTTAAACGCTCCCGAGCCAGGTCCCGGTTCCGGGCTTGGGACCGGGTGTCTTCCACGCGCAAAATCAATGCGCCATCAACCGTCCATCGCCGACCGGCTAAACGCTTTAAGCGGGCCTTCACATCTGGCGGCAGGTTCGGGCTGCGGGCGGCTTCGAACCGCAATTCGACGGCAGTGGAAACTTTGTTAACGTTCTGCCCACCTGGCCCTTGGGCACGGGTAAAGCTTTCGGAAAGCTCCCAATCGGCAATGGTTATATCGTCGTCAACGCGCAACATAGGTCCTTCATGGCACAAAAGAAACGGGCCGCCCAGATAAAGGCGGCCCGTCGAAAGCGTTACGGAGGCTGGGTCGATTAGGGACCTTTGCCCAAGTCTTGGTTCAACCTGTTAAGGTCTGCCTTAAAAAGCGTCCCCAAAACCTGTTACGACACCTCTCTCCAATACCTTTCTTGACACTGGATCACCTC
>JAHDCP010000002.1:0-8176 GCA_020629775.1 Planktomarina sp.
AGGCGTCAGTCGATGATTTCCGTTGCCAGCTGGTATTCTGTCAATTCCGCCACGGTCAGCACATAGATATCCCCTGGGGCCGTCACCAATCCGTGCTGCATCAGGCGGGGATCAATGCCCATGTCCACCAGATATTGCATCACGCGTCCTTGGCCGCGCTGAATGTTTTCCACCGCCACAAAGGCGGGCAAAATCGTGCTTTCCCCGAAATAGTGTTGGTGCACCCCCACCGATGCGTCCTTGGCCACCATACGCGTCGTGCCCCCTGCCAAAAGATACGGGCAGGCCGACAAACAAATCGCGCCCGGTTGCAGTTGCGTGGCAACCCCTGTCAGCCGCAGGGCACGCCCCAGGCGCAGGGCGTCTTCCACGGACCCACCGGGGGAATTCAGGGCGACGGGTCCTTCAATATTCGACAACTGCCGCGCGATGCGTTCAGAATCGCCAGGCGCAATGGCCCCCTCCAAATGCCACACGCCATCCCGTTCAATTAGCAGCAACCGGTCGGGCAAAGGGTCTTCGCGACCGGGCAGGGAAGGGGTGTCAGTGAACCGACGGGTCTGGTCGCCGGGGCGGATGGGCTGGTCAAAGTTGGGGCTGTTGGGGCGGGTGCCAGGCAACGTCAGCGACGTGCCCCCCTTGGACAGTTCCCCCACCACCAAGAAGGCTGCCAACACCAGTTGCAGCACCAAAATGCCGCCCAGCCAACGGCGTGCGCCGTTCACAACCGATCCTCACGCTTGTCTTTGGGGGCATCAATCTGTTCGTCAATTTCACGGGCCACCGCAATGGCCGCGCGCAGTTCTGCCAGGGTCAGTTGGTCATGGGCCGGTGTCAGCTTGCGCCCGCCGCGAATGGCCGATTGGGTGATGGCCAAGATCAACACCAACACTGCTGGCAGCAAATCAATGGCAATGGCCCCGGCCCAAGACGGCAGAAAATTACGGGCATACAGGATCACGGCATCGGCTGCAGACACGGGGGTATAGCTGACGTCAACGGGCGGTGGCAGCAGCAACACCTCGTCTGCGGCAGCGACAAGGGTTGTGGCGCGTTGGCCCAGAACAGTCAGCACGGACTCGATGGTGGATTGTTGATCGTTGCGGTTGGCTTCGGTGGATGCATCAAGTTCCGGCAGCACCACGGACGCCGCCAAATCTTCTGCTGCGCGGCGCACCAAGGGGGCCACCGACAGTTGGCGCATTTCCGAAATCAGCCCCGCCAGGCGCACAGCATGTTCGGAAAATTCCACCGACCGCGCTTCCACCGGGCCTTGTTCCACGGTCAACGCGCGCATGCGCGACAAAATTGCATTGCCGTCACGGAATGCTGCATCAATGCGCGGGGTTTGGGCGGCGATTTGGCTTTCAAGCGCGGACAGTTCCGCCGATTTTTGCCGCAACACCCGAAACACAGCGCCACGTCCCGCCAGGCCAGATAAATTTCCCGTGGCTTCTTGTTCAGACAGGTCCTCAAAACTTTGCCGCACCCGGGCCACGTCCCGTTCCAAGGCTTGGGCCGACAGCGCGTTTTCATGGGCGCGTTCCAAGCTGGTTTGGTAGTTTTGGACCGTGACCGCCAAATGCTGTTCCACGGCGGCAGCCCCGGCCAAAGCAGCGGCATTCAGCCAAGACGACATGGCCACAATGGCCAAACTGCCAAGCCCCATGGCCGCCAGCAATCCCATACGCGCGCGCATGGTACGGACGGCTGGGAATAGGCGCATCAAGAATGACCAGAACACAAAAATGCCCACGGACACGGCGATGGAATACGCCAGCGCTGCAAAAACGGCGAAGGGCCCCGTGTTGTCCAACAGCGACGACACACCAAGATAGGTGTAAATACCCGATGCCACGGCCAAGATCGCCAACGCCACACCAGAAAAGCTGTCCAGTACTGAAACATGCCCTTCCAATTCACGGGCATAGGCCAGGCCTTCTGTGTTTTCTGTGGGGGTGTCGGAAAACTGGGCCATGGCGGGAATCCTTTTGGGCGCGAACCCGTAAGGTAGGAATGGTTAACGCGGAAAGCAACGCGCTGGGCAGGGCTTCCCATTTGTTCTTTGTTTGTTCATAGTGATGGGATGACAGACCCCGTGCTTCAACCCGGTCAACTTTTGGCCCGTGGCGTGTGCCGCCATTTGCTAAGCCATAATTTTGTCTGTGTGGAAGAGCTGACCCCAACGTCAGGACGGCGGGTGGATGTGATGGCCCTGGGCCCCAAGGGCGAAATTTGGGTAATCGAATGCAAATCCAGCCGGGCTGACTTTCAATCAGACCACAAGTGGCAAGAGTATCTGGAATGGTGTGATCGATTCTTTTGGGCCGTGGACGCGGATTTTCCGGTGGATCTTCTGCCCGATGACACAGGGCTGATCATCGCCGATGCCTATGACGCGGAATTGGTGCGGATGGCCCCCGAAGACAAGCTTGCACCCGCCCGGCGCAAGGTGATGATCCAAAAATTTGCGCGCCATGCCGCTTTGCGCGCCCATGCGGCCCGCGATCCAGGATCAACCGTGGGGTATTGAGGCCGCGGGCGGCTTCAGGATTTGACCACTTCTGCCGCTTTGGCCGCAGCCAACAATTCTTCTGCGATGTCGCGCGCTTCGTCCGGTTCAAAATCCATAGGGATTTCGGTGGGCCCGGCGCTGACAAACAAGCGCACCATGCCCTTGTCAGTGGGGCCAATTTGAAGGTTTGCTTCCACGTCGCGTTCGGTGTTGATACCCATGATGTGCCCTTTGCCGATTGGTGGGGGTCGGGTAAAGGAATCCGCGCGGACGTGCAACAAGCGCCGGGGAAGTTGTTCAAGGCAACTGTGCAAATGGGAAGGCATTTGGGGCAAAATCCAATGCGCGAAATGGGATTCTGATCTTGCAATCATTTGCGTTGGGGGGTACGCCCCCCCCGTGTGCCGCCTTAGCTCAGTTGGTTAGAGCACTGGTTTGTGGAACCAGGGGTCCCCCGTTCGAGCCGGGGAGGCGGTACCAACCTTCCCCCCAGTCCCAAAGCCCGCCCATAATGACAGAACTCGCGTCATACGTGTGGGGTATGTGCCCCATGCGTCACGGGACATCTGCAAACAGTCTGTTTCCATAATCTTGGCGGGGAGTCTTCGGCGACTCACCTTATTGTCTGCTCCGATTTGAACACATTGATTTAGAATGGGGATTGGCATGAAACTGCTTAGAATTTGGTTTATGGCGATTGTTTTGGCGATGACGCCAGTTTTTGCGTTGGCGGGCACATTGGTGGCCAAGGTGGATGTTTCGCAACAATCAATGACAGTGATTTATAATGGCAAGGTGGCATACCGGTGGGATGTCAGCACGGCCCGCAAAGGCAAGTATACGCCCCGCGGCACGTACACTGCCAAGTGGCTGTCCAAAGATCATAAATCCAGTTTGTACAATGATGCGCCCATGCCGTTCGCGATATTTTACAGCGGCAATTATGCCATCCATGGCACCAACCAGATTTCGCGGTTGGGGCGTCCGGCGTCTGCGGGGTGCATTCGGCTGCATCCCAAACACGCTGCGATCTTGTTTAAACTGACCCAGCGGGTGGGACTGCGAAATATGAAAGTTCAAATCCGCAACTGATCCGGTGGCCCCTGTGGGCGGGGCTTAATCCAACGGCACAGTTTGCTGCAAAACTTTATCCGTGTTGTAAATGTACAGGGTGCCATCAGTGCCCACCACAAAGATGCGGCTGTCTGTTATGCTGGTGGAAAGGGCGGAAACGCCACCCGGCAGCGGCACGCCGAAGTCTGGAACGGCGGGTGCTGCATTCAGGCGCATCACCATCAAGACCACAATCAATCCCACGCCAATAATCATTGTGGCGGTCAAAACCGTCACCAAACGGCGTAAGAACCGCAGATTTGCTGGTTCCACTGGGGGGTCTTGTTGGTCTATGGGCTGTGTCATGACCATGATTTCCTTTGCCATCGCGGAAAATCCGCCGCCCCGTCTCGATAAAGCCCTGGCGCGGGATGTGCCAGGGGGGGATATCAGCCGGTCCCGCTTGGCGCGTTTGATTGCGGATGGGCAGGTGCTGGTGAACGGCGCGGCCATCACCGATCAAAAGGCGAAGGTGGCCGAAGGGGATGCCGTGCAAATCACTGTGCCCGACGCCCAAGAAAGCCACATCGAAGCAGAAGACATTCCTTTGGACATCGTGTTTGAAGACGATGCGTTGATCGTGGTGAACAAACCCGCTGGTATGGTGGTGCATCCAGCCCCCGGCACACCGTCAGGCACTTTGGTCAACGCCTTGCTGGCGCATTGCGGCGATACCTTGTCTGGGGTGGGGGGGATGAAACGCCCCGGCGTGGTGCACCGCATTGACAAAGACACCACCGGGTTGCTGGTGATGGCCAAAACCGATCAGGCCCATCAGCATTTGGCGGCCCAATTCGCCGCCCATACCGCACAGCGGCAGTATCTGGCGGTGTGTTATGGCGTGCCATCTGCATCAGACCCGCGGTTGAATGGGATCAAGGGTGTCTCGTTTGAACGGGGTGATTTGCTGAAAGTCACCACCCAATTGGCCCGCCACAAAACGGATCGCCAGCGCCAAGCGGTGGTGTTCCACGGGGGGCGTCACGCCGTGACCCGCGCCCGGGTGCGCCATGCCATGCCGGGGGCAGGGGCCGCCGTGTTGGAATGCCGGCTTGAAACAGGACGCACGCACCAAATCCGCGTGCACTTGTCCCATGTCGGGCACGCATTGGTGGGCGATCCCACTTATTCAAAACGCCGCCAACTGAAAGGGGATGCCGGGCCCATCGCCAAAGCCTTCCCGCGCCAGGCTTTGCATGCCCAGACTTTGGGCTTTGTGCATCCGGTGACCGAAGAAACCATGACGTTTGAGGCCCCAATGCCCCAGGATATGGTGGACTTGATTGCGCAACTGGACGCCATTTAACCCCAAACCGCACCACAGCCTGCGCAAAAAATGCGCAAGTTTGTGACAAATGCTGCACGTGTGCGTGAGAGGTCTGTTGCAAAGGTTTTTAAATCTGCGCGACGGAACCATGTTTTGTTTACGTAAGATTAACACAAGGCCTTGAAAGCGGGGGATGGCATCCCCATTTGGATGTTAAGGCCTTATACATTAGGCAATTGAATACGGGGGTCAGACAAAATGGCAAATTATGCAAATCTTCCAGCACCAACGCCCGAAGGCGGGTTGAATCGGTATATGCAAGATATTCGGAAGTTCCCAATGCTGGAACCCGAAGAAGAATACATGCTGGCCAAAGCATGGGTGGAACGTGAAGACACGGGATCCGCCCATAAATTGGTGACCAGCCACCTGCGCTTGGCCGCAAAAATCGCCATGGGGTATCGTGGATACGGTTTACCCCAGGCAGAAGTTATTGCCGAAGCCAACGTTGGCTTGATGCAAGCGGTCAAGAAATTTGACCCGGAAAAAGGGTTCCGCCTGGCGACCTATGCCATGTGGTGGATCCGCGCCAGCATCCAAGAATACGTGCTGCGGTCGTGGTCCTTGGTGAAAATGGGCACAACGTCGGGTCAGAAGAAATTGTTCTTCAACCTGCGCAAAGCAAAAGCCCGCATTGGTGCCTATGAAGACGGCGATCTGCGTCCAGAACACGTGGAAAAGATTGCCACGGATTTGGGGGTTACCGAAACCGAAGTGGTGTCCATGAATCGCCGTTTGTCCGGTGGGGATGCATCTTTGAACGCCATGGTGGGGTCTGACGGCGAAAGCGCCACCCAATGGCAAGATTGGTTGGAAGACGAAACCGCCGACCAAGCGGGCGATTACGAAGAACGCGATGAAATGGACAGCCGCCGCGAATTGTTGGCCGAAGCCATGGGCGTGTTGAACGACCGGGAAAAAGATATCCTGGCCCAACGCCGCCTGCAGGACAAAGCCATCACGCTGGAAGAACTGTCCAGCCAATATGGTGTCAGCCGCGAACGGATCCGCCAGATTGAAGTGCGCGCTTTCGAAAAGCTGCAAACCAAGATGCAAGAATTGGCCAAAGACAAAGGGATGCTGGAAACAGCCTAAGCTTTGTTGAAACGCCAAAAGAAACGCCCCGTCGGTCCCCCTGGCGGGGCGTTTTCTTTAGCGATAGGCTGACACCAAACAAGGGGACAGATCATGGGCCATATGCGTTGGGGAATTCTGGGGGCGTCCAAGTTTGCGCGCGAACACATGGGGCCGGCCATTCATGCCGCTGCAGGGGCTGAATTGGTGGCCGTGGCCAGCCGGAACCCTGCAAATGTTGCCCCGTTCCAAGCCTTTGCCCCCAACTGCCGCGCCATCGATGGCTATGACGCGCTGCTGGCGGATGCGGATATTGACGCGGTGTATATCCCGCTGCCCCATACGATGCACAAAGAATGGACCCTCAAGGCCCTGGCCGCAGGCAAGCATGTGCTGGCGGAAAAACCCATTGCCATGGACGTTTCTGATTTTTCAGACATGATTGCCGCCCGCGATGCCGCCGATAAACTGGCGGCCGAGGCCTATATGATCGTGCACCACACCCAGTGGCAACGGGCCCGCGCCATGGTGGCCGATGGCGCCATCGGCGATGTGCGCCACATCCAAGCCAGCTTCAGCTATGACAATTCCGCAGACACCGCCAACATTCGCAACAAGCGTGACACGGGCGGCGGTGGGTTGCGCGACATCGGGGTCTATACCCTTGGATGCGCGCGGTATGTGATGGGCGCAGAATTCACCGATCTGCGGGCACAAATTGCCTGGCAGGATGGGTTTGATTTAACCACCCATGCCCAAGGGCATCTGGGGGATGCCACATACGCCATGTACACATCCATCCGGATGCACCCCCATCAAGAGGTGACGTTCCATGGATCCAACGGGTTGATCCGGCTGACAGCACCCTTTAACCCCCGTGTCTTTGGCGAAGCGCGGGTGGAATTGCACCAACCGGGCCTGGGCATGCGCGTGGAACGGTTCCCCCACGTGGACCAATACCGCAACCAGGTGGAAACATTTTGCCAATGCGCCACCAGCGGCGATCCATACCCATGGACTTTGGAAATGGCCCAAGGCACCCAAGCCGCCATCGATGAAATTCTGCGCGTGGCCACGCCGCTTTAATGAAAGGACACCCCCATGGACGACCAAGGTTTTGAACTGAACACACCACGTGAAGGCAAAGCAGAAGAAAGCCTGCTGATGCGGTTTTTTCACATGGTGATCATCTATTTCATGATCCAAATGGCCCATACTGTCCTGGGTCTTTTGACCGTGATCCAGTTCGTGATCATGCTGGTGAACCGCAAACAACCCAACGAACAATTGGCCGAATTCGGCACCACCATGGGCATCTGGGTCGCCAAAGCCGTGCGCTACCAAACCGCGGCCAGTGAAGTGAAGCCCTGGCCTTGGACGGAATTGGATTGAAGGGTTTAAGGGGCGCTGCCCCCTGGCCCTGAACGGGCCATTCCCCCGAGGTATTTGATCTCAAAGTGAAGGCATGGAAGATTGATGAGTGATCCGTGGTGTGACGACAAATTGGGATACAAAGACATTGGTACTGCTTTCACCAACTTGGTGAAATCCATCGACACCGCGCACGTTATTTCGATCGAGGCTGGGTTCGGAAGGGGAAAGACATTCTTTCGCACAGCCTGGGCACAGCAGCTGGAGGATGCGGATGAGTTGGTGGTGCAGATTGATTTGCAGCAATCCGACCATACAGGAGATCCTGTGGTGACACTGCTGGGGGCTTTGGTGGCACAGGTACCCCTAGAAGATAAGGCGCGGGGCCAGCAAGCTTTGTCTTCAGCCAAGAAAATCGGTGGTCTGATGGGCCGGGCGACGCTTAAGGCTGTATTACGGGAAGGCGCAGGGGAAGTCATTGATTTTGCAGAACAAGGTCTGATCGATAGCCTAGGTAATTTTGATGCTATGGCCGGTGTGATCAAAGACTTGGGGGACGGCATGTCCAAAGCCGCCAGTCAGATGATCGCCACCCAAATGGCCGTGGAACAGGTTCGTACCAAAGAACTGCCGGACCAATTAAAAGCGCTGCATGAAGCCCTCACCAAAGATCGTGCGAATAAACGCGTCATCGTTATCCTGGACGAACTGGACCGCTGCCACCCAGATTACGCTATCGCCGTTCTTGAAGCCATGAAGCTGGTGTTCAACCAAGA
>JAHDCP010000002.1:8276-13636 GCA_020629775.1 Planktomarina sp.
GCAACGTTCGCGGCAGACTGATCTCATCATCCTGGACCGATGATCTGACAGTTTTGTGAGATTTTTGGCCTTTTGAAAACACTGCTCTAAGTTTTCATTATGAACGCAGGCGCGTGTTATCGCGCCAAATATATGAAAGGGCATGACATCGCGATGGGTCATTATAGCCGCAGCCTCAAATCAGCGCACTGGGTCAGTGCGGGTTTGGTGCTGGGCATGGCCGTGTCGGGCATGATGTATTTCCTTGAAATCGGGGGCAAACAATCCATCGTCGCCCACCAAATCATGGGGCAGGGTTTGATATTGGTTTTGGCCTGGCGGTTGCTGGCCAAATTCCGGTCAGGCAAACCACGCCACGCCCATGCCCTTTGGGAACGTGTCTTGGCCGGGGGCGTGCAAATCGCGCTGTATGGCGTGCTGATTGCATTCTTGGTGTCCGGCTATGTGGCGGCATCCGCCTTGCGCGACACCAGCCTTGTCTTGCCCGTCGATTTTGCCTTTGCCCGTGGCCCGATCGGCGAACAGTTTTTGAACGCCCACTACAACATGAAGTGGGTTTTACTGGGACTTTTGGTCCTGCACATCGCGGGGGCGCTGAAACACCATTTCATCGACCGCGACACCACTTTGAGAAACATTTGGTTCACCAAACAAGGAGACTAACCCCATGCCAACTTTGACGCGCCGCCACGTGATTGGAACATTCGCCGCCGCAGGGGCCGCTGCCCTGTGCCCGGCCGCTTTGATGGCCCAAGCGGTGGAATGGAAAGGGGAGGTCACGTCCGATTCCGTATCCGTTGGCGCGGACCAGATGTTGGAGATTGGTGAAGGGGCCGTCACCGTGGATATCAGCGCCTTGATGCCCGGTGAAGTGGCCGTCCTGACGCGGCCCACCACGGACCCAAATTACCTCAATACCGGTGGGGCCCAAAACATTGCCTTGCATCGCCGCACGGCAGACCAAATGGCTGCCGCGGACGGCGCTGAATATTACGTTTTCAATATGGTTTGCCCGCACCGCGGCTTTGCCATTTCCATGACCACCGACCCCGCGCGCCCCTTCGCTTGTAACAAACAGGGCGGGCGGCACGGATCCGTGTTCGATGCTGCGGGTCTTGGGGTTGGGGGCGCATCAAAAGATGAAATGCTGACCTCACCGGCCCACAGCCTTGCCGCCGATGGCGACACGGTGACCTTGACCTTGATGTAAAACTCACTGGGGCCGCCGCCCAAAAGGGCGCTGCCCTCTGGCCCTAAGGGCCATTCACCCGAGGTATTTTTGGCGCAAAGAAAGTGAATGTGCGGGCCCGAACAAAAGCGGGTGTACAGACGCAAAAAATCACGGGCTAAGTTGCAAAATCGCGCAATTCGGTCCGTGGGTTGCGTGCAATGGTCCAACGAAAGACACACCCCCAAGGGGGGATGGTGCAAAAGCCAGACCAAAATTATCCCGTTCAAATGGTGGCGATTAAGCCAGTGCCGTTTCAACGATCACCAAGGGGTTTAGCGGGGCATGGTTAATGCCCCGTTGCCGCAGCGTGCGGTGGTCAGTCTTCCATGGCTTCCAGTTCATCGATGAAGCCAGAAATCATCGACAAACCCTTGTCCCAGAACGCCGGGTCAGATGCGTCCAGCCCGAAGGGTGCCAGAAGGTCTGAATGGTGCTTGGATCCGCCGGCGCGCAGCATATCGAAATACTTGGCTTGGAAATCCGGATCCCCTTCTTGGTACACCGCATAAAGCGCGTTCACCAAACCATCCCCAAAGGCATAGGCGTACACATAGAATGGCGAATGCACGAAATGCGGGATGTAAGACCAAAAGGTTTCGTACCCATCCATGAATTCGAAAACAGGGCCCAAGCTTTCGCCCTGAACGGACATCCAAATGGCATTGATCTGGTCCGGGGTCAGTTCCCCTTCGGCGCGGGCGGCGTGCAGTTTGCATTCAAAATCGTAAAACGCAATTTGACGCACGACCGTGTTGATCATGTCTTCCACTTTGCCCGCCAACAACACCTTGCGTTGGGCCTTGGTTTCGGCCCCGTCCAGCAATTTGCGGAAGGTCAGCATTTCCCCGAACACGGATGCCGTTTCGGCCAAAGTCAACGGCGTGGAGGACAACAATTCACCCTGTTCGGCGGCCAAAACTTGGTGAACGCCGTGGCCCAATTCATGGGCCAGTGTCATCACGTCGCGCTGTTTACCCATGTAATTTAACATCACATAGGGGTGCACAGTGGTGACCGTGGGGTGGGCAAAGGCACCGGGGGCTTTGCCGGGTTTTACCGGCGCATCAATCCAGCCTTTGGTGAAAAATGGCTCCGCGATTTCGGCCATTTTTGGATCAAATTCAGCATAAGCATCCATCACCATTTTTTGGGCATCTGGCCATTGTATTGATGTGGTATCTTCGATGGGCAGGGGCGCGTTTCGATCCCAGACTTGCATCTTTTCCAGGCCCAGCCATTTAGATTTTAGCTTGTAATATCTGTGGCTTAACTTGGGGTAGGCGGCCACAACAGCATTGCGCAACGCTTCCACCACTTCGGGTTCAACGTGGTTCGACAAGTGCCGTCCTGTTTGCGGCGTGGGCATGCCCCGCCAGCGGTCTTCCACTTCTTTTTCTTTGGCAAGGGTGTTGTGAACGCGGGTGAACAGCGTCAGGTTTTCGCCCAAGACGCGCGCAATTTCACGGGATGCGGCTTCGCGAACAGAACGGTCTTGTTCTGCCAATTTGGACGCCGCAGCTTCCAAAGGCATGTCTTCGCCATCGATGGTAAAGACCAATGCAGCAACCGTTTCATCAAACAACTTGTTCCAGGCGGTGGATCCCACCACTGATTGGTCATGCAGGAACTTTTCCAACTCGTCCGACAACTGGTATGGCTTCATGGCGCGCAGTCGTTCAAACACGGGTTTATACCGGGCCAGGTCTGCATTATCCGCAAACATTTTGGCGACAAAATCATCGTCCAGGCGGTTTAATTCCAACCCATAAAACACCAGCTGGGTGCTGATTTGGGTGATCTGATCTTGCATATCGGACATGAATTTGGCCCGGTCTGCATTGGTGGTTTCTTGGTAATATCGCAGCCCAGCAAAGGACATGATGCGCCCCACAACGGTGCTGATTTCTTCATCCCGTTGCACGGCACGCAGCATTTCTGCGGCCGATAGCGTGGCCAATTTTCCCTCATAATCAGCGGCAAAACTGGCGGCTTCTTTTTCCAGCCAAGCCAAATCCTTGGCCAGCTCAGGCGCGTCTTCACCAGCGTAAAGATCGGTCAAATCCCATTCGGGCAGGGTGCCAAAATCAGTGTCGAGCATTGGATTTCCTTAAAAGTCAAACAGCTTGGCAGGGGTATCCACCAAGATTTTTTGAAGATGATCAGGGTGGGTCACGGTCCGCAAAAATGTGTCCATAACCGCGCCACCTGCGGGCATTTCAGCATCTGCCAACATCAAATGTGGCCAGTCGGATCCCCACAGCAAACCATCGGGATTGGCTGCAAGTAACTTGGCAACAAATTCATCCGCCTGGTCATAGGGGGGTGGGCACAGCCGGTAAAGTGCTGATAACTTTACATAAATTTTGCCTTCTGCCAGCAATTGCCGCATGATATCAAAGCCCGGCTCATCTGGCCCCAGCTTCAAATCCGGCCAACCCATATGGTCAATCACCAGGGGAACCGGCAAGGCACGGATATCGTCCGCGATTTCGGCCATGTGTTTGTGGGTGTTTAGCAGCATCTGGATGTGCATGCCGCGGCTGCGCAAGCGCGGGGCCAAAGCTTTGGCACCATCCCATGACAACACGCCGCCATGCACGTAGTTCAGGCGCAAGGCCTTGATGTTCGCCTTGGCAAAAGTATCCATATCGCGTTCGCTGGCGTCATCTGGCAACAGCCCTACACCTTTGAATCCATTGCCTAATCTTTTAACGGCTTCCAGTGTGACCCGGTTATCCGTGCCATACAAAATGGAGTGTACAATCACACCACGGGCACAGCCCAAAGCGTGCACATGCTGGCGATATTTGTCCAACCATTCGTCAAAGTTGGGTCCCGGCGCGGGGTTTTCCACACGGCCATCCCACAGCGGAAATTCAGCACCGGCCACCAAGTGAACGTGGGAATCACAAGCGTTTTCCGGCATGGAAATCGCGTTTTGCGGAGTCACGGGCGGCATTCCAGCCGAAGGAAGGGAATTGGTCATAGGATACTAATTGGCCGTATCCCGGCGGGTTTCAAGCAAATGTGACCGCACTTAACCATACTGTGACAACAGGGCCTTCAAATCATCCAATGTATTGGCCTGATCCACGGGTTTATCCTTGCGCCACCGGGCCATGCGAGGGAACCGCAGGGCGATGCCTGATTTGTGGCGGGTGCTGGCCTGGATGCCTTCAAAATGCAGTTCAAACACATGATGTGGTGTGACTTGTCGCACAGGACCGAACCGTTGTGTCGTATTCTTACGAACCCAAGCGGTGATTTCCCGGAACTCAGCGTCCGTTAACCCTGAATATGCTTTGGCAAATGGCACCAGATCGGGCCCGTTCCACACAGCAAATGTGAAATCTGTGAACAGGTTCGCCCGCCGTCCGTGGCCAGCTTGGGCATAAATCATCACCGCATCCACCGAAAACGGATCTACTTTCCATTTCCACCAATCGCCGCGTTTGCGCCCTGTGTGATAAGGGGCCGATTTACGTTTCAACATAAACCCTTCGGCAGCCTTTTCACGGGATGTGTCCCGCAGTTTGGCAAGCCCATCCCAATGCGTGAATTCCACGGTTGGCGACAGGGTCACTATGCAGTCTGTTGGCAAATTGGCCAGAAGATTATTCAATGTTTCCCGACGTTTAGATTGGGGTTGGTGTCGCATATCCACCCCGTCCAGTTCCAACAGGTCATAGGCGTGGAGGACCACAGGCGCGTCTGCCAGCAGCTTCTTAGGCACAGTTTTGCGGCCAATACGTTTTTGCAATTGGGCAAAGGGCAAGGGCAGGTCAGCCCCCGGCAGCCAGGCCAAAACCTCGCCGTCAATCACAGTGCCCGGGGGCAACATATCAATGGCGCGGGCGAATTCGGGGAACCGGTCCGTCATCAAATCTTCGCCCCGCGACCACAAGAAATATTGCCCGTCGCGCAGGATG
The DNA here is from genome assembly GCA_020629775.1 of Planktomarina sp. Taxonomy (GTDB): domain Bacteria; phylum Pseudomonadota; class Alphaproteobacteria; order Rhodobacterales; family Rhodobacteraceae; genus Planktomarina. Next base: position 13,437 of record JAHDCP010000002.1, read on the forward strand.
AGTTGGCCCCGAATGCCATCCCACTTCCATTCCGCCATCCAATCTTGCGGCGCCCCCAAGTCTTCCACGTTTTGATCCAACCCATGGGCCAGGCAAAATGGATATGGTTTCGACGCATCAGCGGCGGGATCATCGTGCAAAACCAATGCTTCAAAGCTGGTGGTTTCTGGCGTCCAAGCCCCCATTAACTTGTGGGTCAG
>JAHDCP010000002.1:13736-88173 GCA_020629775.1 Planktomarina sp.
GCGATGGTTTCCGCCAAGTCCCCGACAATGGGATAGGCTTCTTCGAACAGCCAAAGCGGCAAATCGGCCGCCTGCGCCGCCCATTCGCGCAGTTGGGTGGTGGTCACCACACGTTTGGGGCGGCGTCCGGTGAACAGGGCGATTGTCCACAGTTTGTCACTGTCTGGCGCTGTTTCGAAAAACGCCCGCAAGGCAGCGACTTTTGCATTGGTTTTTGTGGTTTGGTCCAACTTTTCAAAGAGTTGGGCAAATTCCCTCATGCGTTGTCTTTCAAGAATTGCCCCAGACTGCGCAGCGATGCGTTGCTGGTGGCGGACCACCCAGCATGCAGTTGCCAAACATGGGGCACGCCGGTGAACCACTCAATATCAGCGTTTGGAATCGCAGCCAAAGTGGCTTTGGCATCAAGGGCCAACCCTTCTTCACGGACCACGTGCAAAAGGGTTGGTGGAAGATCATCCGGCAGATTCTCCAATGGCTGCAGCCGTGGGTCGATGGGAATTCCGTTCGGGAACATCTTTTTCATAACCCGATTGACCCACGCGCGCGGGATCAGTCGGTCTTGGCTGAAATCCAGATCATGGTCTTGATCGGGATGTCGCACAGTGGCCAATGGCGACAAAAGGATCATCACTTTGGGGCGGCGTCCGGTGGCCACCAGGGCCAAACTCAACTGCCCGCCTGCGCTGTCCCCGCCAATGGCTACGGGGCCGTGTTGGGCCAATGCGTCAAAACAGGTTTGTGCATCGTCATGGGCGGCAGGGAAGGGGCGTTCAGGTGCCAACCTGTAATCAGCCACATAGGTGACCAATCCCGCATAATGGGCCAGGCGTGCGACCATCCATTTATGGGTTTCCGGGCTGCCGATTGTGAAGCCGCCGCCGTGAAAATATAGCAACCGTGTGTCTGACGTTATGTGCTGGGGCGTTATCTTAAGGCACCGCACACCGTCCAAATCGACCTGTTCAATCTTACAGTTTTTGAATGGGCGATACGTCAGCATCGCGTTGAAAGAAAACAATTTTCTCAAAGTTGGCTGGTGGGCCATGAACCTTAATACGGGCTTTTGGACCAAGGCAGTGTTTATGTTGAAAATGGTATCAGCAATCATCCGTCATCTTCTTTCTCTGTCGTGCGGTCTTGGCGGTCGATGTCTTGCGCGTCGTAGCCCTGTTCGCACAGCCATTTGGTGAAAACAGACGTATATCCGTGGGTTACAAAAATCTTTTCTGCGCCTGTCGTCTTTATGGCTTCATTCAATCCGTCCCAATCAGCGTGGTCTGACATCACAAACCCACGATCCACAGAACGCCGGCGTCTGATTCCACGCAGGGCCATCCAGCCAGATGCAAAGGCAGTAACGTGGGGCCCAAACCGCTTGGTCCAAGCGGAATCGATGGCGCTGGGGGGAACAACGGCGATCGCGCCAGGGTGTTTTTGCGGATCGACACTTGGCGTGATTTCAATGGTATCGGGCAAATCAACCCCTTGGGCGCGCAGCACTTGGTTGGTGTTTTCCACGGCTGGATGGGTCAATATCGGTCCTTGGTTCGGGTCAAGTGACGCCAAAACCCGTTGCGCCTTGCCCAAGGAATAGGCGCCAATGATGGAAGCTTGGCCTTGTGCTGCGTTGGCCGCCCACCAGGAATTGATTTGCGCACGCAGTTCTTGATCGGCGGTCCATTTGAAGACAGGCAGCCCAAAGGTGCTTTCGGTTATGAAAGCGTGGCATTTCACGGGTTCAAAAGGTTCTGAAACGCCGTCTGATACGGTTTTGTAATCGCCTGCGGCCACCCAAACCTCGCCGCCCACGTCAACCCGGATTTGGGCGGATCCAGGAACATGCCCCGCAGGATGAAAGCTGACCTTGGCACCGCCCAATTGCAATCCGGCACCAAAGGGCACTGTTTCAGCAGATATTTTCCCCAACCGATGATCCAGCATAGGACGTGTGGCTTGCGCAGAAAGGTAGTGCCTCATGCCAGGGCGGGCATGATCCGCATGGGCATGGGTAATTAACGCACGGTCCACAGGGCGTGTCGGATCAATGTAGAAATCCCCTGCGGGGCAATAAATCCCCTTATCTGTGAACTGCAAAACCATATGTCGAACGTAACACATTGCCTTGCATGGACCAGTGCAGTGTGATGTCGTGGCGCACGAAGAACAAAGGGGCCAACCATGAGCATTGCAAATTTCAAATCACGCGTCGCATCCGGGGACATGATGGCAGGCACGTTTATGAAAACGCCCGCCTATGAAGTGATCGAGGTTTTGGCAGGCAGCGAACTGGATTTCGTTTGCATTGACATGGAACATTCTCCCTTTGATCGTGCCCGTACGGACGCATGTTTGGCTGTTGCCCGTGCGCTTGATTTCCCTGTGTTGGTGCGGGTCACGCATTTTGCGCCTCAAACCGTGTTGCAAGTTTTAGATATGGGTGCGGTTGGCATCGTCGCACCGCACATCACATCGGCAGATATGGCACGGCAGTTGGCGAAGGTGTCCCATTTCGGCGATGGCGGGCGCGGGTTCGCGGGGGCAACCCGATGGGCTGGATACGGCAAGCACAATATGGCCCAGGTCTTAGAGAAATCGCACCGCGAAACCGTTGTTTTCGCCCAGATCGAAGAAGTGGAAGCCCTTGAATGCGTTGAAGAAATAGCCGCAGTGGACGGGATCGACGGCGTGTTTTTGGGGCCATCAGACCTGTCTGTTTCCATGGGCAAAACAGATACCAATTCGGACGAATTATTGGCTGCGTTGGATCGTACAGGCAAAGCGGCCAAAGCCAATGGAAAAGGGTATGCAACTTTTGTACCCAATGCCGCCAAAGCCGCGGATTGGGCACAGTTTGGGGCGCACATGTTCTTCATTGGATCTGAACAGGGTTGGATGAAAGCTGGTGCCAACGCTGACGCCAAAGGTATTCACGCAATCAAAACCTGATCTCTAATTAAAGAACGCATCAGCCTTGGTGTAAAATTTTTCGCGCGTTTCGGGGGTTTCCATCAGAATTTCGTGACGCGCGCCTTCGATTTCCACCAATTCCCCGTTTTTCCATTTGGCCATGCCATCTTTGATGCGGGCAGGGTCAACAATGCGTTCATCGGTGCCCAAATACGTTATGCAAGGATAGTCAGGCATATCCATTTTGGACAACGTGCGCATTTCCCTTAAGGCGCTGTGAAGCCACGCCACGGATGGACCGCCCAATCGGAAATCTGGAACGTCCACAACTTGGCGGCGCATATAGTCATATGTATCAGGGTCGGTTGTCAGCGTGTTGTCTTCAAACGGTCCTTCCACCAGATAAGCTTCCGCTTCGGCGCCCGGCGCCAACATGGTACGGGTCCCAAAAGGATTTAGAAGTGTCGAAACTGTCCAAGCCACAGGGCGCAACACTGTTGGGGTAAACGTGATGCCCCACATTGGCGCAGAAAACATTGCCTTTTTTACGTCCAACCCATTGTGCAAAGCCCGCAGCCCGATGCATCCGCCCATGGAATGGGCCACCAGATACATCGGCGTTGGCATTCGGAATACCGTCAAAGCTTTGCGAACAGCGGCTACGTCCAGTTGAAAGTCTGAAAATTTGCTGACGTGGCCAACTTTGCGTTGCTGAGTGGCCCGATCGGCCAACCCTTGGCCGCGCCAATCGATTGCAGCCACGGCAAACCCCAATTTCGCGAATTCCGCCGCAACCCGCCCGTATTTTTCAATACATTCACTCCGTCCTGGGAATATTAGAACGGTTCCCCGATCCCCTTTCGGCCAAACGCCCATGCGAATGCGCGTTCCGTCTTCTGTTTCCAACCAATAGGCGCTGCCACCTTTTGGTCCTTGGGCCAGATCTTCGTGAAAGGGGGCAGGGTGCATCGCGTCAGCCCAGAACTGAGGCCAAAGCCATGGCTTTGCCCATATCGCCTTCGACGGACAACTTGCCGGTCATGAAGGCCGTGGTGGGGTTTTGGTCACCGCTTAGAATGTTTTCGAAAACATCTGCGTCGGCAATCAAGGTGACATCTGCTTCATCATCACCAACACGGGCGCCATCGCTGTCCAACATAATGGCACCTTCACCATTGATTTGGAATTTGGCGGTGCCGTTGAAATCCCCGTCCAATTTGGCGTTCAGGGCTTCTACGGCTTGGTTCAACATGTCGCTCATCTTGGTTTTCCTTCATGATCGCGTAAATGTGGGGGCAGGGGCCTTTCCAGGACCCTGGCTTATGTTACCTTAACGTTATGCAAGGTTTATTTAGAAATCTCAAAGTTTTCGTTGCGGCAAGCGTTTTGTCAGGTTTGACAGGTGCCGCACTGGCGCAAGATGCGCGTTTGGACCCATTGTTTGAGCGGTTGTTGGCTGTTGATGTGGATGATGCGCCACTTATCGAAGATAAAATCGTGGCGGAATGGTCTAAGTCTGGATCTGCGGCGATGGATTATTTGTTACGCCGCGCCCAAAGCGAATTTCAAAAAGAAAATTGGAAAGGGGCACTGATCCATCTAACCGCCCTGACTGATCATGCGCCCGAATTTGCAGAAGGGTGGCACGCCAAGTCACTGGCCCACTATCGTTTGGATCAAATTGGTCTGGCTTTGGATGGTTTGGAACGCGCTTTGGCTTTGGAACCACGCCATTTCAATGCAATGGCGGGCGTATTGGCGATTATGGAACAAACCGGCCTGGATTCTGAGGCCTTGGACATGGCTTATTTGATCAAGGCTATACATCCACATTTTGAAGACATATCACAAAGCATAACGCGGCTTGAGGGCAAGACCCAAGGCGCTGCGTTATGATGATTTTGGTGACCCTGGAGGGTGAGGGGCATGGCCCAGATGCAGCGCATTGCAGCCGTCTTGGGGCCCACCAACACGGGTAAAACACATTATGCCATAGAACGCATGTTGGCCCATAAATCCGGCATCATTGGCCTGCCTTTGCGTTTGTTGGCACGTGAAGTTTACGACCGTATCGTTGCCATTCGCGGACCGTCGGTTGTTGCCCTGGTCACCGGTGAAGAACGAATTGTCCCAGATCGAACCAAGTATTGGGTCTGCACCGTAGAAGCCATGCCGGAAGGTTTGGGTGTCGATTTCTTGGCCATCGATGAAGTTCAGCTGTGCGGGGATCCTGAACGCGGTCACATTTTCACGGACAGGTTGCTGCATGCCCGTGGCTTGCACGAAACACTGTTTTTGGGGGCGGAAACCATGCGCCCTGCCATCGCGGATTTGGTGCCCAAAGCTCAATTTATGCGGCGGGATCGGATGTCCAAGCTGCTGTATTCGGGTGAAAAGAAACTGAACCGCATGATTGCGCGTTCGGCCATCGTCAGCTTCAGCGTGGATCAGGTGTATGGCATCGCAGAATTGCTGCGCAGGCAGCGGGGTGGGGCGGCTGTTGTTATGGGCGCGCTCAGCCCGCGGACCCGAAACAAACAAGTAGAGATGTATCAAAACGGCGATGTGGAGTTCTTAGTGGCTACGGATGCCATTGGGATGGGCCTGAACTTGGATGTGCGCCACGTCGCCTTTTCGGCCACAAAAAAATTTGACGGCCGCAAGATGCGCAGTCTGTTTCCCAATGAATTGGCCCAAATCGCGGGTCGCGCCGGGCGTTATATGAACGACGGAACCTTTGGCACCACAGGCGAGGCGCGTCCCTTTGACCCAGAAGTTGCCCAGGCCATTTGCGACAGCCGCTTCCAGCCATTGCAAAAACTCTATTGGCGAAATTCGTCTTTGCGGTTTGGGACTGTGGCCGGATTGATCAGATCCCTGGAGGAGCAAACAGACAATGATTGGCTGACGCGTGTCCGTGAAAGCGATGATTTGATTGCTTTGAAAACTCTGTCTCAGGACGCCGAAGCTGCGGCAAGGGCATCAGATGGTCCATCGGTTCGGCTGTTGTGGGATGTGTGCCGCATTCCTGACTTTCGGTCTATTTCCACCACGGAACATGCATCGTTGTTAGGTCAGATATTTGCCTTCATGCATGAAAAAGGGGAAATTCCCAGTGATTGGATTGCACGCCAGTTAAAGCGGATTGATCGACCATCGGGTGACATTGATACGTTGTCCAAACGCTTGGCCTTTGTGCGGACTTGGACGTACGTTGCGCAACGCAAAGGCTGGTTGAATGACGAAAAGCATTGGCGCGGGGAAACGCGCGCTGTAGAAGACCGATTGTCGGATGCATTGCATGATGCCCTGACGCAAAGATTTGTCGATCGGCGCACAAGTGTCTTGATGCGCCGGTTGAAACAAAAGGAGAGGCTTGTGGCCGAAATTAGCAAGGACGGCGAAGTCACCGTCGAAGGGCAATTCGTAGGACGTTTGGAAGGATTTCGCTTCCAGCAGGATAGCTCTGCAACGCCGGACGAGGCCAAAACCTTGCGCGCTGCAAGTTTGCAAGCGTTAGCACCAGAATTCCATTTGCGAGCGGACCGTTTTTATAACGCCCCAGATACCGAGATAGATTTCACAGACCAAGGTGGTCTGATGTGGGGCACCCATGCCGTTGGAAAACTGGTTAAGGGCGCTGAAGCTTTGAAGCCCCAAGTCGAAGTCTTTGTTGATGATGAAGCAGGTGCAGATATCGCAGAGCGTGTGTCGCGGCGGTTGCAACATTTTATCGATCGTAAGATTGCAACCTTGTTTGAACCGTTGTTGAATATTCAACGGGACGAAAGTTTGGAAGGTTTGGCCCGTGGCTTCGGGTTCCAGCTGACCGAAGGTTTGGGGCTTTTGGATCGGGCCCAGGTGGCTGAAGATGTGAAATCCCTGGATCAAGATGCGCGTGGAACCTTGCGCAAGCACGGCGTGCGTTTTGGGCAATACACCATCTTTATGCCCTTGTTGTTGAAACCGGCCCCGACCCGCTTGCGGTTGATTTTATGGTCTTTGGCTAACGATTTGTCCGAATTCCCATCAGCGCCCCCTCCGGGATTGGTGACCATTGCCAATGATACCGGCGCTGTTGATGGGTATTTCTTGAAGTCCGGTTACAAACCGGCAGGTGAACGCGCCATTCGTGTTGATATGGTGGAACGCTTGGCGGACATGCTGCGCAATCAAAACAGTCGTGGTGGGTTCGAAGCCAACCCCGATATGCTGTCGATTACTGGCATGACATTGGAACAATTCGCAAATTTGATGGAAGGCCTGGGATACAAGGCGGACAAGGGTGAACGTCCTAAAGTTAAAGCTGAACCTGTTGCAGAAACCCCAGCCGAAACATCGCCAGAAGCCGAAGCGGCGCCAGTTGCGCCAGTTGCGGAAGACCCTGCACAAGACGCACCTGTAAAAGCAGCTGACGCTGCGCCAGCAGACAATGCCGAACCGGAAGTGGAAGTGTATTACACGTTCACATGGGGTGGGCGTCGTGCGGTGCAATCGGACCGCCGCGCCAATTCGGGTAAGCCCAGACCCAAAGGTCCGCGCAAATCCAAAGATCGCGACAACGGCAAAGCCAAAACGTTCAAGGCAGCGCCGCCGAAGAAAGAAAAGAAGATCGATCCAGATAACCCATTTGCCGCCGCCTTGATGGGTCTAAAAGACAAGTGAGCGATGGACTGCGGCTGGACAAGTGGCTTTGGTATGCGCGGTTCTTCAAAACCCGCAGCCTTGCCACGCGTTTGGTGCAGACGGGTAAGGTGCGTGTGAATTCGGTGTCAGTTTCAAAACCTGCAAGAACGGTTCAAGTAGGCGATGTTCTGACATTTCCCAAAGATGATTACGTGCGTTTGATTGAGGTTAAAGAGCTGGGGTCCAGGCGTGGGCCCGCCCCAGAAGCCCAAGCGCTTTATGAAGATTTGGATCCCCCGCAACCCAAGCCGCGCGTGCCAGATGCGCCTAAATCTGATCACAAACCCAATGCACGCGAAAGAAGGGCCCAATCGGACTTTAAACGCGGGTTGATTTAACCCAAATAAAGGGACATTCAGGGGCAAAGCCCCATGGCTGTACCATTTTATTGACATATCGGGATGTTGAAACCCTATGACTTACGTTGTCACTGACAATTGCATCGCATGTAAATTCACCGACTGTGTAGAAGTCTGCCCTGTGGACTGCTTTTACGAAGGTGAAAACGCCCTTGTGATCCACCCTGATGAATGCATCGACTGCGGTGTTTGTGAACCCGAATGCCCGGCAGATGCGATCCGCCCGGACACAGAGCCGGACATGGAAAAATGGGTCACGTTTAACCGTAAATACGCAGAACAATGGCCTGTAATCATCACCAAAAAAGATCCGCTTCCTGATGCGGAAGAACGTGATGGTGAAGCAGACAAATTGGAAAAATACTTTTCCGAAGCTCCAGGTGAAGGCGGGTAATTGCCTGCGCTTTTCTTAATCCGCAAATTGTGATATAGTGCGGATAATGCGAGAGAAATTTTGAACGCCATCCGCGCTTAGCGCTTTCCAGACAGTTTTGGTCCTTGATGCCGCCTTTGGGGTGGCGGGGTGATTTTGACTGTTTTTGACCAGAAAGGACACCGACGTGGCCAAGAAGAAACTGCCCTTTTCCATCAAAGAATTCGTGGTGTACCCCGCCCATGGTGTGGGCCAAGTGACAGATGTCGAAACGCAAGAAATTGCTGGCGTCGAATTGGAACTGTTCGTCATCAACTTTGCAAAAGACAAGATGACCCTGCGGGTTCCGACCCATAAAGCGGAAGAAGTGGGCATGCGTCCATTGGCACCCCCGGATGTTGTGTCACGCGCGATGACAACACTGCGCGGCAAAGCCAAGGTGAAACGCGCCATGTGGTCCCGCCGGGCGCAAGAATATGAAGCCAAGATCAATTCTGGTGATTTGATTGCCATCGCGGAAGTGGTGCGCGATTTGCACCGCAACGATGATCAACGTGAACAGTCTTACTCTGAACGCCAGTTGTATGAGGCTGCTTTGGACCGGCTGACACGCGAAGTGGCCGCTGTGAACAACGCAGAAGAAAGTGTGGCCGTTGAAGAAATTACTTCAATCTTGGCGGCACGTGTGGTTCCTGCGGCTTAACCTCAAAAAGCTGCAGCACAGACCAACAAAATGGACAGTTCGGACGTGACTTGGGATGCGCCCAGCACGTCCCCTGTTTGCCCACCGATTTTTCGGTGGGCCACATATCCCACAACAGCCACCACCAAGAAAGACGCAGCAACGGCAAGCCAGGGCAGTGAAAGTGCAGCGCAGACAACCCCGATACCAAGGGCGATTGCCGCGCAGATTTTCGGGGGTTGGCCCACGCTTTGTGATAACCCATTGACCCGTGCATTGGGCAACAAGGCCATTGTGATTGGCATCCACCCGCGCGACAATGCTGCCGCCCCGATCAAAACCCAAGGCGTGGTGATCAAGGTGCCGATCAACACAGCTTTTAAGGCCAAAGTGACCATCAGGCCTGCTGTTCCGTAAACGCCCAGCCGGCTGTCTTTCATGATCTCCAGCCTGGCGTCGCGGGTCCACCCGCCCCAAAATCCATCCAGTGTGTCGGACAACCCGTCTTCGTGCATTGCGCCCGTCAAAAACAAGCCAAGGGCAACGGCAAGAATGCCGATGGCAATCGGGGGCAATGACGTTATGGAAAGGGCCCAAACAACCAGCGCCAGGATCCCACCAACCACAATGCCAACGAACGGATAAGCCCAGGCGCCCTTGGCACCCCGTGCGGCGGCCCAATCGCCATCCACGCGGACGGGCAGGCGGGTCAATAATCCCAAACTTGCCGGGATGTCATGCAGGCTTGGACGCCATATGTCGGTCTTGTTCTTCAAAACGCCTTATCGTCCTTTCAGCGGTTTTCTCACTTGGCTAAAGAGGGGGAAAGTAAAACACAAACGGAGTCTGTTACATTGGCAAAATTTGAAACATTGGATGCATTCCGCGCAATTCTGGCAGACTTGCCTGGCCCCAACGATCGTGCAAGACAAGACGCCCAAGATCGCAATGGACAGTTGACCAAACCCCCCGGCGCACTTGGCACACTTGAGGATTTGGCGATTTGGTATGCCAGCTGGTCAGGGACAGGACGCCCCAAGATGGAGTCCCCTCAAATCATTATTTTCGCCGGGAACCATGGTGTCACGGCTTCTGGTGTTTCCGCGTTCCCCGCCGAAGTGACGGCACAAATGGTTATGAATTTCCAAGCCGGTGGTGCAGCCATCAACCAATTGGCCAATGCTTTTGGCGCGAAATTGGATGTTCATTCGTTGGACTTAGACAACCCAACAGCAAACTTCACGGAAAGCCCAGCAATGTCTGAGGCAGAGCTGTTGACCGCCCTACAAACCGGCTGGAATGCAGTTGATCCGGACGCTGACGTGTTGGTGGTTGGCGAAATGGGGATCGGCAATACCACGTCTGCGGCGGCTCTTTGCACAGCCATTTTCGGTGGAAACCCGGATGATTGGGTTGGCCGGGGCACTGGTGTGGACGATGATGGGCTGCAGCGTAAATTGGATGCCGTGTCGGCTGGATTGGCTTTGCATAAAGATGCACTTTCAGACCCGCTTGAAGTTTTGCGTTGCCTCGGCGGACGCGAAATTGCCGCGATGGCTGGGGCAATGGTCCGTGCCCGGGTGGAAAGCGTGCCCGTGTTGCTGGACGGCTTTATTTGCACATCTGCGGCGGCAGTTTTGTTCGGTATGACCGAAAACGCCCTGGACCATGTCACTGCCGGGCACCTGTCTGCGGAAGGCGCGCACCGCGCAGCTTTGGACAAAATGTCCAAAACACCCCTTCTTTCATTGGGACTTCGCTTGGGCGAAGGGTCAGGCGGCGCGGCTGCCCTTGGCGTTTTGAAAGCAGCAGTGGCTTGTCATTCTGGCATGGCTACCTTTGCCGAAGCAGGCGTCAGCGACGCATAAACTATTCGCCGCCCTGGGCTTTTTCCTGTTGGATCTTGCTAACCAAGTTAGTTTCCAAATCAGAGTTCAGGGCGGTCGCCCGTTCGATATAGGGCTTGTTCTGCGTAACTGGGATGTTTGGGTCCCACAATTCTGCCAGTTCTTTTAGGACGCGGCGATCTTCTTTGTAGAACATGCGTTCGAATTCATGGGCTTCGAAATCGGAAAACTCATGTTGTTCCAGAACATACCGACCCGCCCTTAGCGAGCTGTCAAACATTTCCCGTACGATATCATTGGCCCCAGCAGCGAAGAGTTCGTAAACATGGATCCTGTCTTTTGCACGGGCAACGATGTGCAAGTCAGGCCGTTCGCGGCGGGCATATTTCACCAATTGCACGGCGGCATGGGGATCATCCAATGCCACCACTAAGACTTTGGCTTTTTCCAAACCCGCTGCGTGCAAAACGTCTGGGCGCGTGGGATCGCCAAAGAAACCTTTGTACCCAAATTGCCGCATCAGCTTGATCACCTCAAGATCGTGGTCAAGGACGGTCGTCTGGTGTCCAGCGGTGCGCATCATGCGGTTTACCACCTGTCCAAAGCGGCCGATGCCGGCGATGATAATGCCGGAATGTTCGTCAATATCATCGGCGACAGTATCTGCAGGATCGTCTTTTATGCGTTTTGAGATTTGATCGTAAACGATGAACAAAACAGGCGTCAGCAGCATTGACAAGGCCACCACCAACAGCAATGTTTCGGCCAAAGCGTTGTCCAAAACACTTTGTTGAATGGCAAAGGAGATGAGGACAAAGCCGAATTCGCCGGCCTGCGCCAAGGAAAGCCGAAACAGCATGGCGTCCCGGCCGGGCATCTTGAACACTTTGCCAATGCCAAACAGAACCAGCCATTTCACGAAAATCAATCCGAACGTCAGCCCCAAAATCGTTCCGGGTTGGCCGAACAATACATCGAAATTGACGCCGGCACCCACCGTGATGAAAAACAATCCAAGAAGCAGCCCCTTGAAAGGTTCGATGTCGCTTTCAAGTTGGTGCCTGAATTCGGAATTCGCCAACACTACGCCGGCCAGGAATGTGCCAAGGGCAGGGGACAACCCTACCAGCGTCATGATCACCGCGATGCCCACTACGATTAATAGGGCAAAGGCTGTATGCAGCTCGCGTAAATGTGCGCCGTTAACGAAATAGAACAGCGGCCGTATCAAGAAAGTGCCCACCAGCACCACAACTGCAACAGCGCCCAAAGTTACCAAAGTAACGCCCCAGCCTGGCAATCCCTCCACAAGGCTTAACGTTGCTGCATGGTGGGCGTCTTCGGCGTGGTGGCCAACGTCAGCGCCATGGGCGATTGCCAGCAAAGGAAGCAAAGCCAACATCGGAATAACAGCGATATCTTGGGTCAACAAAACGGAAAAAGCGGAACGCCCACCGTTGGAATTCATCAATCCCTTTTCCGCCAAAGTTTGCAAAACAATCGCGGTTGATGACAAAGACAAAATCAGCCCGACAGCTAGCGCTGTTTGCCATGGCAGTCCAAAAAACAGCCCCGCTGCGGTGATTAATCCTGCGGAAAGGCCAATTTGAAGACCACCAAAGTTGATCAGCTTGGACCGCATCGCCCATAAAGCTTTGGGTTCCAGTTCCAAGCCAATCAAAAACAACATCATAACAACGCCAAATTCAGCGAAGTGCTGCAATTCCGTTGTTTCATTGCCAACCCAGCCCAAAACAGGGCCAATCACGATCCCGGCGATAAGATACCCAAGGACTGATCCCAATCCCAACCGGACTGCGACAGGGACTGCCACCAATGCTGCCCCCAGATAGAGGGTCGCTTGAAACAGAAAGTTTTCCATTGTTCACCCTTTGTAAAGTGGTCCCCTGCTGCAATCACAACAGCAAGGTCGGTGATCGAACGTGAGGTTAGGTTTTTGGCATCTTCAGAGTAATGCTGCGACCGCGCTTAACATAACGTAAGCGGCCGTTGCCGATTTCCGCAACGCGGCCACCGTCCAAGCGATCACCTACTTTAACAGTTACGAAACTTCCGTTGGGCAATCGGACCAGTGCTTTTGGGTTTTTCTTGGTGCCACTGACGCCCATCAACCCCACACGCCGCAAGTTCACGACGTTGGAAACAGTGGCATTCTTTTGAACGCTTCCGTTTGTTTTCCCCGAAGGTTTGGCAATTTCATTCCGTTTTGCCACCACTACACGCCCAGTTGTTTCTGGCGGATCTTCTGCTTTGGGGGTTGGCTTGGGGGCGCTGGCCTTGCGGGCCGCGGCGCGTTCAACAGAACGTGGGCGCGCGGCCGGTCGTTTTGTGGCGACGGCACGGGGTAAGCTTGCCGTTGCAGCAGAAGCTGCTGTTCGGGTGGCGGTTGCCGTGGCTGCGCTGGCCAATTCTGTTTCAGTGTTTTCCGGTTCCGCTGGCTGTGGTGCAGGCTCTGCCGGTGCGGTGGGTTCTGGCTTCGGCTCTGGTTTGGGTGCAGTCGATGCCGCCAAGCCCCGTGGGCGAATAGACGGGCGAACCTTTGCCAAGGCCCGCTGCTGTTCTGCTGACCAATTGCTGTCAAACGCGTCTTCAGCCAAATCTGCTGGCCGCAAAGAGGGGCGTTTAGTGAGAATTGGTTCTGGCGCTTGGTCAGTTGCTTCCTCAACAGTTGGCGTACCAGGCCGCAAAGAGGGTGCAACGGCAAATAATGGTGCCAGGTCAGTGCTTTCGGCGGTCTGTTCATCGTCTGTTTGCACAGCATCTGCTTGAGCTGCTTCAGTTTGCGTTGAATCTTGTGAATCGGTGGTTGCCTCATCTGCAACCGTTGGTGTTTCCGCATCCTCTGGGGGCAAATCTGTGGTGAGGGTGATATCGTCTGTCTCCGCCGCGACTGGTTGGACTTCCGGTTCTTCGACGCTCTCAACGCTGGGTCTGGTTTCAGGACGAATGGCCGGCGCCGCGAAAGTCACCTGCTGACCGTCCAAAATGACGGTCATACCAGCCAAATTTCGCGAAGGCGGTACAATTTCTGGCCGCCCCAACACAAATTCCTGAGGGGCGTCCGTTGCGGCATTCGCCAGATTTGCTGGTGAGTTTAGATCCCCTGTCGCGTTTTCCAGCGGGGCAAGAATATTTTCAGCCAAGCTTTCTGGTGTTGCGGGGCTTTCCGTGACTGGGGAAGTGGTGGCCAGATCATCGGTTTCCGCTAATGCCAGCGGTGCTGTTGGAATTGTCGCTTCAGGGGCTGTGCCAGCATTTGTCTGCCCGTCATCACCTGGCTGGTTTGTTTGCGCCAATGCAAGGGTGGTTTGTGCCAGGAACCGATCTCCAACACCGGGCGCTAATTGCGGGGCTTGGATTGCGGCGGGCGCTGCGGGGGCGGGCGTCAAACTAGAAAAAGACTGACTTCCAGCCTGGGTGGTCACCGAAACGGCATCCAGAGCGCTGGCAGACAACGCCGGGTTTGGTGGAATGGGCGGGATCGTCCAAACCCCTGTAGACGCGTATCTGCGCAAATCGGGTTCGTTCGTCGCCGCCCCGATAAATTGGTCCAAAACATCAGCCAGAACCGCTTCTAAAGCCAAATTCCGCCCAGCCAAAGGATCGTTGGGTGCAGACAGAGTGATTGCCGCCCCGTCACCAGAAAAGATCCTTGGCAGACCTTCGGGAAGGGCAGATGTTTTGGGCAGTCTTGAAGGAAAAGCGATGCCTTGCGTGGCCGCGGACACAACGATGTTGTCGGCGACCATTTCAGTTGGGTATTCTTCCGTTGCTTGAACAACCCTTGCATCGTTGGTTGCAGGCAGTAATTCGACGCTGGCGAAAGTTTCGGGGCTTGCAGGTGCAAACCCCAGCCATGCTGCAACCCGTTCGCGACCGGCGGTGCCTGCCCATGCGGCGAACGCGAACAACAGCAGCAGCAACAGTGCGGTCAGCAACAGGCCGACAACCTTTTTGCGCCGTTCCCGCCCTGCCTTTTTTGATTGCAGTGTGTCCAAAGATGCCGCAGCGGCAGCTTGTTTTTTCTTTTCCGAATTGCTCGATTTCGGTGCAGGTGCAGGTGCAGGTGCAGGTGCAGGTGCAGGTGCAGGTGCAGGTTTTGCAGGGGGCAACGGTGTTGCGGCCACAACTGCAGGGGCCGCATTTGGTGCGGCGACAGGGGTGGTTTCGGCTAGTTTTGGCGCAGGCGCGGCAGGCGGTTTGGCGGCGGGCGCTGCTTTTTGTTTTGGGGTCGGGTCTTTTGGGGCCGCTGCAGTCACCGCAGCCTTTGGTGGGGCAATCGACTTGATCGCTTCATGTTTCGCAAACGGCAGTTTTGCACCCAAGGCCGATGGTTCAAATACTGCGAATTCGTTTGACCAATCCCCACCGGGCAAAGCGACAAATCCAAGAATATCAAAATTTTGGGCAGTCAAAAAGTTTGTCGCTTCGTCCAGCGTTTCTGTGGCCACCGCTGCGACCTGCATTTTTCCTGCAGCCGCTTTTGAAGCAGTTCGCAATTCATCGGCAGCGTAAGGAGTTGCTGCAACAACGGCATCAAGGATGGCGCTTTGGTTTGCTTTTGCATCTTCCAAAGACAAAAGCTTTACCTGGTCCATGGGCAAAGCAACCCAAACAGGCGTGGTTTTTTTGTCTGAGTCGGCGGTTTTACGCATAACTGACAGCGCAGCCCCCAAGTCCGGGGAATCAAATCCAACAGATCCCTGCACGCACCATCCTTTGGTGCCAGACGCATCCTGCCCCAACCGTTCCATAACGATCGCGGTGTCGGTTAAATTCAGAAGAAAGGTCGTTTCTGTCAAAATGCCACCATTCGTATCACGCCCCACCTTGGTCTTACACCAAGTGGGAATTCCAACAAGGGTTAAAGCCCTGTTTTCCCTACGTGTTTTTCAGCGTCCTTGTGTTTGCGGGTTTAATCTTCTCAAGATATTGTAAAAATCCAAGAAAGCCCATGCCTATGGGGCAACACAATCAAGCGAGGTCGCCCATGTTAACACCATTTCATTTGGCTTTGAATGTTGGCGATTTGGCCCAAACGCGGGCGTTTTACGTCGATGTTTTGGGGGCAAAAGAAGGGCGTAGTACCGAAACTTGGGTGGATTTTGATTTTTTCGGACATCAGTTGTCGTTTCATCTTGGGCCTATTTTGGAAACCCGAACGACTGGCAGGGTGGGCGATCATATGGTCCCAATGCCCCACTTTGGGATCGTCTTGCATTTGCCTGAATGGCGGGCTTTGGCAAACCGGCTTGAAGCCGCCAAAGTCGATTTTATTATCCCACCCTCTGTTCGGTTTCAAAATCAGCCGGGTGAACAATGGACGATGTTCTTCAAAGATCCTTTTGGTAATCCCATTGAAGCGAAAGGCTTTGCCAATCTTGATGCAGTCTTTGCATCCTAGATCACCGCATCCAAAACCCTTCGCGTTTGATTGTGTTTCGAATTTGCCGTTCTTTGCGGGGCAGGTTATTTTGATCAAACAAATCCCGCACTTTGTGCCCACGTTTTTGATACACCATGCGTTTGATGGGATCATATTCTTTGACAACTTTTTTGATCTTGTTGGGGGCCAAAACCGTTTCAAGGGTTTCTACAACTTGGTCAGATTCCCGGGCATATAGCAGCGGCAACAAGCGATAATGGCAGGTTACAGACCCATCCAGAAGCCCATCTGGCAATGCATCGCGTTTGCCACCCAGTTTATGGATCACCAAAGGCAGGGCCACTTGATCCAACCAAGGATCTAAATTCTGACAGACCAATGGGGCAGGGCCGTTGTGCAAAATTTGGGTCGCATACTCTGTGAATAAGTCGCCGAAAATCTTCGGGCACCGATAATAAAAGAAACCAGCGTTAAAATAGAGATATCTTCGCCAAAATTCATCGGGTTGGCTTTTGTCCAGGCTGCTTTCAAAATCCAACCCGAACATGTCGTAAAGACTTTTCCAAATTTCGGTATACCCTGGACCGTACAGTTCAAGTTCTGGCCAAGTGCCTGTCACCTTGTTTGATGCAGAAGGCACATCAAAATCGAAGGGCACTTTTTCCAGATCGTCCAAGATCAAGGTATCTGTGTCAAAGAAAACGAAAGGTTCGCCTTCAGGCAGGGCTTTCAAGGCTTCGATTTTATTTCCGTAAGGATACGATGACCCGAAGTGAACCGTGTCAAAGTCTACGATTTCAGCGCCCAAATCTGAAAGAACCATCCGCACATCTGCGTTGCTTATGTTTGGATTGTTTTGCCACCGGTCGCCATGTCTGGGGGTTGCTACAAAGACTTTGCCCTTGAAATTCGGACATTTCGCCTTGAGGGACGCCATGAAGATGATCGCTTCATACTGCAAACGACCCGACTGGCCCACCACAACAATATTGAACTGCGACATGACACTCTCTTACGGCGCGGGGGCCTTTGCTTTCCATCAGTTTATTGTATCCAGGTTAACAACAATTTGTCACGGGGAATGAACCAATCAAAAGGTCGCGGGCGTGTTTGTGCCAACACCCTTTGTAATGGATTTTCGAAACCGCTTGCGCCGCCACGGCGGCACCAATATGAAGCACCGAAATTTTCTGGTCATACGGCCGTTTTGGCCATGAATATCGCAAGGATGATAAGATGCAGGTTACTGAAACCCTGAACGAAGGCCTCAAGCGCGCCTATGACATTGTGATCCCGGCAGCTGACCTGGATTCCAAAGTGGATGCCAAGCTGACCGAGGCACAACCCGACATCGAAATGAAGGGCTTCCGCAAAGGCAAAGTTCCAATGCCGCTTTTGAAAAAGCAGTATGGTGAACGTCTGTTGGGCGAAGTCATGCAAGAAACCATCGATGGTGCAATGTCTGACCATTTCGAAAAGTCCGGCGATCGCCCTGCAATGCAACCAGACGTGAAGATGACCAATGAAGATTGGAAAATCGGCGACGATGTGAACGTAACAATGTCTTACGAAGCGTTGCCTGAAATTCCTGAAGTTGATCTGTCCGACATCAGCTTGGAAAAAATGGTTGTTAAAGCGGATGATGCTTCCGTGGACGAAGCATTGGCAAACTTGGCTGAAACTGCGCAAAACTTTGTTGATCGCAAAAAAGGGTCCAAGGCCAAGGATGGCGATCAAGTGACCATGGATTTTGTTGGTTCGGTTGACGGCGAAGAATTCGAAGGTGGGTCTGCAGAAGATTACCCGCTCGTTTTGGGGTCTAACTCCTTTATTCCAGGCTTTGAAGAGCAGTTGGTGGGCGTCAAAGCCGGCGAAGAGAAATCTGTTGAAGTGAAATTCCCCGATGAATACGGCGCAGAAAACCTGGCCGGTAAAGACGCTGTTTTCGCTTGCACCATCAAAGCCGTGAAAGCCCCTGAAGCTGCAGAAATCGACGATGAGATGGCCAAGAAATTTGGTGCAGAAGATCTTGCTGGCCTCAAGACGCAAATCACTGAACGTTTGGAAGCTGAATACGCCGGTGCCGCCCGTGCCGTTCAAAAACGGGCACTTTTGGATGCGTTGGATAAAAAAGTAAGCTTCGATCTTCCGCCTTCATTGCTGGACGCCGAAGCCGACCAAATCGCACACCAGTTGTGGCACGATGAAAACCCAGAAGTTCAAGGGCATGATCACGAAAAGATCGAAGCCACAGACGAGCATCGTGAATTGGCGGCCCGTCGGGTTCGTTTGGGTCTGTTGTTGGCTGAATTGGGCCAGAAAGCCGAAGTCGAAGTCACTGACGCTGAAATGACCCAAGCGATGATGAACCAAGCACGCCAGTACCCTGGGCAAGAACGCCAGTTCTTTGAATTCGTTCAGCAAAATCCACAAATGCAGCAGCAGATGCGTGCACCTTTGTTTGAAGACAAAGTTGTAGACTATGTTTTTGAATTGGCTGAAATCAAAGAAAAGACCGTCAGCAAAGACGATCTGCAAAAAGCAGTGGAAGCGCTTGAAGACGAGTAAATCCAAACACCAAATATTGTGAAAAGGGGGTGCTTTCGCGCCCCCTTTTTTTGTGGACTGAAAGGCTGAGACGGGGTGTAAAGGGACCAAAGGTGGTCTGATCAATGATCCTTAGGAATTCACATATTCGATTTTTGGCGCGCAGTTTGAACGTCATTTTTTTTCCGCGTCTAAAAGCGCCTGCGACGCTCAAAGGTATGAACACCGCATTTGAGGCAGACACCCAGCATCCAGATCAAGGCATCATGCCTTTGGGGGCCTACAGTTACAGCATTTCTTACCATCCTAATATTGCAGAAGTCGGACGGTATTGTTCCATCGGGTCCGGTGTCAAAGTTATGGGGGATGCGCATCCAGTTGAATGGGTGTCGACGCATCCAATTTTTTACAACAAAAACCGATTCAAGCGACACACAAACCGCGAAGCACCGAAAAATAGGCCGAGCTTTCGCGCACGTGCAGATGGTGTGACGATTGGGAATGATGTTTGGATCGCTGACGATGTTTCCATCAGGGGTGGGGTGACGATAGGGGATGGAGCGGTCGTGGCTTATGGCGCGGTGGTAACAAAAGATGTGCCGCCATACGCTGTGGTGGCTGGTGTTCCTGCAAAGATTGTGCGGTTCAGGTATTCTGAAGCTGATATCGAAAGGTTTTTAGCCGCAAAATGGTGGGACTATTCCATTGATCAATTGGGGGATTTGCCACCAGATCAGGCTGATTTGTTCTTAGATGGCGTGGAAAATGGCCGATCCCAATGGGATGTGATGCCAGTCAAAAGACAAAAGATCGGTGACCTGTTTCCAGGGAATTCATCTTAAGTTTTCAGAAAATTTGCAATCGGTGTGCACCGAAGGTTCGCAAGGGGCCACGGCCGAAGCCATGGCCCAGTTCTATTATTGTTC
Source organism: Planktomarina sp. (assembly GCA_020629775.1). Taxonomy (GTDB): domain Bacteria; phylum Pseudomonadota; class Alphaproteobacteria; order Rhodobacterales; family Rhodobacteraceae; genus Planktomarina. The sequence continues at coordinate 33,474 of JAHDCP010000002.1, forward strand.
GTCTTCGTCAGACGCTTCTGCAGCGGGGGCCGCTGGTGCGTCGTCATCCATGTCGTCCAGTTGGGCGGCACCGATATCGTCGAACAGTTCTTGGATTTCGAATTCAGCAGCGGCTTCTTCTTCCGCGGCCAATTCTTGGATCGATTTACCTGAAGCCTGCAATTCTGCTTCTTCAGGGGACCGTGCAACGTTCAAAGTAACCGTGGCTTCCACCTCGGGGTGCATTTGAACTGTTACGTTGTGCAGGCCCAGGTCTTTGATGGGGGCTTGCAGAACGACCTGCTTTTTATCCACTGTGAAACCAGCTTCAGTCGCTGCTTCAGCGGCGTCACGTGTGGTGACAGAACCGTAAAGCGCGCCTGCGTCGGACGCAGACCGGATCACGATGAACGATTCGCCGTCCAAACGTGAAGCCATGTCTTCAGCTTCTTTCTTGGTTTCCAAGTTACGGGCTTCCAATTGCGCTTTTTGGGCGTCGAACATTTTGATGTTCTGCTCAGAAGCACGCATGGCTTTGCCAGTTGGGATCAAGAAGTTACGTGCGTAACCTTCTTTAACAGTCACAACGTCGCCCATTTGGCCCAGTTTGGCCACACGTTCCATAAGGATGATTTGCATTGCTTCTCTCCTTATTTCACGGCGTAGGGCAGCAGGGCCAAGAACCGTGCGCGTTTGATGGCGCGGGCCAGTTCACGTTGTTTCTTTGCAGAAACAGCGGTGATCCGCGAAGGTACGATTTTGCCACGCTCAGAAATGTAGCGTTGCAGAAGTTTCGTATCTTTGTAGTCGATCTTCGGCGCGTTATCCCCGGAAAACGGGCAAACTTTGCGACGGCGGAAAAATGGCTTTGAACCCATGGTTTAGTCCTCCCGACGGCGGCGTTCGCCGCGTTCTTCACGTTTTTGCATTTGGATCGATGGGCCTTCGGCGTGTTCGTCCACTTTGATGGTCAGAACGCGCATCACATCATCATGCAAGCGCATCAGACGTTCCATTTCCTGCACTGCAGCGGAAGGGGCATCTGTTTTCAAGAACGCATAGTGACCTTTGCGGTTCTTGTTGATTTTGTACGCCATGGTTTTAACGCCCCAGTATTCCTGGTCTACGACGGTACCGCCGTTTTCAGTTAGGACGTTGCTGAATTCTTCAATCAGGCCTTCGGCCTGGGCACCGGACAAGTCCTGGCGCGAGATAAAGACATGCTCGTAAGCTGGCATGTGCTCTCCTATTTTGTAAGTGCCCTTCAAAGACCAGCCATTTCCGCAGGGCAGGTCACGAGAGGGTGCACGGTTCAAACGTTTCTGCGGACGCGCCTATCTGTCATGGGTTTGGTTTGGGATCAAGTGTGCAGCTGCGCACATGGGCTGTTGAATGGTGTGGAATTGCGACCATGGTGCAACATTCTATCTTTGCGCCATCGCTAACCCATCGGAGATACCGAAATGAAACGATTTTTCGCAGCAACATCCTTGATCACAGCCCTGGCGCTTCCTGCATTAGCAGCTCCAGAGAAATACGCGCTCGATCCGAGCCACAGTCAGATTGTTTTTAGCTACAACCACCTTGGGTTTTCCACGACATACGGCATGTTTTCAGGCTTCGAGGGTGAAATCATGTTTGACGCTGACGCCCCGGCCGAATCATCCGTTTCCGTTTCTATGCCCTTGAAAAGCATTTTCACCGGCTGGGAAGCACGCGATCAGCACATCATGACAGATGAATTTTTGGGTGCGCAAGACGGCGATTTGGTGACATTCACGTCCACCAGCATTGAAGTGACAGGTGAAAACACAGCGCTGATCACCGGTGATTTGACCATCAAAGGCATCACAAAACCCGTGGTGCTGGACAGCAAGCTGAACCAAGCGGGCGATAACCCCATGGAAGGCAAAGCCTGGTTGGGGTTTGACGCAACGACAACGTTGAAACGGTCTGACTTTGGCGCGGGTGCGTTTGCCCCATTCATCGCTGACGAAATGAACGTAATCATTTCTATTGAAGCGGGCAAAAGCTGATCCTTATTGCCGGGTTGCGGTCAGCTCGAAGCTGATCGCAACCTCAAACCCCAAGCTGCTGGCGTCAGTTTGGTCGGTGCCGATTTTATATTCCAGCCGCTGCACAATTCCGGACCCTTTGGCCGTGGCTGTTCCATTGTCCAGGGTTCGGATTTTGACCGATAAATCCAGGTCATTTTCAATCCCTTTCAGCGACAAAACACCGTTCACGTCATACATTTCAGGCATATCGGTCGCCATGATTTCCCCGGTGAAGGTGGCAGTCGCGAATGTCTGGGTGTCGAAATATGCGGGCCCCATGGCCTGCTGGGTGACACTTCCCAAAGACAACGAACTGATGTCGATCACGGCTTCAACGTTGCCAGCTTTGCCGTTTGTGACCTTAGGATCAAACGCAATGAACGCCGTCCAGTTGTCAAACTGGCCCTGCACGTCTGTCCCGAATTGTTTGATGGCAATTGCCAATGTGCCGTCTTGAACAGCCCAATCACTGGGGGTCGCGGCCAGGTCCAACTGCGCAGAATTGGTATCTTTTATCGCGGATGGCAGCGTAATCGCAGCGACGCCACCAAATATGGCCAAAGCCAAAACGGGGGCCAGAATGCTGTGTTTGGCGGTTTCGGGATCACCTGCCTCCAGGCCAAATGCCATACGGCGCAGGGTATCATCTTTATCCCAAAAATGGTGCTTAAGCGCGCCGATGATATGCAGCATGATTGAGGCCAAAAGGATTTTTTGCCACGCCATGTGCACGATCCCGGCAGCGGAGGACAACCAAACCGATTTGGGGATAAACCAAAGATTTTGCCCAAACGGCCACCAAATGGGCGCGAATCCTTCGCTTGCGGCATGGCTTATCCACCCTGCCAATGGGACAACCACCAAAGCCACATACAGGGCCCAATGCACCAATTCGGCCAACGTGCGCTCGGCGGTATTTCCTGCGTTCAACAAAACGGGGCGCGGTTGTGATATCGCCCAGATGATCCGAAAAATGGCTACGAAAAATGCAGTAATCCCGACGGTTTTATGCATTGAAAACAGCCAGGCTTTGCGGGCCAATGCGTCAGCCGTGTCAAAAGCAGCGTCGTGCGCCATCATGCCCAAAACGATGGCGGCAATGATCAATAAGGCAGTCAACCAATGAAAAACGCGGGTGACAAATCCAAAACGTGTGGCCGTGTTGTGCATGGGAATACCTTTCCTTTTGACCGCCTACATAAAGCAAACGCCGCCTTGGCTTAACCCCCCAAGCTGTGCACAGTTGCGCAGAAGGTGTGCCCATAGTATCCGGCCTTTACGCAAAGGAAGGGGACACCATGAAGGCATTTGTATTTCCGGGCCAAGGCGCCCAAGCCATCGGAATGGGACAGGCCCTTGCTGCCCAATATCCCGCATCAAAAGAAGTTTTTGACCAGGTGGACAAAGCGCTGGGGGAAAATCTGTCTGGATTAATCTGGGACGGCGACGTTGAAACGCTGACCATGACCGCCAATGCGCAACCCGCGTTAATGGCCACGTCTTTGGCCGCCATGAAAGCCTTGGAAACAGAGGGTTTTTCCGTGACTGACGCGGCCTTGGTGGCGGGCCATTCGCTGGGGGAATATTCCGCCTTGGCGGCCGCAGGCGCGTTGACCATTGCGGACACGGCACGCCTGCTGCGTATTCGTGGTTTGGCCATGCAAGATGCAGTGCCAGTTGGCGTTGGGGCCATGGCTGCCTTGTTGGGTCTTGATTTCGAAACAGCGCAAGCGGTGGCAGCTGAGGCTGCCCAAGGTGAAGTTTGCCAAGCGGCAAACGATAATGATCCCGGCCAGGTGGTGGTTTCAGGCCACAAAGCGGCCGTAGAACGCGCCGTGGACTTGGCCAAAGAAAAGGGTGCAAAACGCGCAGTTCTTTTGCCTGTAAGTGCACCGTTCCATTGTTCGCTGATGGAACCTGCAGCTGCCAAAATGGCAGAAGCCCTGGGTGACGTTGATATTCAAAGGCCAGCAGTTCCTGTGGTGGCCAATGTGCGCGCAGATGCGGTGTCTGACCCATCTTTGATCCGCAGTTTGTTGGTGGAACAGGTGACCGGGTCCGTGCGTTGGCGCGAATCTGTGGGCTATATGGCGGCCCAAGGCGTGACAGAAATTTGGGAAATCGGTGCAGGCAAAGCCCTGTCTGGCATGATACGCCGTATCGACCGTTCCATTGCCTGTTCCCCCGTGGGAACGCCTGATGACATTGCGAAACTAACCGCAGCAAAGGACTGATACATGTTTGATCTTACAGGAAAAAATGCCCTGGTGACCGGCGCTTCGGGCGGCATTGGTGGCGCGATTGCTAAATCACTTCACGCAGCAGGGGCAACAGTTGGTTTGTCTGGCACACGGGTGGATCCGCTGCAGGCACTGGCTGACGAACTGGGGGATCGTGCCCATGTTTTGCCGTGCAATCTGTCGGATGCAGAGGCCGTAACGGCACTTCCAAAAGACGCCGCTGCAGCCATGGGCAGCGTGGATATTTTGGTGAACAACGCAGGGGTGACCAAAGACAATTTGTTCATGCGGATGTCCGATGAAGAATGGTCAACAGTTTTGGATATCAACCTGACCAGCACCATGCGTCTTTGTAAGGGTGTGATGCGGGGCATGATGAAGGCGCGTTGGGGCCGGATTGTTAACATCAGTTCTATCGTTGGGGCCACGGGTAACCCTGGGCAGGCAAACTATGCCGCGTCCAAGGCGGGAATGGTGGGGATGTCAAAATCTTTGGCTTATGAAGTGGCCAGCCGTGGGATCACGGTGAACTGCGTTGCGCCAGGGTTCATCACCACCGCGATGACGGAAAAGCTGACCGATGATCAAAAATCTGGTATTCTGGCCCAAGTGCCCGCAGGCCGGATGGGTGATGCTGCCGAAATCGCGGCGGCAACGTTGTACTTGGCCAGCCCTGAAGCTGGATACACCACCGGCACAACACTGCACGTGAATGGCGGCATGGCGATGCTGTAACGTCATTTCCGGAACGGGGACAAATCGTTTGCGGTCCGGAAACTCTGTGTTATAGGCACCGCCAACCGCGTGGGGTCTTGTATTACCCTACGTCACTCCCTTAGTTGGGGGTCAAGACGTCCCCAAGTCGGGGACCCAACCGGGGGTTTCCCCCACCGCGGCCTTCGGCCCCGGATCTAATGAGGACAAAAAGATGAGCGACGTCGCAGACCGCGTTAAAAAAATTGTTGTTGAGCACCTGAGCGTGGAAGAAGACAAAGTCACCGACAACGCTTCTTTCATTGACGACTTGGGCGCTGACAGCTTGGACACTGTTGAATTGGTTATGGCATTCGAAGAGGAATTCGGCATCGAAATCCCTGACGACGCTGCTGAAACCATCCAAACCTTTGGCGATGCAACAAAATTCATCTCCGAAGCTGTTTAAGCTTTGCTGATTTATTGCTGATTTGAACGGCACCCAGTTTTTGGGTGCCGTTTTTCGTTTTATGAGGCTGCAAACCATTGTGTGGTGTGCCCGTGCCGCGTAAAACCCTAAAAAATACGAAGAAAGAGGTCCGCCATGCGCCGTGTTGTTGTCACCGGATTGGGAATGGTCAGCCCCCTTGCAGATGGGGTGGAAGCCACCTGGGCACGCCTTTTGGCGGGCGAATCAGGCGCGGGGCCGATTACAAAGTTTGATGCCAGCAATGTGGTGACCAAATACGCCTGTGAAGTGCCTTTGGGGGACGGAACTGACGATACGTTCGATGCTGGCAAATACATGTCGCCCAAAGAACAGCGCAAAGTGGATGATTTTATCGTTTTCGGCATCGCTGCGGCCCAACAAGCTGTGGAAGACAGCGGTTGGATGCCTGAAGACACTGAATCTTTGGAACGCACGGGCGTTATGATTGGATCTGGTATCGGTGGTTTGCAGTCCATTGCAGACACAGCTGTTTTGATCAAAGAACGTGGGCCCAAGCGGGTATCGCCATTCTTTATTCCAGGCGCTTTGATTAACTTGGTGTCTGGCCAGGTCAGCATCAAATACGGTTTCAAAGGCCCCAACCATTCGGTCGTGACAGCCTGTTCCACCGGGGCCCATGCCATTGGTGACGCAGCGCGGTTCATCAAATCTGGGGATGCAGATGTGATGGTGGCAGGGGGCGCAGAAAGCGCCATCTGCGAAATCGGCATCGCGGGCTTCAATGCCTGTAAGGCCCTGTCCACAAAGGGTGAATCCGATCCCAAGACGGCCAGTCGCCCCTATGATGCGGACCGTGACGGCTTTGTAATGGGTGAAGGTGCCGGCATCGTGGTGTTGGAAGAATACGAACATGCCAAGGCGCGCGGCGCCAAGATTTACGCTGAGGTTTTGGGGTACGGTTTGTCCGGTGACGCGTATCACATCACAGCCCCATCATCCGATGGCGAAGGCGGCGAACGGTCCATGCGCGCTGCGTTGAAAAACGCAGGCATTGCCGAAACGGATATCGAATATATCAACGCCCATGGCACATCCACCATGGCGGATACGATCGAATTGGGCGCTGTGGAACGGCTTTTGGGGGATCATGCGGGGAATGTGACCATGTCTTCCACAAAATCCGCAACGGGGCACCTGTTGGGGGCCGCTGGCGCGATTGAAGCGATTTTTTCTATCCTGGCGATTCGGGACCAAGTGGCCCCGCCCACCATCAACTTGGACAATCCAGCGGTGGAAAGCCCTGTTGATTTGGCCCCAAATGCCAAACGGCCACGCAAAATTAATGTCGCTTTGTCGAATTCTTTTGGCTTTGGCGGCACCAATGCCAGTGTGATTTTTGGGGCTGTAAAATAAATGTGGAAGGCCGTTGCCTCTAACGCGTTAAGCGTTCTGGTTGTTTTGCTGTTCGTGTTGGGCGGCGTGATATTAACCGGTCGGGAAAGCTTCCGGGCCGAAGGACCATTGGAAACTGCCATCTGCTTTCGTGTGGAAAGCGGTGCAAATTTCAACAGTGTTTCCAAAGGCTTGGCTTCAGAAGGGGCCGTATCCAGCGCACAGATTTTCAACATCGGTGTGGATTATTCTGGCAAATCACAGGACCTGAAAGCTGGCAGTTACCTGATCCAGTCAGGGGCAACGATGGCGGAAATCAGCGATCTGTTGACCGGCACAGGGCGCAGTACATGCGGCACGGAAATCGTGTACCGCCTGGGGATTACGCGCCTGTCTGTGCAGGTCCGTGAATTGGACCCTGAAACAAACCGCTTCCAAGCGTTGGAAACGTTTAATCCCACGGAAGATACGGTACCAGAAGCCTATACCCGCCTGCGCGAACAGTCTGATACAAAGATTCGCATGGCCGTGGCAGAAGGTATCACCAGCTGGCAGGTGGTTAACCATCTGAATTCCATCGATTTTCTGAAAGGTTCCGTTGCGGAAATCCCCGCGGAAGGCAGCCTTGCGCCAGACAGTTATGAAATTCGTCCAGGCGATGACCGCAATGAAATTTTGGCACGCATGTCCGCCGCCCAAACACGTCTTGTGGCCCAGGCATGGGCAGATCGGGCCGCTGACAGCCCTGTTTCAAACGAAGCGGACTTGGTGATTCTGGCATCGATCATTGAAAAAGAAACGGCTGAACCTGACGAACGGGGCATGGTGGCATCGGTGTTTGCCAACCGTCTGCGCCAGGGCATGAAGCTGCAAACCGACCCCACCGTCATTTACGGGATTACCAAGGGTGAAGGCATTCTTGGCCGGGGCCTGCGTCGCAGTGAACTGCGCGCGCCAACCCCTTGGAACACTTACGTCATTCCCGCGTTGCCCCCCACGCCCATCGCCAATCCAGGGCGTGCTGCGTTGCGGGCGGCCGCTGATCCAGACAGCACCGATTTCATCTTCTTTGTGGCGGATGGAACAGGGGGGCACGCCTTTGCCGTGACCCTGGCCGAACACAACCGCAATGTTGCGGCTTGGCGTAAGATCGAAGCAGAACGCGCCGAAAACTGAGATTAACCGACTGTTAATAAACGGTTAATCCACCGACCTTCCCAAAAACACCTCGCTTGCTTTTGCGCTGCTATAGCTGCACCCTGTTCTAGCTAGAGGTTGGCGTTCGCCGTCAACCCTCGTGCGGTCAGCATGAGAGGCAACAACATGACATCGCACAAACCCGTCACGGATGACGGGCGTGAGGATCCATTCGTAACCCACACTCGGGATGCGTTGGATCGTCACCTCACCCGGATTTCTAACGTCATCAAAGCGTTAGAGGCCGAAGACCCCTTGGGCACGTCTGAGACAAAGCCCTTAGTCAACGCGCTTGAAGTGGCCGTGTCGGCCATCTTGAAGTTGGAGAAAAACATTGCAGGCACTTCCCAAAAAACGCGGGCCCCGCAAGTCCAGGCAGATCCCCTTAACCTCAACGCCTTGCGGTCTTCGATCGGGGGCCAGTTGGATAAGTTGCGCGCCGCGCAACGTGCAAAGGGACTTCCTTAATGGGTTGGACGACGCGGAAATGGCCGCCTTGCCGTATCTGTGGGACTTCTGGGCCATGGATCACCAAATGCCGCCAGTGGGGGACTGGCGCGCATGGGTGGTGATTGGCGGGCGCGGGGCGGGTAAGACCCGCGCGGGGGCAGAATGGGTCAGGTCCCAAGTGGAAGGGGCCTTGCCCACAGACAAGGGGCTGCGCACACGCGTGGCCCTGGTGGCCGATACCATTGATCAGGCCCGCGCGGTGATGATTGAGGGGGAAAGCGGGATTTTGGCCTGTTCGCCCCCCGACCGTCGCCCCAAGTGGGTGGCCAGCAAAAAGCAACTGGAATGGCCCAACGGCGCCGTGGCCCAGGTGTTTTCTGCCCAAGACCCCGATGCCTTGCGGGGCCCGCAATTCGATGCGGCTTGGGTGGATGAATTTGCCAAATTCCGCCGCGCCGAAGACACATGGGATATGTTGCAGTTGTGTTTGCGCGTGGGGTCCGATCCGCGCGTGGTGGTGACCACAACGCCCCAGGGTTTGCCAGCGTTGCGCAAAGTGTTGAACGACCCACGCACCGTCAAAACCCACGCTGCGACAGATGTGAACGCCGCCAATTTGGCAGACAGTTTTCTGGCGGACGTGAAAGCCAAATACGCAGGCACCCGCATGGGGCGTCAGGAATTGGCGGGTGAAATTTTGGAAGGCGTGGACGGGGCGTTATGGAACCGTGACATGTTTGAAAAACGCGCGGTTGCGGGCAAAGCGTTTGACCGGATCGTCGTGGCGGTGGACCCGCCCGTCAGTTCTGGGCCCAAGGCCGATGAATGCGGAATTGTGGTGGTGGGGGCCAATATGCAAGGCCCGCGCCAGATGTGGACCGCAACGGTTTTGGCGGATGTCAGCCACAAGACCAATGGCCCCAACGATTGGGCCAAACGCGCCCAGCAAGCCATGATCGTCTTTGACGCAGACCGTCTGGTGGCGGAAGTGAACCAGGGCGGTGATATGGTCAAGCAAGTGATCCATTCGCGCGATCCGTTGATCCCGTTTCGCGCAGTGCATGCCAGCCGGGGCAAGGTGGCCCGGGCCGAACCTGTGGCCGCCCTGTACGAACAAGGGCGGATTTCCCATGTGGCGGGCCTGGACAAACTGGAAGATCAGATGTGCCTGATGGCCCCACAGGGGTTCCAAGGGCAGGGCAGTCCAGACCGGGTGGATGCCTTGGTGTGGGCAGTCACAGACCTGTTGTTGACGGGTGCCAAAAACAATCCCGGATTGCGTAACCTGTGAAAGCGATTTCTGTGACAGAAATCGTGGCAGAGTCCCTGTGGGACTCTGTTTCGGAAACTGTTTCAGTTTCCGTGGATCTGGGCACGTTTTTCCAAGGTTAACAGGGTCTTAACGCCCCGCACGGGTAATTTTCTGCCCGCTAAACATTTTAAGTCAAATTGATTTCAACGACGCAAAACTGCGTGCCTTTGATTGGAGGGACCGATGGTTCTGAACATTTTCAAATCTGCCAATGCCCAACCGGCGGAAGTCAAAGCATCCGCCGCTGGGCGGGTGATTTCTTATCATTCGTCGGGCCGGGTGGTCTGGTCGCCGCGCGATGCGGTGTCCATGGTGCGCAACGGATTCCAAGGCAACCCAGTGGGGTTTCGCGCGGTCCGGTTGATTGCAGAAGCCGCGTCAAACTTGCCGGTGATTTTGCAAGACGGCGCGCAACGTTTTGAAACGCATCCCGTTTTGAGCGTTTTGTCTGCCCCCAACCCCGCGCAGACCCAGTCGGATTTGTTGGAAGCCATTGCAGGCCAATTGGTGTTGTCCGGTAACGCCTATATCGAACAGGTGCTGGGCAGTGATGGCGCAGTGATTGAACTGCATGTTCTGCGATCTGATCGCATGTCCGTGGTGCCCGGCAGTGATGGCTGGCCCGTGGCCTATGAATACGCCGTCGGCGGGCGCAAGCACCGCTTTGACATGATCAGTGGCACGCCAATTTGCCATATCAAATCCTTCCACCCGCTGGATGATCATTATGGCCTTTCCCCGTTCCAAGCAGCGGCCCAAGCCGTGGATGTCCACAATGCCGCGTCCAGTTGGTCAAAGGCGTTGCTGGACAATGCGGCCCGTCCATCTGGGGCGATCGTTTATAAGGGGGCTGATGGCGAAGGCCAATTGTCCTCCGATCAATACGATCGTTTGGTGGGCGAAATGGAAGCCCATCACCAAGGGGCCCGTAATGCAGGCCGGCCCATGCTGTTGGAAGGCGGCCTTGATTGGAAGCCCATGGGGTTCAGCCCATCTGACATGGAATTCCAAAAAACCAAGGAAGCTGCAGCCCGCGAAATCGCCACCGCTTTTGGTGTGCCCCCCATGTTGATGGGCATCCCGGGCGATGCGACCTATGCCAACTATGCCGAAGCCAACCGGGCGTTTTACCGGCATACTGTTTTGCCCCTGGCAGACCGTGTGGTGGCAGCACTTTCGAACTGGTTGGTGGGCCCAGATGCTCAGTTGAAAGTGGATCTGGACCAGGTGCCTGCATTGGCCACGGAACGGGATGCGCAATGGAAACGCATCACCGGTGCTGACTTCCTGTCAGAAGCCGAAAAACGCCAACTGCTGGGTTTGCCTGCGGGGGCTGCAGATGACTGACACCCAAGATTTCCGCCTGGCCTATGACCCCAAGATGTTTGACCCCGCCGTCCGGATAGAGGCGAACGAACGTTTGGCCGCGCTTCAATTTGAGATGCTGAACACCCGTTTGGACCGCATCGAAGAAGCGATGGAACGACTGGAAAAACGGCTTTGGCTGACTGTGTTTGGCGTGGCTGCGGCCATTCTGACCCAAGCGTTCCAATCCTTTATGACCGTCACCCCTTAACCCCAAGGACCGACACTATGACTGATACCTTCGGGCTGGAACACAAGTTCAGCCGTATCGAAACTGTTGCCCAAAACGAAGATGCCATGGCCATCGAAGGCTATGCCAGCTTCTTTGGCAAACCCGACCAAAGCCGTGATGTGGTGGCCCAAGGGGCCTATGCCAAGTCCTTGAAAACACTGAAAGATGCGGGCCGAAGCGTGAAAATGCTGTGGCAGCATGATCCGGCCCAGCCCATCGGCGTTTGGGACGAGGTGCGCGAAGATGACCGCGGTTTGTACGTGAAGGGCCGCCTTTTGCCCGGCGTGCCCCGGGCCGCGGAAGCCGCAAGTCTGTTGCAAGCGGGCGCCATGGACGGGCTGTCCATCGGGTACCGCACAGTCAAATCCCACAAAGACGGGCAGGGCCAGCGCATCTTGGATGAGTTGGAGTTGTGGGAAGTGTCTTTGGTGACATTCCCGATGCTGCCTGAAGCGCGCATCGGTGCCAAGTCCGACACCCCCGAACCGATTTCCGAAATTGCCCAGGCGTTTGAGATGGCCCGGGCGATGCTGGCCGAAGTTGCGGCCCCAACCCCATCAAAGGATACCATTTGATGACACACCCTGAGACCAAAGCTCAGACCGGGGCGCCCGCGTCACCGGCTGCTGAGATGAAGACGGCCCTGGCCGGATTCGTCACAGATCTGAGCCATTTCAAATCTGACATTCAAACCCAACTTACAAAACAGGAAGAGCGACTGATGATGATGGATCGCAAATCGGCAAGCCTGGCCCGTCCGGCTTTGGCCACATCGGCCCAGGCCGATGCCCCCCACCAAAAAGCCTTTAACGCGTATTTGCGTTCTGGTGATGACGACGCGCTGCGTGGTCTGGAACTGGACGGCAAAGCCATGTCCACAGCCGTGGCCGGTGACGGTGGTTACCTGGTGGACCCTGAAACGGCTGCTAACATTCAATCCGTTCTGCAAGGCACAGCGTCCCTGCGGGCCATCGCCAATGTGGTGAATGTGGAATCCACGTCGTTTGACGTGTTGGTGGATCACACGGATGTGGGCACGGGCTGGGCGTCTGAAACAGGCAGCCAAGCAGAAACAGGCACGCCGTCTGTGGACCGGATCACCATTCCTTTGCATGAGCTGTCCGCTTTGCCCAAAGCATCGCAGCGTTTGCTGGACGACAGCGCGTTTGATGTGGAAAGCTGGTTGGCTGGCAAAATCGCTGACAAATTTGCCCGCGCGGAATCCAATGCCTTTATCAATGGGGACGGCGTGGACAAACCGGTTGGTTTCTTGACCCACACCATCGTGGACAACGCCAGCTGGGCCTGGGGCGACATCGGTTATGTTCCCACAGGTGTTGCGGGTGATTTGAACACCGGCGATGAAATCATCGACCTGGTGTATGCTTTGGGTGCCGATTACCGCGCCAACGGCAGCTTTGTGATGAATTCCAAAACCGCCGGGGCCGTGCGCAAGTTGAAAGACAACGATGGTCGTTTCTTGTGGTCTGATGGCTTGGCTGCGGGCGAACCTGCGCGTTTGCTGGGATATCCGGTGGTGATTGCCGAAGACATGCCTGACATCGCTGCTGGCGCCTACGCCATCGCGTTTGGTGATTTTGCCAAAGGGTACACCGTGGCTGAACGCCCCGACACGCGCATTCTGCGCGATCCGTTTTCTGCCAAACCGCACGTTCTGTTTTACGCCACCAAGCGCGTGGGCGGTGACGTCAGCGATTTTGCGGCGATCAAGTTGCTGAAATTCGATGTGTCGTAAGATGCGTTGAATGGGGTGTGGGCCTTCGGGCCGCACCTCGCGGGCGCGCGCCCTTCCTTTTGAAAGCGTTGTCTAGCTGCTCCCCCTCCGTCCGAGCAACGCTTTGCGGTCGCGCGCCCGTTCTTTTTGTCGCCCCGAGGGGGCCCGTAACTTCGGAGCCTGTGAAAGATGATGTTAGTCGAAGAGACCACGATCCCGTCCACCGCTTTGCCCGTGGAACCGTTCAAGGATCACCTGCGCCTGGGCACAGGCTTTGCCGATGATGGGGTTCAAGACACCGTGCTGGAAAGCTTTTTGCGCGCGGCCCTGGCGGCCCTTGAGGCGCGCACCGGCAAGATCCTTTTAACCCGCGAATTTTCTTGGGGCCTGACGGATTGGCGCGATCGGTGTTCCCAACCGTTGCCCGTGGCCCCCATCACAGGGCTTGTATCCCTGACGATGCTGGACCGCGCCGGAAATGCCAGCCCCTTGGCGATCAGTGATTTCGCGTTGGAACAAGATCACCACCGCCCGCGCTTGGCAGCCACCACGGGGCTTTTGCCTGCCATCACGCCGCGCGGTTCCATCAACATTCGATTTACCGCTGGGTTTGCCGCGTCGTTTGACGCATTGCCCGCGGATTTGTCCCAAGCCGTGCTGATGTTGGCATCCCATTATTATGACAATCGCAATGCGCTGGGCATTCCCGACACGTCCTTGCCCTTCGGTGTGGCGGTCCTGGTGGAACGCTACAAAACCGTGCGGATACTGGGGGGCGGGGTGCAATGACCCAACTGAACCGCCGCTTGATTTTGGAAGAAAAAGTTCAAACCGCCGATGGTGCGGGGGGCTTTGTTGAAACTTGGATTCCGCTGGGCACCACATGGGCCGCGCTTCGCGCTGGCAACGGCGGCGAAGGCGAGGTGGACCACCTGCGCCAATCGCAAACATCTGTGGCCATCACAGTGCGGGCTGCCCCCTTCGGTGCGCCATCACGCCCCAAAGCAGGCCAAAGATTTGCCGAAGGCATTCGCCTGTTTGAAATCCACGCAGTCGTGGAACGCGACCCCACCGGCCGGTTCTTGGACTGCCTGTGCACCGAGGAGGTGTTGACATGACCTATGCCGTTGGAAGTGCCCTGCAAGCTGCGGTTTATGCCCAACTGACAAATGATGCGCCACTGGTGGCATTGGTGGGGGCTGATATTTACGATGCCACCCCGCCCGGAACGCCGCCCAACACATATGTCACTTTGGGTCCGGAGGACGTGAAGGATGCGTCAGATGTCTGTGCTGACGGTGCTTTCCATGAATTCTCCGTATCGGTGGTGACGGACCAAGCGGGCTTTCAAACCGCCAAAGACATTGCAGCGGCGATCTGTGACGCGTTGGTGGGGGCGGATCTGACCCTGACGCGTGGGTCGTTGGTGGCCCTTTGGTTCCTGCGCGCCAAAGCCGCGCGGTCGGACAATGGCACAACGCGCCGCGTGGATTTGGTGTTCCGCGCCCGGGTTCAAGACAATTGATTTTTCTGAAGGAGATTTAAGACATGGCTGCTCAAAATGGTCGCGACCTGTTGTTGAAGGTCGATATGGATGGGAACGGTCTGTTCCAAACGGTGGCGGGGCTGCGCGCCACGCGCATCAGCTTCAATGCTGAAACGGTGGATGTCACCAATTTGGACAGCCAAGATGGCTGGCGTGAACTGCTGGGGGGTGCTGGCGTGAAATCGGCGTCGATTTCTGGGGCAGGCGTGTTCAAAGACGAACTGACCGATGGCCGCATTCGCGAGATTTTCTTCGACAGCGCAACGCCGAATTTCGAAATTATCGTGCCAGATTTCGGCGTTATCGAAGGCCCCTTCCAGGTGGCAAGCTTGGAATATGCAGGCACGCATAATGGCGAAGCCACTTACGACATGTCGTTGGCGTCTGCGGGTCTGCTGCAGTTTGTGGCCCTGTAATGGGCAACCCATACGCGGGCGAAGTGACCCTGACGGTCAACGGCACGTCCCAGGTCTGCAAGTTGACCTTGGGCGCTTTGGCCGAACTGGAAACCAGCATGAACGGCGACACGCTGTTTGGTTTGATTGAACGGTTCGACACCATGGGGTTTTCCGCCCGCGATGTCCTATCGGTTTTGGCCGCAGGACTGCGGGGCGGCGGCTGGGCTGGCACCACCGGTGATCTGCTGACCGCAGAGATCGAAGGAGGGCCCATTGCCGCAGGGCAAGCGGCGGCCCGTTTGTTGGCCCTGGCCTTCGCCCCGCCACAGGATGATGCGTGATGTTGGCATGGGCCGCCATGCACCGGGCTGGGTTGTCCCGTCTGGGGCTGACGCCCGGCCAATTTTGGAACCTGACACCCCATGACTTGGCGGTGATGCTGGGCCTGGATCAAGGGTCTGGCACGATGACACGGGATCGCCTGGCCACCTTGATGGATGCGTTCCCAGACACTGGCCCTGAACCCGAAGAAGGACAAGATGATGGCATATAATGATGAATTGGACGGTTTGGTGGATGGCCTTGCCAGCACCACAGACATTATCGCCGCCTTTACCGGCGAACTGGAACAGTTGCAGGCCACGGCAGAGCGCACGAAAACCGGTGTTTCGTCCCTGGAACGGTCCATGTCTGGTGGTTTGCGCAAAGCTTTTGATGGCGTGGTTTTGGATGGGTACAAACTTTCTGATGCCTTGGCTGTGGTGGGAAAATCCATTGCCAACACAGCGTATAACGCAGCACTTAAACCCGTGACGGATCATTTTGGCGGCCTGTTGGCCTCAGGCATCAACGGGCTGTTTGGGGGAGCGTTCGCCAAGGGCGCTGTGATATCCCAAGGCAGCGTCCAGGCCTTTGCCAAGGGCGGTGTCATCGATGGCCCCGCCACGTTCCCGATGAAAAGTGGGATCGGGTTGATGGGCGAAGCAGGCCCCGAAGCGATCATGCCGCTGACCCGCGGTGCAGATGGCAAACTGGGGGTCAAAGCCCAAGGCGGGCGGGCCCAAGCAGTGCATGTCACCATGAACATTTCGACCCCTGATGTGCAGGGGTTCCAACGCAGCCAAAGCCAAGTGGCGGCGCAAATGGCACGCGCGTTGTCGCGCGGCCAACGCAATTCTTGAGGGAGCCGGGACCATGGCATTTCACGACGTACAATTTCCCACCAATCTGTCCTTTGGATCCACAGGTGGCCCCGAACGGCGCACCGAAATTGTGACGCTGGCCAACGGGTTCGAAGAACGCAACACGCCTTGGGAACATTCCCGGCGGCGATACGATGCGGGGGCATCTTTGCGGTCTTTGACAGATGTTGAGGACGTATTGCAGTTTTTTGAAGCCCGCCGTGGCCCGCTGCATGCCTTTCGGTGGAAGGACTGGGCGGATTACAAATCCAAAGCGGCCGACCGCGAGATTGAACACATCGATCAAGTGCTGGGCACAGGCGACGGTGTGGTCACCCAGTTCCAATTGGTCAAACGATATGCTTCGGGCGATGATTTTTATATCCGGCCCATCCGCAAGCCCGTTTTGGGCACGGTACAAGTGGCCATCGGTGATGTGCCGCAAGTGGAAACCGTGGATTACACAGTTGACTACACCACTGGCGTCGTAACCTTTCTGCACCCGGCCGATGAACATGCCGAAGTCACTGCCGGGTTCGAATTTGATGTGCCCGTTCGCTTTGACACAGATCAGATCGTAACGTCTGTGGACACGTTCAACGCAGGCCAAGTGCCCGACATCCCAGTGGTGGAGGTGCGGGTATGACCGTGGACGCCCTTCACGATCACCTGAAAACCGCCGTGACCACCGTGGCGCGGTGTTGGGTGATCGAACGCAAAGATGGAACGGTATTGGGGTTCACGGATCACGATCTGGATCTGGTGGTGGACGGGCATCTGTGCACCGCTGAAACAGGCATGACTGCCCGGGCTTTGACCCAAACCACCGGGCTGTCGGTGGACAATTCCGAAGCCCAGGGTGCGTTAAGTGACGCGCGGATCACCGAAGCAGATATTAACGCGGGGCTGTATGACCGGGCTTCGGTTAAAACATGGTTGGTGAATTGGAATGACGTAACCCAAGCCAAACTGACCTTTCAAGGAACGCTTGGTGAAATCCGCCGCAACGGCGGTGCGTTCGATGTGGAATTGCGCGGCTTGACCGAAGACCTGAATGCGCAACAGGGACGGGTGTACCAAAAGACGTGCGGCCATGTTTTGGGGGACAGTCGGTGCCAGGTGGATCTTACGGATCCCGCCAATCATATGCGCCGCCCGGTGGAGGTGATCGAAGATCGCCGTCGTTTACGGTTCACCGATGATGGCACGTACCCGCCCGGTTGGTTTTTGCGCGGCAAGCTGGTGATGGAAAGTGGCGCGGGTGAATTTTACGTTTCCTGGATTGTGCGCGATGAAGTGACAGACGGCGAACGTTTGATCGAAACTTGGGAACCCATTCGCGCCGATGTGCAACCTGGCGACATGGTGGTGATCAACTCAGGGTGCGATGGGCGTTTGTCGGTCTGCCGCGACAAGTTCGATAACGTCATCAATTTCGGTGGGTTTCCCCATATCCCAGGGGAAGATTGGTTGATGTCCATCCCGGTGCGCAGTGGCGACAACACTGGCGGCAGTTTGTCATGACATCGCCCGTGGTGGACAGCGCCCGCGCTTGGATTGGCACGCCTTATATGCACCAAGCGTCCACCAAAGGGGCAGGGTGTGACTGTTTGGGTCTAGTGCGCGGCATTTGGCGCGATCTGATTGGCCCAGAACCTGAAACGATGCCCGTTTATAGCCGGGACTGGGATGAGGTGGCCAAATCAGAGGTTCTTTGGCGTGCCAGCCTGCGCCATATGCGGCCGAAAGACATTCAAGCCGCAGCACCCGGTGACGTAGTCTTGTTTCGGATGCGGTCGGGATGTGTGGCCAAACATTTGGGCATTCAATCGGACGTGACTGACACCCCAAAATTCATTCATGCCTATGGCGGTTATGCGGTGACGGAAAGTCCCCTCAGCCGGCCATGGCAGCGCCGCATCGTGGCGCGTTTTGCATTTCCTTTGAAGGATATTTGATATGGCCACTTTGGTTCTTTCTGCTGAGGGCATGGCCCTGGGCGGCGCGATTAACGGCACAGTTGCAGGCTTGGCTACGGCCACAATCGGGCGTGCGGCGGGGGCCATGGTGGGGCGGGTGATTGATCAACGCCTGATGTCGGGTGGCAGTGCTGCAGTTGAAACGGGGCGGGTTGATCGGTTTCGGTTAACAGGGGCCAACGAAGGTGCGCCCATCGGGCAAGTGTACGGCCGCATGCGCGTGGGCGGGCACGTGATCTGGGCGACGCGGTTTCAAGAAACATCCAATACCACCCAGCAAGGCGGCAAAGGTGCCCCCAGCGCCAGCACCACAAATTATTCATACACTGTCAGCCTGGCCATCGCCTTGTGCGAAGGGGAGGTTACAAGCGTGGGCCGCATCTGGGCGGACGGGGCTGAAATAGCGCCCAATGATTACAATTTCCGGGTTTATTCCGGTGCGCCAGATCAGCAACCTGACCCAAAGATCACGGCAGTAGAGGGCGCAGGCAATGCGCCCGCGTTTCGTGGCACGGCGTACATCGTGTTTGAAGATTTGCCGTTGGAACCCTTTGGCAACCGTGTGCCCCAATTCAGTTTTGAAGTAACGCGCCCGTCCACACCAAATGATGATGTGATTGTGCAAGATCTTAGCCACGCCATTGGATCGGTGGCGCTTATGCCGGGGTCTGGCGAATACACCTTGGCCACGACGCCGGTCTTTTTTGACCGTGGATTTGGCAACACTGAAACCGCCAATGTGCACACAGCATCTGGCCTGACAGACATGGCCACATCGTTGGAAACGCTGACCGATGAATTGCCGAATTGTGAGTCCACATCTTTGATTGTGTCTTGGTTTGGGGATGATTTGCGCGCTGGGCAGTGCGAGTTGCAGCCAAAAGTAGAACAAGCCCAACAAGACGGCACAGAAATGCCGTGGGTCGTTTCCGGATTGGCCCGCGCAGCTGCCACCGAAATTGTTACAGAAAATGACCGCCCCGTTTACGGGGGAACCCCTGCAGACGCATCAGTGATAGAGGCCATTGCCGCCATTCATGACAGCGGCCAAGACGTGATGTTTTATCCCTTCATTCTGATGGACCAGCTGACAGGAAATGGGCTTCCAAACCCCTGGAACCCTGCAGAAGAACAACCCTATCTGCCTTGGCGCGGCCGTATCACCACGTCGATTGCGCCAGGGCAACCTGGCAGCCCAGACCAAACCAATGCAGCCCAAGCAGAGGTGGACGCCTTCTTTGGCACGGCCCAAGCCACAGACTTTACTGCGGCGGCAGGCACTGTTTTGTATACGGGTCCGAGCGAATGGTCGTATCGTCGGTTTATTCTGCATTATGCGCATTTGTGCGCGCAAGCGGGTGGTGTTGCGGCTTTTTGCATCGGGTCCGAAATGCGGGGACTTACCCACATTCGCGATGGGTCTGGCGCGTTCATTGCCGTGCAAAAGTTGATAGAATTGGCCGCAGATGTGCGCACCATTTTGGGTCCCGATGCCAAAATATCTTACGCTGCGGATTGGTCGGAATACTTTGGGTACCAGCCACAAGATGGCACCAATGATCGGTATTTTCACTTGGACCCGCTTTGGTCTGACACAAATATCGATTTTATCGGCATCGACAATTACATGCCGCTTAGCGATTGGCGCGATGGATGTGACCATAAGGACATTGACGCAAAATCAATTTACAATCTGTCCTACTTGATGGGCAACGTCGAAGGCGGTGAAGGGTTCGATTGGTACTATGAAACGCCAGAAGCCCGCGAAGCGCAAAATAGAACGCCCATTCAAGATGCCAGTGAATCAGAACCATGGGCGTTCCGGTACAAGGACATTCGCGGTTGGTGGGAAAACCCGCACTATAACCGGGTGGATGGTGTCCGATCCCTGGAACAGACCGCTTGGGTTCCGGAGTCTAAACCCATTTGGTTTACTGAAATTGGGTGTGCTGCCATCGACAAAGGCACCAACCAGCCCAACAAATTTTTAGACCCCAAAAGTTCTGAAAGTTCCGTGCCGCGCTTTTCAAACGGGCAGCGTGATGAACTCATACAAATGCAGTATTTGCGGGCGATGTATTCGCATTGGAAGCAAGCGGCCCATAATCCAACGTCAAATCTGTATGATGGTCCAATGCTGGACCTCAGCCGGGCGCACGTTTGGGCTTGGGATGCGCGGCCATATCCGGCTTTTCCAAACCGATCTGACGTTTGGTCCGATGCAGAAAACTATGCCACGGGTCATTGGATTTCAGGCAGAACGGCGGCCCGCCCATTGGATTCTGTGGTGCGAGAGATTTGTGCCCGATCCGGTTTGTATAAAATAGATACAACTGAACTTTATGGATATGTGCGTGGTTACGGCGTTGGCAGTGTCGGGTCTGCGCGCCAGGCCTTGCAGCCGCTTATGACAGCCTTTGGGTTTGATGCGGTTGAACGCGATGGGGTGCTGATTTTCAAATCCCGCACCACGAAATGGAGCACCGCGTTAAAAGACCCGGAATTGGTGGTGGAAGGATCACAAGCGTTCCCCGTCCATTACGTACGCGATCCCGAAGCTGAATTGGCAGATCGGGTTCGCCTGTCTTACATCGCGGCGAACGGCAGCTTTGAAGTGGCGGCGGCAGAATCTGTGTTCCCAACAGATGCGTCCCATGACGTTGCGCAATCAGAAGTGAATTTGATGCTGACCCGCGCGGAGGCCCGGCAAATCACTGACAGGTGGTTGGCCGAAAGCCGGTCTGCAAGGGACCGTGCAGAGTTTGTATTGCCGCCGTCGGATGAACCCATCGGTGCCGGCGATATCGTCACGCTGCAAGAACCCGGCGGCGATGCGAAATACCGTATTGATCGTTTGGAGCACGCCGGGGCTCGCCGCGCAGAAGCTGTGCGCGTGGATGGATTTTGGGATGTGCCCATCGCGTCTGATGCTGATGCAGACCCGATTGTTACGCCAACAGTGGCCAGCCCAGTGTTTGCAACCTTTATGGATCTTCCAATGATGTCGGGCAGTGAAGTTCCCTTTGCCCCGCATGCCGCCGTTACGGCAAATCCTTGGCCTGGTCATGCGGCGATGTATGCATCTGCCACGGCAAATAATTTTGCCCTGAACACGACATTTTCGGTTCCTGCAACCTTGGGCTTCACAACAACGCCGCTTGCGGCTGCGTGTCACGGCATCATCGACCACGGACTTCCCTTGGGTGTCCAACTGACCGAAGGTGTCTTGGATACGCAAACCCACGAAGCCATTTTGGCAGGCGCAAACCTGGCCATTATCGGTGACGGGACCCCCGACAATTGGGAGGTTTTTCAATTCGAAGTCTCAACCGTTACAGGGCAAAACACTTTTGAAGTTACCAAAAGATTGCGCGGACAGTTTGGATCGGATGGATTGATGCCAGCGGAATGGCCTGCGGGCAGTCACTTTGTTTTGCTGAACGGTGTGCCCGATCAAATCGATTTGCCAGAGGTCGCGCTTAATGTTGATCGAACATATCGCGTGGGTCCCGGCGGGCGCCCCTACAATGATCCTTTGTTCAACCAATACACCCTTGCGTTCAAAGGGAACGGCAGACGCCCCTATGCGCCGGCATTCCTGAATGCCAAACCTGTTGCAGGGGGCCTGGAAGTGGACTGGATCAGAAGAACACGGGGCACGGGCGATGGTTGGGACGTGGTTGATGTGCCTGTTTCAGAGGCGACAGAGGCTTATCGGGTCAAGGTTTGGCAAGGCGGCAATTTGATCCGCGAGGCTGAAGTGTCCACCCCTCAGTGGATTTATTCCGCCGCAGACATCACGGCCGATGGCGTTTCGGGGGCTGTGACTGTGCAGGTGGCGCAACTTTCGCAAGAATACGGTCCTGGCCTTTTCGCTGAACTGAGCACAACTGTGTGATCGACTTTGCGCCCCGTGGTGCAATTGTGTTAGTGATCAATCCTGACCAATATCGCGAGGCGCAAAATGGCCCAATCCAATGCAGACGTAACCAGCCTTGATCCTGTTTGGGATCAGGTTGTCAGTGATGCTGAAGCTTCTGTTGCGGCAGAACCTGCGTTGGGTGGGCTTATCCATTCCAACATATTGCACCACGCATCGCTTGAAGCAGCGCTGTCATATCGGATTGCCACAAAGCTGGCCTCTGATGGGATGCCCGAACAAATTTTGCGCGAAGTCAGCAATGCAGCCTTCAAAGACAAAGCATTGGGCACGTCTTCACGCACAGATTTGGTGGCGGTTTTTGACCGGGATCCCGCGTGCCACCGTATGATCCAGCCCTTGTTGTTTTTCAAAGGGTATCAAGCCATCCAAGCTTACCGCGTCGCGCACTGGCTGTGGAACCAAAACCGCCGTGACATGGCATATTATGTGCAATCTCGGGTTTCTGAAGTGTTTGGTGTGGACATTCATCCAGCTGCTAAAGTTGGCAAGGGCATCATGATTGACCACGCGCATTCCATCGTGATTGGCGAAACTGCGGTCGTTGGTGATAACGTTTCGATGTTGCATTCGGTCACTTTGGGCGGCACCGGTAAAGAAGATGACGACCGCCATCCCAAAATTGGGAATGGTGTTTTGATCGGGGCAGGGGCGAAAGTTCTGGGCAATATCAAAGTTGGGTATTGCAGTCGCATCGCCGCAGGATCGGTTGTGCTGCATGAAGTGCCCCCTTGCAAAACCGTTGCTGGGGTTCCCGCGAAAATCGTTGGGGAAGCGGGCTGCGAACAGCCATCAGTTTCTATGAACCAATTGTTGGCAAATGGGTGCGGACAATAAACAAAAAAAGCGGCCTAAGGGCCGCTTTTTGATTTTTGATTTATCGACCAGATCAGGCCAACATGCCCATGGGGTTTTCAAGGTTGTTAACGATAGCGGCCAGAAATTCCGCCCCAACCGCACCGTCGATGACACGGTGATCCACGGACAGTGTCACGGACATTACAGTCGCAATCGACACTTGATCATCCACAACCACAGCTTTTTTGACACCAGCACCTACGGCCAGGATCGAACCATGGGGCGGATTAATAACCGCATCGAAATTATCGATTCCCATCATACCCAAGTTAGAGATTGCAAAACTGCCGCCTTGGTATTCGTGGGGTGCCAATTTGCGGTCACGGGCCCGGCTGGCCATATCTTTCATCTGCGCGCTGAGCGCTGATAAAGATTTGGTATCGGCATCCTGTAAAACCGGTGTAAACAAGCCGCCTTCGATCGCCACAGCCACAGCCACATCGCTGGCTTTCATCTGCAAAACCCGATCGCCCGCCCACACAGCGTTGGCGGCGGGAACGTGTTGCAAAGCCAAAGCACAGGCTTTGATGATGAAGTCATTGATGGACAGTTTGATGTCACGGGCCGCCAGTTGTTTGTTGATCTGGGACCGGAACGCCAAAAGGGCATCCAACTTAATGTCGCGGCGCAAGTAAAAATGCGGAATGGTTTGCTTGGCTTCAGTCAAACGGGCCGCAATTGTTTTGCGCATCCCGTCCAAAGTGATGCTTTCGAATTCACGATCTTGGTACATCGCTTCAATCGCGCTGGCATCCACTGGCGCTGGTGAAGCAGAAGATGCGGATTGCGCGGCTGGCGCAGCACCTGCATTTTCAACATCCGCTTTCACGATCCGCCCATGGGGGCCGCTGCCTGTAAGTGCGGACAAATCAAGGCCCTTGTCAGCAGCGATACGCCGGGCAAGGGGGGATGCGAACACACGATCACCCTTTGAAGGTGCCGCAGCTGCCATTGCCGGGGCAGGGACTGCCGCCGCAGGTTCTGCAACGTTTGCAACTTCTGCCTTCGCCGCAGGCACGGGGGCTGCAGCGACATCGCCGATGTCTTCGCCATCTTCCAACAACACGGCAATGGCTGCGTTTACTTTCACACCATCGGTGCCTTCGGCCACCAAAATTTTGCCGATAACACCTTCATCCACGGCTTCGAATTCCATGGTGGCCTTGTCAGTTTCAATTTCGGCCAGAAGATCACCGGATTGAACCGTATCACCTTCTTTTACCAGCCATTTGGCCAACTTGCCTTCCTCCATCGTGGGGGAAAGTGCTGGCATGAGAATTTCAGTTGCCATAGTCTTGGACCCCTCAGCGATACAGAACAGAATTTGCAGCGGCCACCACTTCGTCTGTGGTCACCAATGCCAGTTTTTCAAGATTGGCCGCATAAGGCATGGGCACATCTTTGCCTGTGCAATTGATCACAGGGGCATCCAAGTAATCGAACGCTTCTTGCATCAAAACCGCCGACAAATGGTTGCCAATGGAACAGACAGGGAAACCTTCTTCGATGGTCACACATCGATTGGTTTTCATCACCGATTTGATAACTGCGGCTGTATCCATCGGACGCAGACAGCGCAAATCAATCACTTCAGCGCTGACACCTTCTGCGGCCAACCGATCGGCCGCTTCCAACGTGTATTTCATGCCAATCCCGAAGCTGACCAGGGTTATATCCGTGCCTTCGCGCCAAATGCGCGCCTTGCCCAGTGGAACGGTGTAATCTTCCACGTCTGGCACGTCGAAAGACTGACCATACAAGATTTCATTTTCCAGGAAAATCACCGGGTTTGGGTCACGGATGGCTGATTTCAACAATCCTTTGGCATCTGCAGCTGAATATGGTTGCACCACTTTCAGGCCAGGAATCTGCGCATACCATGCGGCATAATCTTGACTGTGTTGCGCGCCAACACGGGCGGCAGCCCCGTTGGGGCCACGGAACACCATGGGCGCCCCCATCTGCCCGCCGGACATATACAATGTCTTGGCGGCTGAGTTGATGATTTGGTCAATCGCTTGCATGGCAAAGTTGAAGGTCATGAACTCCACGATGGGGCGCAATCCACCAAACGCGGCCCCGACAGCAATGCCCGCGAACCCGTGTTCGGTAATGGGCGTATCAATGACCCGCTTGGACCCGAATTCATCCAACATGCCTTGGCTGATTTTGTAAGCGCCTTGGTATTCGGCCACTTCCTCACCCATCAAATACACGTCGTCGTTGGACCGCATCTCTTCGCTCATGGCGTCACGCAAAGCTTCGCGGACCGTCTGAGTTTTGAATGTTGTCCCTTCAGGCAAATCTTCTTCCACCACATTCACTTGCACCGGGGCCTTGGCTTGCGCCGCGGGGGCAGGGGCCGCTTGTGGTTCGCTGGCAGCCGCAGGTGCAGAAGCGGCTTGCGCGACATCGCTCGCGCTTTCACCGTCTTCCAACAAGACTGCGATGGCGGTGTTTACTTTGACGCCGGCTGTGCCTTCGGCCACCAAGATTTTTCCAATGGTGCCTTCGTCCACGGCCTCAAATTCCATAGTGGCCTTGTCGGTTTCAATTTCGGCCATGATGTCGCCGGATTGAACGGTGTCGCCTTCTTTAACCAACCATTTGGCCAAAGTTCCTTCCTCCATGGTGGGGGACAGGGCGGGCATAAGAATTTCGGTCGCCATGTTATTGGGCCTCCGCGTAAATATCGGTCCACAGTTCATCCAGCGCGGGTTCCGGGCTTTCTTTGGCGAACTCGGCGCTTTCGTTGACGATTTTCTTGATGTCTTTGTCGATGGCCTTCAATTCGTCTTCGGACGCGTGTTTGCCTGTCACCAACATATCGCGGATGTGGTCGATGGGGTCTTTTTCATCGCGCATCTTCTGCACTTCTTCGCGGGTCCGGTATTTGGCGGGATCCGACATGGAATGCCCCCGGTACCGGTATGTTTTCACTTCCAAGATATAGGGGCCTTTGCCGGCCCGGCAGTGTGCCACGGCTTTTTCGCCAGCGGCTTTCACGGCCAGAACATCCATACCATCAACAATTTCGCCAGGGATCCCAAAGGATTTGCCGCGTTCGTAAATTTCCGCGGACGATGTGGACCGTTGTTGCGAAGTGCCCATGGCGTATTGGTTGTTTTCGATCACAAAGATCACGGGCAAATCCCACAAGGCGGCCATATTGAAGGTCTCGTAAACCTGCCCTTGGTTGGCCGCGCCATCGCCGAAGTATGTAAAGGTAACGTTGTCGTTGCCTTTGTACTTGTCTGCAAATGCCAAGCCTGCGCCCAATGGTACTTGTGCCGCCACAATGCCGTGCCCACCGTAAAAGTGCTTTTCCTTGGAGAACATGTGCATCGAACCGCCCTTGCCCTTGGAGTATCCCCCTTCGCGGCCAGTTAGTTCTGCCATAACCCCCTTGGGGTCCATCCCGCAGGCTAACATGTGGCCGTGATCGCGATAGCTGGTGATGCGTTTATCACCTTCCTTGGCAGCGGCTTCTAAGCCCACCACCACGGCTTCTTGTCCAATATACAGGTGGCAGAACCCGCCGATCAGGCCCATGCCATACAGCTGACCTGCTTTTTCTTCGAACCGCCGGATCAACAACATTTCTTTATAATGATGCAGCAGTTCTTCTTTGGAAGTATTCGATTTCGCCTTTTTGGTGGCCATGGGTGGGGCGTCCTAAAAATAGTTTAGCGTTAAACTATCTCTATCACGACGCGTGAAAAAGGGAAGCGTTTTCTTGCGCGCGCAGACGCGCAGGCGCGTTGGTAAGCTCAAGATTTGGAAACAGATGGGGCTGGTTCAGCGAATGACGATTTCGTCGGGGCGGATCAGGCCCAAAACATCGCGGGCACGTTCATCCAAAAGATCAAGATCCAGATAAGTGTCCGACAAGCGGCGGGTCTTGTTTTCCATACGTGCGATTTGGGCGTTCAGTTGGTCCAATTCTGCCTGCAAGGTGCGGGCTTCGGCATCAACATCTGCGCGGCGCATCACACCGTAATCGCCTTGAATGGCCGCAAAGCAAAAGTATGCCGCCAATACCAGCGACACCAATACAATGACCAAGGGGCCAAGTGCAGGGCGTTTACTTTGCAATGTCATGGCAAAAGGGATTAGGGGAAAGGTCAGGCAAGAATGTGGCAAAGACTTGGAATCTTTGGCTCATTTGCCCGATTTTTCCCCTTATGCGCGATTATCCGGCGATGGACGCGCGGTAAATACTGTCAATTGTGTCGGACAAAGTTGCGTCAAAGTCTGCATCGCTTTGCTGTGCGGACAAACCTTCTGTCAGTGCGCGGCTGAAGCTTGCGATCATGCCTTTGTTTTTCGAAAGCCGATCATTGGCCTCAACCCTCGCATATCCACCGGACAGGGCCACAACACTCAACACCTTTGGGTGGTCCACCAAAACTTGGTAATGGTTTGGATTTTCGGGCAAGGTCAGCTTCAACATGATGCTTTGGTCCATCTTGTCCAATTCAGCCAGAATGGCATCACGCACCATATGTTCGGCTTCAACTTTGTCGCTGATGGAAATGGTGATTTCTGGTTCCAAAATTGGCACCAAACCGTGGGACAGAATTT
This sequence comes from Planktomarina sp., assembly GCA_020629775.1. Taxonomy (GTDB): domain Bacteria; phylum Pseudomonadota; class Alphaproteobacteria; order Rhodobacterales; family Rhodobacteraceae; genus Planktomarina. The sequence goes on from JAHDCP010000002.1 coordinate 61,063, forward strand.
GCCGGCCAAATTCGAATTGCTGGGCCACGATGGCATCAACCCCGGTTTGATTCGCAGCACCCACAACGGACCGCATTTTTGTGCCGAACACGTCCAAAGATTTGGCGCGGGCGCACAGTGCGTCCAGGTTGCCGATGGGTTTCATCAACTGAACGTCATTTTCAGCGTCCACCAGGCCCTTGTCCACTTTCAAAAATGGCACCACGCCGCGGTCATTCCACAAGTATTGCGAAGACGGTTTGCCTTCGATGTGGCGTTCCATGGTGTTTTCAAAAAGAATGGCGCCCACGACTTTGTCCCCGGTAAAGGCAGAGGATTGCACAATACGGGTCCGCATCGCGTGGATCAGGTCGTACATTTCATCGTCGTTTTTGTAGGCGTCTTCATTCAAGCCATACAATTTCAGCGCTTTTGGGGTAGACCCGCCGCTTTGATCCAACGCGGCGATAAAGCCTTGGCCGCCTTTGATTTTTTCTGCTTGGGCTGCACTGGTCATGGGGCGGTCTCCACCGAATTTATTGGATTTGAGGCCTTATAAGTGCGGGGTCGTAAATCTTTCAATAATGGTCGCGCTAACGGTTCCGCTAACGGCGTGGAGGTCAGGCCATAAACCGGCGGGTTCTTGCTATTTTGCCGTTAAAGCAGCCACGCCAGGCAGGGTTTTGCCTTCCATCCATTCCAAAAACGCACCACCCGCCGTGGAGATATAAGTGAAGTCATCTGCCGCACCTGCCTGATTCAACGCGGCAACAGTATCCCCACCGCCCGCTACAGACGTCAGTTTCTCCATTTTCGTGAGGGTCGCTGCAGCCTGGGCTGCGGCATTGGTGGCCTTGTCGAAGGGTTCAATTTCAAACGCGCCCAGCGGGCCATTCCAAATAACCGTTTTGGCAGCCGCGAAGACCTCCCCGATTTTGGCCACGCTTTCGGGGCCCGCATCCAAAATCATTGCATCGGCTGGACACTGGGTGGCGCTGACCACTTCATTTGGCGCACCTGCTGCGAATTCACGGGCCACCACCACGTCGCTGGGCAAAATGATTTCGCAGCCTGCTGTGTTTGCTTTGGCAAGAATATCTTTGGCTGTGTCCGCCAAATCATGTTCGCAAAGGGATTTCCCCACGTCGTGGCCTTGGGCTGCAAGGAACGTGTTGGCCATGCCGCCACCAATCACCAAATGATCCACCTTGCCCACCAGGTTGCCCAGCAAATCCAGTTTGGTGGACACTTTGGCGCCGCCCACAACGGCCACAACAGGACGATCCGGTTCGCCCAAGGCGGCTTCCAAAGCCCCCAGTTCCGCAGCCATCAATCGGCCAGCGCAGGCTGGGCGCAGTTCGGCCAAGCCGGTGGTGGACGCATGGGCGCGGTGGGCCGCGGAAAACGCGTCATTGCAATATACATCGCCCAGTTCGGCCAATCGGGCTGCCAGGGCTGGGTCGTTCTTTTCTTCACCGGGATCAAAACGAATGTTTTCGATCAATACGATTTGGTTCTTTGCAAAGGCAATGGCGTCCGCGGCATCATCTAAGGTGGTGAATTTTACCGGCTGGCCGAAGGCCGCTTCCAAAGCGGGCAGGGTGATGGCCAAAGACATGTCGGGAACCACTTTGCCCTTAGGGCGGCCAAAATGGGCAATCAAAATCGGGGTGCCGCCTGCCGCCAAGATATCACGCACTGTGGGCACGATGCGGTCAATGCGGGTGGTGTCGGTAACCTGGCCATTGTCCACGGGCACGTTGATGTCGACGCGGGTCAACACACGTTTGCCGTTCAAATCCATCTGGTCCAAAGTTTTCCAAGCCATCACACATCTCCGTTTGTTGATCGTTCTGTGACCTTTGCGCAGCGTCCCGTCAACCAATCGGACTTTCCATGGGGCGTGTGGAACGCTATGTCGTGGATCAATAGACCAAGGAGGGCCCGATGGCCGACATTAAAGATCCCGAAAACACCATTCTGGTGGAACTCAAAGACGGCACCGTCACCATCGAGTTGTTGCCCGATATTGCCCCAAAACACTGCGACCGGATTAAAGAACTTGCCCGCGCAGGCGAATACGACAACGTGGCGTTCCACCGCGTGATTGATGGTTTCATGGCCCAAACGGGTGACGTGGAACACGGGGATATGGAAGACGGTTTCAACCTCAGCCGTGCTGGCACGGGCGGATCCAACCTTCCTGATTTGCCCGCTGAATTCTCTGGCATCCCCCACGACCGGGGCACCTTGGGTGCGGCGCGGTCGCAAAACCCAGACAGTGCCAACAGCCAGTTCTTCATCAACTTCAACGACAACCACTTCCTGAACCGTCAGTACACCGTGTACGGCCGCGTCATTTCCGGGATGGAGCACGTGGACGCCATTCAAAAAGGCGAACCGCCTGCGAACCCAGACCGCATGATTTCCATGAAAGTGGCAGCCGATGCGTAAGTTTGCAGTAGTGCTGGCCATGATGGCCGGACCTGCATTTTCTGCGGGGTTGGAAATTGAAGTGGCTGGCGAAGGCGCCAATGGCACCATCAAGATCGACCTGTTGGAAGACGTGGCCCCCAAGCACGTGGCGCAAATCACAACGTTGGCGGCCGATGGCCAGTATAATGGCGTCGTGTTTCACCGCGTGATTGATGGTTTCATGGCCCAAACCGGTGATGTTCAATTCGGGGCAGACGCCACGGATATGCGTCAAGCGGGCATGGGTGGGTCTGATTTGCCTGATTTGCCAGCTGAATTCTCTGATTTGGCGTTTGAACGGGGTGTCGTCGGCATGGCCCGGTCGCAAAGCCCGAACAGTGCCAACAGCCAGTTCTTCATCATGTTTGCCCCGGGGTATTTCCTGAATGGGCAATATACCGTGGTGGGGCAGGTGACAGAAGGCATGGATGTGGTGGATGCCATCAAACGCGGCCACCCGCGATCCGGTGCCATCAAAGGCATGCCTGACGTTATGAAAACAGTGACAGTCACAGAATAATCAAACAGGGGCGGTCCAATGGGCCGCCCCTTATTTTTCAACTGATTTTGAAAGCCCGCTGGATGTCTGGCAAAGCCTCCCGCTGGCGGTTGCTTAACCCATTGGGATTGGCTGCCGCGACATCTTGCAACACGGCCATGACCGTTTCAAAATGCTGGGCCTGCGTGGTTTTCTGCAGCGTCCTGGACAAGCGTTCAATGGCGGGTTGGGGCCCGTTGCATTGTCCCATCAACCAGTGTCCAAGGACCATTAATTCTTCGGCGTCTTTGGTGGACACGCGGGTGTGCTTTGCCAGGGCAATTTGCAAATGCTTTTTGCCTTCGGCGGTGGGCATGCCTTCCAATTCCAAGAACGCCACACCGATGCCGCCGACCGCGATTTTGGGGTCTTCGATATCATCTGCGGGATGGCGGTTGTTGCGCCGCCGAAACCCAAAGCGACGGGCCGCGGCCATAACATCACTGGCGGCATCCAAAATCTCGTGGGTCACCTCTGCCGCAGCACGGGCGCGGTAAATCCAAACGGCAATTCCTGCAACAAAGGCCAAAAGCCCTAAGAAAAATGGCATTTTCAAAATTCCTTATGCGTTTTGCCGAATAAAAACACTTTTGCGTGTGGAGGGCTAGCCCAGGTGGGCCAATCTGCGGAAACTGTGCCGCAAACCACCGGAAGGGATGCACATGTTTTGGAAATCAATCGCTTTGGCAACGGGTTTGGCTTTGGCTGCGGGCAGTTTGCACGCTGATCCAAGTTTCTGGAAATACGAATGGCCTAACACGGACTTCGAAAACACCAGTGTCGACAACTGGGTACAGATCATGTCAGGCGGGCCGCCCAAAGATGGCATCCCAGCCCTGACAAACCCTGATTTCAAACCAGCAGCCCAGGAATCCCGCATCGGGGACCGGGAACCCGTGATTACTGTGGAACTGGACGGGCAGGTGGCACGGGCGTATCCAATTCGGTATTTGACCTGGCATGAAATCGTGAACGATGAATTCGGCCCATATAAAGTGGCCGTGACGTTCTGCCCGCTGTGCAATTCAGGGATCACCTTTGATCGCCATGTGAACGGCCAAGTTTTGACCTTCGGCGTTTCGGGCAAGCTGCGCAATTCTGATATGGTGATGTATGACCGCGAAACTGAAAGCTGGTGGCAACAAGCCATTGGCGAAGCAATCGTTGGTGAATTGAACGGCACAAAGCTGACGGCGTTGCCCACCTGGATGGAAAGCTGGAAGCAGTTCAAAGACCGCAACCCGCAAGGCATCGTTATGGAACAGCCAAAATTTGGGCGCCAATACGGCCGCAACCCCTATGAAAGTTATGACAGCAGTCGGCGGCCGTTCTTGTACAACGGCGAAAATCCACCCCACGGCATTCCACCTTTGGCACGGGTGGTGCGCATTGGGGACCGGGCTTGGCCATTGACCCGTTTGTCCAAAGAAGGGGAGGTGCGGGAACAAGGCGTGCGTATCAGTTGGCAAGCAGGGCAGGCGTCCGCCTTGGATGGTCGGTCCATCGCCCAAAGTCGGGATGTGGGCACAGTGCGCGTGCGCGATGCAGCCACTGGCAAAGACCTGCCCCACGACGTGATGTTTGCCTTTGCGTTCCATGCATTTTGGCCAAACGGCACTTGGATGTTGGGCAATTAAAACGCAAAAGGGCGGACCACTGGCCCGCCCTTTGACGATCTAATTTGTAACGTTAACCGTCAAAATCAGCCACTTCTGTCAGCCGCAAGGCATCTGGGCGCAGGGCAGCAATGTCCATCAGGTTTACGGCGTCCGCTTCAAAATCGCCCCAACTTTTCACCAGATCGATGGGTTCGGTCCCTGGCGCGATGGGGTATTCAAAGTTCGCCGCAGCATAGATTTCTTGCGCTGCAGGGGATGTCAGAAATTCCATCAATTTGATGGCGTTGTCTTTGTTGGGTGCAGATTTGGTCAACGCCACGCCTGAAATGTTCACGTGGGTGCCGCCATTTTCGAAAGTGGGGAACAAGATGTTGGCGGACGCAGCCCATTCCTTTTGTTCGTCGTTCGCCAGCATTTTGCCCATGTAATAGGTGTTCCCCAGGGAAATATCGCATTCCCCAGCCCAGATTGCCTTTACCTGGGCGCGGTCATTGCCTTGGGGTTTGCGCGCCAAGTTGGCTTTGATCCCCTGCAACCAGTCCAACGTTGCGTCTTCGCCGTGGTGGTGCAAATGCGCGGCTGTCAGGGCCACCATGTAAGGGTGGGTGCCAGACCGCGTGCAAATCCGACCCTTCCATTTTGGGTCAGCCAGATCTTCATAGGTGGTGATATCATCCGGGTTCACCCGATCCACCGATGCGTAAACGATGCGCGCCCGGGTGGTCAGGCCGAACCAATGGTTGTCCGGATCGCGGAAATCTGCTGGAACGTTTGAATTCATTTCTTCAGAGTCAACGGGCTGTGTCAGCCCAGCGTTCACCACCGCAGACAAGCGCGAGATATCGACGGTGAACACCAAGTCTGCAGGTGAACGTTTTCCTTCGGCCTTCAAACGTTCCACCATGCCCTTGTTCAAGAAGGCAACGTTGACTTGAACACCAGTTTCTTCGGTAAACGCATCCATCAGGGGCTGCAGCAGTTCTGGCTGGCGATATGAATATACGTTCACTTCATCAGCCAAAACAGGGGCGGCGATGGATGTGGCCAGGGTTGTCAGGATGGCGGTGCGGAAAAAGGACATGAGAACACTCCGTTGATCTGAGGTGTTTATTTCCGACAAAAACAGTATGGTCAATACCTGATTAAATTAGTCAGGTAACTTTTCTTTCCGTTCTTCCGCTTTCACTTCATCCCAAAGCGCATCCATTTCTGCCAAATCGGACTGGTCGGGGGTTTTGCCCATCGCGGCAAGTTTGTCTTCCACAGCATTGAACCTGCGCGTAAATTTCCCATTCGCATCCCGTACGGCTGCCTCTGGATCAATCCCCATGTGCCGCGCTACGTTGGCCATAACGAACATCAGATCGCCAAATTCTTCATGGGCGTGGGCTGGGTCCGTGGCGTCTTTTAACTCTGCCACTTCTTCTGCAACCTTATCCAACACCTGGCCAATTTCTGGCCAATCGAACCCCACACGGGCAGCACGTTTTTGCAGTTTTACCGCGCGCAGCAAAGACGGCATCCCCAGGGCCACGCCATCCAGCGTGCGGGTTTGTTTGGCCGATGCCCGTTCGGCGGCTTTGACAGTTTCCCAGTCTTTGGTTTGTTGTTCTGCAGATTTGTCCCGGCTTTCATCGCCGAACACATGGGGGTGGCGGGCCACCATTTTATCGCTGATGGCATCTGCCACGGATTGGAACGTAAAGTGCCCCAGTTCTTCGCCCATGGCTGTGTGATACACAGTCTGCAGCAACAGATCGCCAAGTTCGCCTTTCAGTTCATCCATGCTGCCGCGTTCAATGGCGTCTGCCACCTCATACGCTTCTTCGATGGTGTAGGGGGCGATGGATTCAAACGTTTGTTCAATGTCCCAAGGACACCCAGTATCGGGATCCCGCAAACGGCGCATGATCAACAAAAGTCGTTCAATTCCGCCGTGTGGATCGAACACCAAATCATCTTTGCCCATTGCACCATTCCCCAAAACAAGCCTTGATAAGATTAAGGAGAAGCCCATGCCCATCGTCAACCGAATAGCCGATTTTGCCCCAGACATGACCGCGTGGCGGCGCCATTTGCATCAACACCCGGAATTGCGGTTCGATTGCCATAAAACAGCAGCGTTTGTGGTGGAACGGTTGCGTGAATTTGGGGTGGATGAGGTGCACGAAGGCATCGCGACATCAGGCGTTGTGGCGTTGATCCACGGCCAAGGGGATGGACCTGTGATTGGGTTGCGGGCGGATATGGACGCGTTGCCCATGCAAGAACACACAGGCGCTGACCATGCATCTTTGACTGACGGGGCCATGCATGCGTGTGGCCATGATGGGCACACCACCATGCTTTTGGGGGCTGCACGGTATTTGGCGGAAACCCGGCGGTTCAAAGGAACGGTGGCACTAATTTTTCAACCCGCCGAAGAAGATGGCGGCGGGGCCGGGGTGATGGTGGAAGAAGGGATATTGGATCGCTTTGCCATTGACCAAGTATACGCTTTGCACACCCAACCCGGCGCGCCTGAAGGACAGTTGGCCACAACGCCCGGGCCGATCATGGCCGCCGTGGACGACTTTCACATTCAGATCACGGGCAAGGGCGGGCACGGGGCCTTGCCCCACGAAGCCGTGGATCCCATTCCGGCCGCATTGGCGCTGGGCCAGGGGATCAACACGATTGTCAGCCGCAATGTTTCATCCGACGATAAGTTGGTGGTGTCATTGACCATTCTGAACACCGGATCTGCCACAAACATCGTGCCCGATCTGGTGGATATGGGCGGCACAATTCGCAGCTTCAATCCGCAAGCCCGCGCCATGGTGAAGGCGCGGATGCAAGCGATTTGTGACGGGATTTCAGGGATGTACGGGGTACAAGTGAATCTGAACATTTTGCCCAGCTATCCCGCTACATTGAATTCCCCTGACCAAACAGAATTTGCCGTGTCAGTGGCCCGCGAAGTGGTGGGCGACGCGCAAGTTGATGGCCAGCGCACATCTGAAATGGGGGCGGAAGATTTTTCCTATATGCTGGAACACCGCCCGGGCTGTTATCTGTTTATCGGCCAAGGCCCAGGGCCCGCGCTGCACAATTCCGAATTTGATTTTAACGATGATGTCGCCCCCATCGGCGCGTCTTTCTTTGCGCGTTTGGTGGAACGCGCCCACCCGTTGGAGGGATAACAAATGGCTTTAAGCGACGCTGCAAGTGATGTGGATAACGCCCTGACACGAAAGGGTTTTAAGGGCATGAGCTATGAGAACGCATTTGGCGGCGCACTGTCGTTTATGCGCAGAACTTACACCAAGGATTTAACGGGCGTTGATCTTGCCGTTACCGGTGTGCCCTTTGATCAGGCGGTCACGAACCGTCCCGGCACACGGCTTGGCCCTCGCGCCATTCGCGAAGCCAGCACCCTGCAACCGTGCGATCCGCCCTATGGCTGGGACATCAATCCGTTCACGGACAACACCGTCGCAGACTATGGTGATGTGGCGTTTGATTATGCTGATACGCGCAGCCTGCCAGTGGCGTTGAAGGCCCATATAGCGGGTATCTTAGACGCGGGTGCGGGGTCCCTGGCCTTGGGGGGGGATCATTACATTACCTTTCCTATTTTGCAGGCTTACGCGGAAAAATATGGCCCCCTCGCGTTGATCCAGTTTGATGCCCATTCCGACACCTGGCCGGACGATGATATGGACCGGATCGACCACGGGACCATGTTTTATAAGGCCGTGAAAATGGGTCTGATCGATGTGAAGAAATCTGTGCAAGTAGGGATCAGAACGCAAAACGATTATGACGCGGGCGTGCATGTGATTGACGCCCCGCAACTGCATGCACAGCCCCTGGCGGACACCATTTCGCAGATCAAAGATATTGTCGGGGATCATCCCACCTATGTGACCTTTGACATTGATTTTCTGGACCCTGCGTTTGCGCCTGGCACGGGCACGCCCGTTTGGGGTGGGGCCAGTTCTGCGCAGGCTGCCGCCATTTTGCGGGGGTTACGGGGGATCAACATGGTGGGGGGCGACGTGGTGGAAGTGTCCCCCCCGTTTGATGCATCGGGGGCCACAGCCGTGGCAGGGGCCCATGCGGCATGCGAGTTGATGTGCTTGTATTGTTGGAACCAAAGGGCACGGGCCTGACATCAAATGTTTCGCACGCGAAACAAATTCGGGTAAGCCGCTGTTTATGCGACCAGATTCGGCGGATTTTATGGAAAGCTAATCCTGCGCACGGTGGGTTAATTCCATCAAAGCGGGCAAGCTTGGCCTGTGTTTGCCCCCTTGCGTCCGGCGCCGGACTGCGCGACCGTGGTCAAAACAGGGGATACTGCCATGCCAAACCAACCCATTTCCGGCAACGACCTGGCCCGCTTTGCCGGGCCCCAGACTTTTATGCGCCTGCCCGAAGCGGACAGCCCAGAAGGGTTGGATGTGGCGTTTTTGGGCATTCCCATGGACATTGGCACTAGTTGGCGTTCGGGCACCCGGTTCGGCCCCAAACAAATCCGCGCCGAAAGTGCGATGATCCGCCCCTATAACATTCAAACGGGCGCTGCACCGTTTGACAGCCTGCAAATGGCAGACATGGGTGATGTGTCCATCAACACCTTTTCCCTGGCAGACAGTCTGAAAATTATCGAAGCGGCCTATGACCGGCTTATGGAATATCCTTTGGTGCCTGCCACCATGGGGGGGGATCATTCCCTGACGTTGCCCATATTGCGATCCATCGCCAAACGGCACGGCCCTGTGGCGTTGGTGCATGTGGATGCCCATGCTGATGTGAACGATGAAATGTTCGGCGAACGCGAAACCCACGGTACAGTGTTCCGCCGCGCATACGAAGAAGGGCTGATCGTCCCAGAACTGGTGTTCCAGATCGGCCTGCGCGGCACGGGGTATACGGCGGAAGATTTCACAGAAGCCCAAGGTTGGGGGTTCAATATGACCCAGGCCCACGAGTTGTGGCACCAACCCCTGACGGGTTTGGGTCAAGACATCGTAAAGGCCATTGGGGATCATCCCACTTACCTGACCTATGACATCGACAGTCTTGATCCAGCCTATGCGCCCGGCACCGGCACGCCGGAAATTGGCGGCCTGACCACGCCGCAAGCCATGCAATTGATCCGGGCGCTGCGCGGGCTTTCGATTGTGGGGTTTGATATGGTGGAAGTCAGCCCCATGTACGACACATCGGGCAACACAGCGCTGACGGCGGCAAACCTGATGTTTGAAATTTTAAGCATTCTGCCGGGTGTAAGGGTCAGATAAGTCGGTTTGATTTACATTTTCGAACATAACGGGGTTTTGGTGTGAGAATTCTCTTGGGTCTTTTGGTGTGCTTTGCCGTGCTGCAAATCGCGGTGCGTTTTTGGCCGCCTGCGGTGAACCACAGCTTTTTTGATCGGGCGTTTGGGGCGCTTGGCTGTCAAGACGGGCAAGAAACCACGCTGACGGTTCCCGGTGGGTTTGCCCAAGCCCAAGGCATGGATGACGATACCTTTGAACGGCTTGTCGATGCGGCTGTGGCTTTGCCGCGCGCCACGGTGGTGGATCGCACTGCCGGTGCGGCCACCATTGTGGTGCGGTCTGCGCTTTGGGGCTTTCCAGATGTTTTGCGCCTGACCCACACGTCGGGTTGTGGTGTTGTCGCCTCTCATTTGACACTGGGGCACAGTGACATGGGGGTGAACCGGGTGCGGATCCAAGCCTTGCTGGCGGATCTGTAATCACCAGCCCTTGACCAACAGGACAGTATGGGCGACGCACCCCTATGATTTCTGAAGATACCTTGATCCAAATCACCCAACGCTTTGAGTTCCTGGAAGCCCAGATGGCAGAAGGGTCAGGCGATATTGCGGTGTTGGCCAAGGAATATTCCGACATGAAGCCCGTGGTGGACCAGGTGCGGGCGTATCAGACATTGTTGGATGACATCGCAGAAGCCCAGTCCATGATGGACGATCCTGACATGCGCGAATTGGCAGAAGAAGAACTGCCCGGTTTGCAAGCCGCGTTGCCCGATATGGAACAAGCCCTGCAATTGGCCTTGTTGCCCAAAGACGAAGCAGATGCCCGCCCCGCGATGTTGGAAATTCGTCCTGGCACGGGTGGGGATGAAGCGGCCTTGTTCGCGGGTGATTTACAGCGGATGTACCAACGGTATGCTGAAAGTATGGGGTGGGGGTTCGATCTGATCGAATACCAAGCCACGGAATTGGGCGGCATCAAAGAAGTGACAGCCCACATCAAAGGCGAAAACGTTTTCGCGCGGTTGAAGTACGAATCTGGCGTGCACCGTGTGCAACGGGTGCCCACCACGGAAAGTGGCGGCCGGGTGCATACCTCTGCCGCCACCGTGGCTGTTCTGCCCGAAGCGGAAGATGTGGACATTGAAATCAACCCTGGCGATTTGCGGATTGATACCATGCGCGCCAGTGGGGCCGGCGGCCAGCACGTGAACACCACGGATTCAGCTGTGCGCATCACGCACCTGCCCACGGGGTTGATCGTGGTCAGTTCAGAAAAGTCCCAGCACCGGAACCGTGAAATCGCCATGCAGGTTTTGAAAACCCGTTTGTACGATATGGAACGCGAACGGGTGGACAGTGAACGGTCTGCTGATCGCAAAAGCCAAGTGGGCAGTGGCGATCGATCAGAGCGTATTCGCACCTACAACTTCCCCCAAGGGCGCATGACGGACCACCGCATTAACTTGACGCTGTATAAATTGGATCAGGTGATGGCGGGGGATTTGCAAGATATTGTCGATGCGCTGACCGCCGCAGACCAAGCGGAGAAACTGGCTGCCATGAACACCCAATCATGATCCTGCGACTGTTGTTGATGGACGCCGGTAAGGTTCTGCGCGACGCGGGCGTGCAGGGCGGGGAACGCGATGTGCGACTTTTGTTTGCCTTTGTTGATGGCAGCGACGTGGGGCGCATCAATACGGAACTGGATCATGTTCTGGATTGGTCAGATGGGAAACGCGCGGCTTTTGATGACATGATTAACTTGCGGGCCAGCGGCGTGCCGGTGGCCAAGATTATTGGACGCAAAGCGTTTTGGAAGGGCGAGTTTTTGGTCAACTTCGATGTTTTGGATCCTCGCCCGGATACCGAAACGTTGATCGAAGTTGCCTTGCAAGACCCCTTTACCCGCGTCTTGGATTTGGGAACCGGATCGGGGTGCATTTTGATATCCCTGCTGATGGAACGTGCCAATGCCACGGGTGTTGGCGTTGATATTTCTGACAATGCCCTGGCCGTGGCCCGCGAAAACGCGGCTTTGCATAACTGTGAAGCTGCGGCAGATTTCCAAACATCGAACTGGTTCGAAAATGTGGAGGGGTCGTTTGATTTGATCGTTTCCAACCCACCTTATATCGCGGCCAATGAAATGGCGGGTTTGGACAAAGACGTGCGCGGCTTTGATCCGGCCATTGCCCTGACGGACGGGGCCGATGGGTTAGGGGCATATCGCATCATTGCTGCCGGGGCAGCGGCCCATATGACCGATAGGGCCCGGCTGATTTTGGAAATTGGGTATACCCAAGCATCCGACGTGACGATTCTTCTGGCGGACCAAGGGTTTGTGGAAATCACCACCCACCAGGATCTGAACGGCCGGGATCGTGTCATCTGCGCCAGAAAACCAAGGCTTGGCCCGGCGTTCACGCAATAAAGTAACATTTGGCCTTGTTTTGGCGCGGCAATCATGCTTTCTCTCCGTCAAGCAGGTGGTGCAGTGCACCCCGCAAGGTAATCCGAAAATCGTGACCTTTCGCCCATACGCGGGTGTTCTGGGTCCGCTGCCAAACATGGGCCACCACAAATCACATGAGAAACTCTAAATCGCGCAACCGCTCGAAGAACAATCGCAACCGATCCGTTGGGAACGTCATTAACCGTGTGTTTGACAGTTCCGGTCCCGAAGGCAAAGTGCGCGGCACCCCGCAGCAGATTATCGACAAATACAACCAATTGGCCCGTGACGCCCAATTGTCTGGCGACCGGGTTGCCGTTGAAAACTTCCAGCAGCATTCGGAACATTACTTGCGCTTGTTGGCCGAAGCCACGCGTGAACAAGAAGCCAAGCGTGAACAGCAAGAACGCGAAAATCGTGAGCGCCAGGCCCAGCGGGACCAAGAGCGCAACGAACGCAAAGACGATGATGACGCGGCACCAGCGCAAAGCCAGCCCGCCCATGTTTCCGATGATCCATCTGAAATGCCGCAACCCGATGCTTTGGCTGTGGAAGGGGATGCTCAATCCCCCTTGGTGGCCACACCGGAACAGGCAGAAGATGCGCCCAAGCCACGCCGCAAGCGGGCCCCAAAGCCCAAGCCGGAAACGGATGCGGCACCAGAAGCGGCGGCTGAATAAAACCTATTTTGCGTCCAGGGCCTGGGCCAGGGCGCAAAATCCTTCGATCGAAATTTCTTCTGCACGGGACGTGGGCTTGATGCCTGCGATTTCCAGAATTTCTTCTGGATTTGGGTGCACCTGTTTTAAGCTGGACCGCAACATTTTGCGACGTTGATTAAACGCAGCGCCCACAACCCGTTCCAGTGTTTTCTGATTTGCCGGATATCGCGGTTTTGGCAGGGCCGTGACATGCACAACGGCTGAATGCACTTTGGGGGCTGGGGTGAATGCTTCGGGGGGAACCCCCATGGCAATGTATGTGTCACACCGCCAGTTCGCCAATATCGCCAGACGACCGTAATGCTTGTCACCAGGTTCAGCCACGATCCGCTGGGCCACTTCCCGTTGGAACATCAATGTCAGACTGTCCCAGAACGGGGGCCAATTTGCAGGCGTCAGCCAACGGATCAACAGTTCTGTACCCACGTTATAGGGCAAGTTGGCCACCACTTTGACGGGGGCATTCAGGACAGACGCGGGGTCAAAATCCAATGCGTCGGCTTCTGCCACGTGCAATCGCCCGGGGTTCGCATCGGCGATTTCTGCCAAAGCGGCCATGCAGCGGTGGTCTTTTTCCAAGGCCACAACCCGGCGCGCCCCTTCGGCCAACAAGCCACGGGTTAATCCGCCTGGGCCCGGGCCGATTTCCAGAATGTCATGGCCGGACAGATCCCCAGCTTGGCGGGCAATTTTGGCAGTCAGGTTCAAATCCAGCAGGAAGTTTTGCCCCAAGGATTTGCGCGCTTGCAAATCATGGCGGTCAAGAACGTCCCGTAAAGGGGGCAGGTTATCAATTCCCATGGGCCATGGTCCACGCTGTCTTAAGGGCTGCAATCATGGACATGGGGTCGGCTTTGCCGGTTCCTGCAATGTCAAAGGCGGTGCCGTGGTCTGGGGATGTGCGCACGAACGGCAATCCCAAGGTCACGTTCACGCCGCCCGAAAAGTCCAGGGTCTTGATGGGGATCAGGGCTTGGTCATGGTACATGCACAGCGCCACATCGTATGTTGCCCGTGCAGCAGGGTGGAACATGGTGTCCGCAGACAGCGGCCCCCAAATGTTAACCCCATCGTCGGCCAAGCTTTGCACAGCTGGTCCCACGATATCCAAATCTTCCCGGCCGATTTTGCCCCCCTCAGATGCATGGGGGTTCAGGCCTGCAACACAGATACGCGGTGTCTTGATGCCCAGTTTGGCTTGGAAATCCCGTTGGATGATGGCCACCGTTTCACGGATCAGATCGGTGGTAACGGCCTGCGGGACATCCTTGATGGGAATGTGAATGGTCAGCGGCACGACCCGCAAATCGGGGCTGGCCAGCATCATCACCGGGGTGACATCCGGCCCTGCCAAATGGGCCAGGAATTCAGTGTGCCCTGGATGGGCAAAGCCCGCGCCGTCTTGCAACACTTGTTTGTGGATGGGCGCAGTGCAGATGCCGCTGAACGCGCCCGACTGGGTGCCCGCCACAGCCATTTCAATGGACTGCACCACACCCGCCGCATTGATCAGGTTTGGGGTGCCGGGGGTGGCTGTTTCAGGGAACGCAATGGATTGAACGGGCAAACTGTCCGCATCAGCGTTTGCCCCGTGTTCATGCCATTTTGTACCTTCAGGCAAATGCCGTGGATCGCCCAACCAGACACAGGGAACATCTTGTTTCACCGCTTGGAAGGCCGCCACTGCGATCTCAGGTCCGATCCCTGCGGGATCTCCGCAGGTGATCGCGATGGGGGCTTTGGTCATTTGCGAACGATGCGCGCCTTGGCGCGAAGTTCTTGCAAATACCCATCGGCCAAGCTGGACAAACGGCGCTGACGCAACTGTTCTGAAATTTGGGCACGCCGCGCTTCTTCGCCTTCATCGTCTGTGTTCAGCTCAAAACTGCGACCACACAACATGATGATCTTGGTGGTGCCCGCAGGGCCGGGCAGGGTGGTCATTTCGTCCGCGTCCATATTGGCCAGTTTAAGGGCCACCTCTTTGTCGATTTGGCCTGGCTTCAGGGTTTCTCGCTCCAAGTCTCGACCGCCCATGCGTTTGGCCACACCGTACAGATCGTCACACACATCAATACGCGCCAGGATGTCTTGGGTGCGGCCCTCAGGCACGTTGATCGTGGCAAATTCCAAGGCGGATGTTTTGCGTTTCTTGGGTTTGATTTCTTGCAAGTCACGCAGTTGGAACAGCAAAATCGCGTTTTCCACTTCAAGCGGTTCTGTCACCTCTCCTGGTTTTAGTTCCAGCAAGATCGGGCGCAGTGCGGGCGGCAGTTCGTTCAAATCCATCCATTCCAAACGGCCGCCTTTGCCACGGGTCGCAGATGCCGAATGACGGCGCGCTTCTGCAGAGAAGGTGGATGTGGACCGGATTTTAGAAAGACGTTCCGCCAAACGTTTGGCGCGGCGCGCTTCCCTTGGACGGGCGGGCAAAATGATTTCAGAAATCAACAACCGCAAGCCGCCGCGACCACCACTGTTGGCCAACGCGCGGTCAATTTCGACTTCGCTCACTTCGCCACGGCCGGCAAAACGGGTGCGCACAACCGCGCGCCAAGTGATGTTGGATTCAATAAAATCACGTGCTGTTTGCACCGCAACGCCGCGGCTGATCAGGTATTGTTCAAATTGTTGCAAACTCAAATTTGCCCGGCTTGCAAAGCGTTCCATTTCATCTGTGACAGCACCGTCATTCAGTTCTAATCCCATACTGCGCGCAGCTTGCATGCGCAGGCGGTCTTCGATCAAATCTTCTTCCGCCTGTTTCTTGAGGTTCCCGCGCTGGCCAATGGCCTCGTAAAACTTGACGCGTTGGTCCATTTCATACCGGGTGATTGACGAATTGTTGACGGTGATAATGACGTCAAACTTCTTTTGCGCCACGGCAGGGGTGGCGAACACTGCGGCGCAGGCCACCAATACAGCGGTGAAAAAGGTCAAATAAGCTGGGGCGCGGGACATATCATCCTCCACATTTCTTTGCGTGCGTGGTTTCTGCAGGGCCGGTGCCAAAGCCGCGCAAACCAACGCTTAATCCGTAGTCGGTGTCTTGTATGCCGGTGAACCGTTTGGTGGCAGAAAATTTCACTTCGATACATTCATTCTGATATTGGGCCCCGACATTCGCTTCGGAGAGTGTTTCACTCTGAAAATCATATCGCAAGCCGGTGGACAACGTCCAATTATCTCCAATTCGGCGGGAGCCGTCCAATGACAATTCGCTTATATCGGAAAATCGTTGTTCGGCAGGGTCTGCTTCCAACCATGTGTGGGTGGCGGAAACATTGGTGCGATCTTGGGAAAATCCGATGCGGGTGTCGCTTTTGCGGATGGTGCCAATGTCGGTCAAGATCACGCGGTTCATCAGGTCCAGGCCGCTTTGGTTGGTGTACCCTGCTTCAATCACATAGTCTGAATGGGTGCTGCCCAACCCCGATGAATTTGAAAATGTTGTGGGGGAATTCTTGCGGAAAATGCGGCCGATGTTCCATGTCAAAACGTTTCCATTTGCAAAATTGTGCCGGGCTTTGACCCCAAAGCTCAGGCGCGTGCCCACATCTTTTGCATCGTGCCCAGGGGCGCGGCTGGCGGCAAACAAATTGCCAAAGTCCAGTTCAACACGTGTTGAATCTTGGTTTGGGGTGGTGTTGGCGGTGCTTTCAGTGTGGGCCACTTGCACCACAGGTTCCAACTGCATGGTTCCCCCGTCCGCGTTCTGGCGCATCAACGGCCAGCGCAAGGTGGCCATGACTGTGCCGGTGGCGTTGTTCACCTGTGGTCCCAATGTGGCATGTTGGCGGATGTAATAAGCATCGGCATCCACCTGGGTGTTCCAGTCAAAGATCATCCCGTTGTTGAAGGTGCGCGTGCCAGTCCAATATCCATGCAGCGTAAAGCGCGCTAGATCAAATCCATCGGGATCCAGGTCAGTATCAAGCGCTGTGTCCAATGGATTGGACGAACTTCGGCGGCTGCCAAAGAAGCTGAGCGCATAACCCGCTTCGCCCAAGTTGCCAGCCAAAGGCAGGCGTTCTTCCATGATCCCTTCCACCACGATGCTGGGAAGGATGGAGTTCACATCCGTGGGGCGCAGTGAATGATAAGCGGACACACGAAGTTCAACATTCTTCAAGCGGTTTGCCCGGTTCAGCTCGATCCGCGACCGCAAGCGGTCTGCATCTGAATATCTGTAATCTTGCAGATAGGTGCGGTCGGAGACGGCCTGCAACTCAAACGTCAGGTCATAATCGCGGGCCAAGGCAAACGCCCCTTGGCCAAAGATATAGCCGCGGTTTGATCCTGGCAGAAAATGATCGTCCGACACGGCCGCATTGAATTCAAAATCCCCCAGGCGCGTGGCTTGGCGATACCTCAATTCCAGCGTGTTGGTTTTGGTGGAAATATACGGTGTGATCGTCAGATCGCGGTGGTCCCCCAACGTGATGAAATAGGGCAGGCGTACACCAACCCCCAAACGGGTGTTGTTGTGCAAACGCGGGATCAAAAAACCAGTGGACCGTTTCAACGATGGATCGGGCAGCCGAACGCGCGGCAAATACAAGACAGGCACATTGAAAAAACGCAACTGCGCGTGTTCAAAATAGATTTGTTGTTCTTCTTTATCATGCACCATGCGTTGTGCGCGAATTTGCCAAATCGGCGTGCGCCCATTGCAGATATGGCACGACGTCGCCGCCACTTTGTACGCCTGGTTATACCGGTCACTTTCCATCGAAAGTTCGGCGGCAGCCACTTGCAGGCGCTTGTCCAAAACAAAGCGGGCATCACGCAAAACGCCAGTGCGCAACGTGTTGTCCATTTCTGCTTCACTGGCCAAAATCGTGACCCGGTCCCCATCTTGCACGGTGATGGGGCCCTTGATGGTCAAGGTATCAGTGCTTTGATCATAGCGCACTTCGTGGGCCGTGATCACCACGTCGCCTTGCCAGATGTGCACGTTTCCGCGCGCGGTGATAACACCTTGGCGTTCCACCACCACTTCATCGGCGATCAAGGTGGGGCTGGATTGGGCAAAGGTCAAAGCTGGTGCCAGGCACAGCCAAAAAATCAGCAGGAAACGCCGCATCAGCCGTCCTCCGTGTGCAAAAGAAGACTAAGGGCAAATCCAAAGGCCACGATATTGGGCACCCAAGCCGCCAACAAAGGATTGATCTGACCGTTTTCGCCCAAGATTTGGCCGAAGTTGCGCACAAAATAGAGGCCAAACCCCGCAAGCACAGCAAACAAAACCATCAGCGATGTCTGCTGCACCCGCGAATGGTGCACCGTAAACGCAGCGCCGATTAAAACGATCCCTGCCAAAAACACAGGCAAAGCCAGTTCCATATGCATCCACACCACGTGGCGCTTTGCGGAAAAGCCTGCGTTTTCCAGGCGTTTGATAAAGGCCGGCAATTGCCAAACGGGAATGGATGCAGGGGTGCCGAAACTGTCAGAGATATGATCACGAGTTAAATCCGTCGGAACGCGTAGTTCGCGTTCGGTCACGGCCCCGCGTTCTGGGTTGAACAATCGATCCAAGGGCCATGTCTTGGCGTTTGCCAATTGCCAGTACCCATCTTGCAACGACGCAGACGCCGCCCTGGTGCGATCCAAAGCTTTGCCGTCTTGGGCAAAACCATACAAGGTCACGTCAAACAATTGCGTGCCGTCCAAATTGGCGCGTTTGGCATGGATAACCGTTTGGCGATCTGCGCTGCCTTGGCGCAACCAAAATCCCGTGGCCGATACGGACAAAGAACTGACTTCATCGCCATTCAGGGCGGCGGCGCGCGCCTCGTATTCTTTTTCGGTGATGGCCACCACCGGGTTCAAAATCGACACAGCCAGGATGCCCACCATCAACGCCATATACACCGGGGGCAGGGCGCTGCGGAACGCCGAACGCCCCGCCGCACGGGCCACCACCAATTCACTGCTGCGCGCCAACCCCAAGAACAGCGCGATGGAACTAAGAACCATGATCAGCGGCATAATTTGGTAATACCGTGATGGCGCCGACAGGGCGACAAGCCCAACAATGCGCCCAAGGCCCAAGTCTTGGCCACCGAATTTGCGCACCTGTTCCAAGAAATCCATCAGCAAGATCAGCGTTAAAAACGCCAAGCTGATCACCAGAAACGTGGAAAGAAAACGCCGTGCGAAATACAGGTTCAAAATCATGCTGGCACCCCGCCCATGCGCACCCAGACCCGGTCTTTGCGCAATAAGAACAATGCCCCTAAGGCAAGGCCGATCACAATGGGCACATACAGCGCCCAAACCTGGTCCATGTCTTCCAAGACATAATCTGTGGCGGCACTTTCAATAACCTTGATCAAGACAAGCATGATTGTGGCGACAAACACCTGGGGCCAAATGCCAAAACGGCTGAAATTTGCGGACACCAAAACCGCAAAGCCGATGAAGCCCGCCACCAAGGCCAGCAAGCCCGCCACGGTGCGGTTGTGCAATTCAAAGGTAACCAAAGCGCCTTCAAAGACCCGTGATTTTGCGGAAATTAATTCAAGACTGGTCCAGAAATCCACGTTATCCGCGCGTTCTTTTGGGGGGCCCACCAAGGCGCCAACGTCAAAGACAAAGTCATTAAACCGTGTGACTGACAATTGGTTCGTAACGTCATTGGAAATTTGCACCAATCCATCGATCATCACCAGCTTTGGCCCCGTATCAGATTTAACCAAAAACGCGCGGCCCGCAGAATACGTTAAATGCTGGGCCGGATCGCGTGTGTCGTCCAAGAACACGTTCAACAATTCCCCTTCAGGCGAAATGGCCCGCAAATAGAATGTAACGCCATCGGTCGGCGATAAGAATTGCCCTTCGGTTAACAAGCGCGCCGTCAAGTTTTCCGCCACTTCCGCTTGGCGAATGTTCAGCCGTTCTTTGCTGACCGGGACCACCAAGTGGGTCAGGATCATAAGCAAAACAGAAATAATCAATCCAAAGACCAACACCGGTCGTGCCAAACGGCGGGCGCTGAAGCCCGTGGCGTGAAACACGGCCAATTCACTGTCGTTGGCCATGCGGTTGGTCACGTAAACCGCCGCGGCGAAAGCCGCGATGGGGCTGACGGTGGCAATGATGGCGGGCAGGGTCATTATGGTGAATTCCAAAAACACCAAGGCCGATTGTCCGTCCGAAATCAGCTGATCGAACAGCCGAACGGCCCGATTGATCCAGTACACCAGCACCAGGATCAAGGCGAAGAAGCCGAACGTAGCAAGCATCTGCCGCAGTATATAGCGATCAAGGCGTCCCATGGCCCCCCCATGTAGTAGAGCGAAATTAGACGATTCCTCAGGAAAGCTAAACTGCAAACTGGTCTTTCTTGCCCCGGCCCGCTAGCACAAAGGGAGGAAATACAGCTTAAGGAGCATCCCCATGACCGAACTCGCCCAATTTGACGTGATCGCCACGGATTTAGATCAATTGGCCACGCTGGCAGGGGACATCACTGTGGTGGTGGACGCAGAAGGTAAGCTGGATCCCGCCGCCCGCCGGGTTAATCGTTTGACCAAAGGCGCCTTGGCGCGGTTTGTCGAAAGTGAATCATTCGCGGATCAAAAAAATAACGCGGTTGCCAGTCTGCGGTTTCCGGCAGGAATGGAGGCCGCGTCTGTGTTGGTGGCAAAGCTGGATCGCAAATGCACCCCGGCAGAAGCCCGTGAAACAGGCGTGAATATCGCCAAAGCAGGCGGTTCAAAGATTTGTTTGTTGGCGGGGAACCATTCCAAAGCAGACGTGATTTGCGAAGGCATCGCGTTGCGGTCTTATGCTTATACTGATCAAAAATCTGGGGATGCGCCAGCGCCTGTTCACGTAACGGCAATGGTCAGCAAACCCGAAGATATCGAAGCCGATTTGGCCCCGCGTTTGGCCGTGGCCGAAGGGGTGTTTTTCACCCGTGATTTGGTGAACGCGCCGGCAAATGTGTTGACCACAACGGAATTCGCCAACCAACTGACCGCGCTGTCCGATTTGGGATTGCGCGTCGAAGTGCTGGAAGAAGAGGACTTGGAACGGCTTGGAATGCGCACGCTGTTGTCTGTGGGCCAGGGGTCTGACAGCCCATCCAAGGTTGTCACCATGGAATGGAACGGCGGCGGGGATGAAAACCCCTTCGCCCTGGTGGGCAAGGGTGTTGTTTTTGATACAGGCGGCATTTCCCTGAAACCAGCCGGCGGCATGGAAGACATGACCATGGACATGGGCGGTGCGGGCGTTGTGGCCGGTGCCATGATGGCTTTGGCCAAACGCAAGGCAAATGCCAACGTTGTGGGTTTGGTGGGCTTGGTGGAAAACATGCCGTCAGGCAATGCCACACGCCCCGGTGACGTGGTGAAATCCATGAAGGGTGACACCGTTGAAATCATCAACACAGACGCCGAAGGTCGTTTGGTTCTGGCGGATGTCTTGTGGTACGCGCAAGAACGCTTTGCCCCCACAGCCATGATCGATTTGGCCACGTTGACAGGCGCAATCATCATTGGGTTGGGCCATGATAAAGCGGGCGTATTTTCCAATGATGACACGCTGTCAAACCAGTTCATTCGCAGTGCTGAAGACGAAGGCGAAGGCGCGTGGCGCATGCCCTTAGGGGCCAGCTATGACAAGCAGTTGGACAGCCGTATCGCAGATATGAAAAACGTGGGCGGCCGCCCAGCAGGGTCCATCACCGCGGCGCAGTTCTTGCAGCGGTTCGTCAAAGACGGTGTGCCTTGGGCGCATTTGGATATTGCGGGCGTGGCATCCTTGAAAGGGGAAGGCGACTTTTCCCCCAAAGGGGCAACGGGTTGGGGGGTTCGTGCCCTAAATCGGTTTGTGGCTGACCACTTTGAAACCACCGATGACCCCGCCGCGTGAGCGAAGTTTTCTTCTATCACCTGACCCGCCAGTCCGTGGACCAAGCGTTGCGGCCCTTGTTGGCCAAATGCGCAGGCCAGGGCTGGCGGGTTGCGGTGCAAGGCACCCATGCGGATTACATCACTTGGTTGGATGAAAAGTTGTGGCTTGGCCCCGATGACGGGTTCAGCCCGCACGGCATTGCAGGGGGGGAGCATGACGCCCATCAACCGGTTTTGTTGTCGGATACCCCCATGGGGGACGGGTTCGATTGTTTGATCAGCGTGGATATGGCCGAAGTGCCTGCGGAAGCGGTAAGCGCCCATAAACGGGTGTGCATCTTGTTTGACGCCAGTGATGATGCCGCCATGACCGTGGCGCGGGGCCAATGGGCCCGCCTGACGGATGCAGGATGCGTGGCCAAATATTGGTCCGAAGAAAACGGCAAATGGGAACTAAAAGTTCAGAAAAACGGCTGACAGGTCAGCGGCGCAAGGTCAGCTCATCCTGGCCGATTTCAATGCTTTCAAACCGCCCCAGATACGTCATTCCCAACAGGGACCCAAACATCGGGCCGCCATTGACACTGGCCAAAATGTTGCGGTCCGTGAATTCCCCTAACTTCACCACATCAAGTCGTGTCCGGGCGATGGGCACTTGCCCGTTGGCGGTGTTGGCCCGCCCCAAGAAGGCCAGATTGTCCACATCAATGCCCACGCGGGCGGCGTCTTCCTTGGTTAAGACCAAGTCAGATGCCCCTGTGTCCACCAAGAATTCGATGTCCGTTCCATTGATTTCAACGGTCAGATAGAAATGCCCATCGCGTTCACGGGGCACGGTAATTTCGGTTGCAGATATCTGGGCCGCCCTTGGGTTCAATTGGCCCGCCAACTGTTCCCACATGCCGTAAATCGCCACAGCCCCCAGGAAGATCATCCCCCAAACCAAGGCCGATTGCAGGGTTTGACCCAGGCTCATCCGGTTATAGAAAAAGAAAGACCCGGCGATGGCGATCAGCAAGATCGCGGGGTAAATCACAGTGCCATTGCCGGCCATGTTTTCGAAATTTTCCATTGGGCAGATATGGGGCCAAGGTCAGCCCATGGCAAGTGCGACGCCGCGAATGCCATCGATCACAAATTGAACAGACAAAGCCGCCAGCAGCATGCCAAACAACCGCGTGACCACAACGATACCCGTTTGTCCCAAGATCCGTTCCAACAAACCGCCCAGGAAAAACATCGCCGCAACGCAGCCCACCACAACCGCCATGACCCCCACCACCAAGGCACTGGCCAGCAAATCGCCCTGAACTTCACCCATCAACAAGATGATGGATGCGATGGCCCCAGGCCCGGCAATCAAAGGGATCGCCAAAGGAAACACCGATGGGTCATCGGAGGGGTCTTCGCTGTGGTCTTGGCGGCGCTTGGTGCGGAATTCGAACAGCATTTCAAGGGCTGTTAAAAACAACAACAGCCCGCCCGCAATGCGGAATGCGGGCATGGATATCCCCAAGAACCCCAGCAACGCTTCGCCGCCAATGGCGAACAGCACCAACACGGCCACCGCAATCAAGCATGACCGCACAGCAATGGATCGGCGTTTCTTGGCGGACATGCCCGCGGTCAGGGCCACAAATATCGGGGCCATGCCGATGGGATCGATCACCACAAACATGGTGGCAAAAGCAGTAATCAAAAATGCTGTTTCAATCATGATCGTGCCTCCAAATCGTCCAATACCTCGGTCGCTTTGACCCACAATGCTTCCGCGCGCATGGTGGCTTCTTCGACTTCAGCGTATTTGGCTTGCCATGTTTCGCGTTCGCCGCGCCGGGCGTCTTCATACAATGCGGGATCCGCCAGTTTCTTTTGCAATTTTTCTGACATTTCGGTCAGCTTTTCCACCCGCGCTTCGGACTTTCGCACCTCGGACCGGGCTGCCAAAATCTGGTCCCGCGTCGGTTTGGCGGCGGGGGTATCCTTTTTGGGTTTGTCGGCTTTGGATTTCTTTTCAGGCGTGCCCAAAATCTTGGCGCGATACCCTTTCAAATCCCCGTCATAGGGGCGCACAGCGCCGTCTTGCACCAGCCACAACTGATCGGCCACCAAGGACAGAATATGTTCATCGTGGCTCACCAGGATCACGGCCCCTTCATAGGTGTTCAACGCCTCCACCAGTGCTTCGCGGCTTTCCATATCCAAGTGGTTGGTGGGTTCGTCCAAAATCAGCAAATGCGGTGCATCCAAAGTGGCAAGCAACAATGACAACCGCGCCTTTTGGCCCCCAGATAATTTGCCCACCACAACATCCGCTTGATCGGTGCCCAAACCGAAACCCGCCAATTTGGCCCGCAGATTTTTGGGGGCAACATCCGGGCGTGCAGATTGCAGATGTTCCAGCGGGGTTTCATCCGCATTCAAATCTTCCAGTTGGTGCTGCGCGAAGTAACCTATTTTCAGCTTGCTGGACGTGACCATGCGCCCTTCCATCGCGGGCAAGCGGCTGGAAATCAGCTTGGTCAGTGTGGATTTGCCTTCGCCGTTTTTACCCAGCAACGCGATACGATCGTCCTGATCAATCCGCAGGTTCAGCTTGCGCAAAATCGGCGTGTCACCATACCCCACAGCCCCGTTTTCAATGTTCACAATGGGGGGGGACAATGCCGTGGGTTGCGGAAACGTGAAGCGCCGCTTTGCCGTTTCTTCGGGTGGCGTGATGATATCCATCTTTTCCAGGGCTTTCACCCGGGATTGTGCCTGTTTTGCTTTGGTGGCTTTGGCCTTGAACCGCGTCACGAAGGATTGCAAATGCGCGCGATGTTCGGCCTGTTTTTTGGCGGCGGCGGCTTGGACCGCGCGTTGGGCCAAACGGGCTTTGGCAAAGTCGTCATAGCCGCCCGTGTACAACTTCAATTGCCGCGCTTCCAAGTGCAAGATCGCCCCGACGGCGCGGTTCAATAGACCCCGGTCGTGGGAAATGATCAGAACGGTGTGGGGGTATTTGGCCAGATAACTTTCCAGCCAAACGGCGCCTTCCAAATCAAGATAGTTGGTGGGTTCGTCCAACAACAACAAATCAGGTTGGGAAAACAAAACCGCAGCCAGGGCCACCCGCATGCGCCAACCGCCCGAAAAATCTGAACAGGGGCGGGCTTGGGCGGCAGCGTCAAACCCCAGGCCCTTCAAGATGGTGGCGGCACGCGCTTCGGCGGACCATGCGTCAATATCCGCCAGGCGTGATTGGACTTCTGCAATGCGGGCAGGGTCTTGGG
This sequence comes from Planktomarina sp., assembly GCA_020629775.1. GTDB lineage: Bacteria > Pseudomonadota > Alphaproteobacteria > Rhodobacterales > Rhodobacteraceae > Planktomarina. Next base: position 86,262 of record JAHDCP010000002.1, read on the forward strand.
ACGTGTCCGCCAGCAAAGCAGCCCGTTCAGTATCGGCTTCCAACACCGTGTCCAAAAGGGATGTCCCAGAGGCCGGCACTTCTTGGGCCACACCGCCAATGCGGGCCCGGTTGGGCAGGCTGATGGTGCCGCTCTCCAAGGGCAGTTCTTCACGGATCAACTTGAACAGGGTGGTTTTACCCGCACCATTGGGTCCCACAAAGCCCACTTTGTGGCCCGTTGGAATGGTGGCAGAAGCCCCTTCGAACAAACGTCGTCCGTCGATGGCAAAGGTGATGTCGTCTAATCGCAGCATGGGGCTGCAATGGGGCGTCGCGCAGGCGAAGTAAAGAGACGACGGGTGGGATTGGCCTTTTCAGTCCGCCAACCCCATGCTAACGGGCCGCCAGAACATGAAACGGAGGCCACCATGGCACTGCAACGCACTTTTTCCATCATCAAACCTGACGCCACAAAGCGGAACCTGACTGGCAAGATCGTCGCCAAGTTCGAAGAAGCTGGTTTGCGCGTTGTCGCATCCAAGCGCATTCACTTGTCTAAAGCGCAAGCGGGCGAATTTTACGCGGTACACGCGGAACGCCCATTCTACGACGAACTGTGCGAATTCATGGCGTCCGCGCCGATCGTTGCACAAGTGTTGGAAGGCGAAGACGCCATTGCGAAAAACCGCGAAGTTATGGGCGCCACAAACCCTGCAGATGCAGCACCTGGCACGATCCGCGCTGAATTTGCTGAATCCGTTGGCGAAAACTCGGTTCACGGGTCCGACGCGCCAGAAACAGCTGCAGTGGAAATCGCGTATTTCTTCTCCGGTCTGGAATTGGTGGGCTAACCCACCTGCAATCTGCTGATTGTTAAGAAAGGGCCGTCCCAAAAGGGGCGGTCCTTTTTTCATGGGTCACCTTTTGGACCCAGTCCCAATACTGTTGAGTATCTTTTCAATGCCTTGTTCGCCACTGGGCTTATTATCTGCCACCAGCGCGTCGAACTGCACCCGCAATTCGTCTTTTTCTTTGCCTTTGCAGTCGTTCCAGGGGCGTCCCTGTAAACCCATGTGGATCACATAAAACCCAATGAAATGAGGGCGTTGTCCTGCCCGCAGCAATTGTCCATAGGCGGCGTTGGCCCCAATGTCGCGCAAGTGTTCAGCGGATGTAATGCCCACGGCTTCAAACGCCTCCTCCATCGCGGGTCCAAGATTGCGAATGGTGGAGATTTTGGCCATGGCGTTACGTTAAATCGCAGCCCAGTCTGTGAACTGTTGGGCTGGTTTTTGCGGCGCGGATGGCGCTTGCTTGGATTGTGGCTTTTGAAGTTGGCTCATTGCAATTCTCCTTTTGGTCCACCCCATTGATCCATCTGCCCGGGCTTTGCGTCAAAAGAGGGGCAAAACCGGGCTGATTTCTGGGTCTTTTTCCAAGGCTATGGCCCGCACACCCCACCCGGAAGGGGGAGAAAGCGGGTGAAAGCATCGCATGGTGCGCATTTGGGCAATTTGCCGCCCATCGGGCAAAATCCCGCCGACCCAAAGCCCCGCACGGGGTGTTAACCTTTGGGCCCAATTTGCGTGCACACCCTGTACACGGCCCGCACGCCGGGGTGGGAGTTAGGCTTGGTTAAGTTTGGTAATCATTGGCCGTCTCAGACATCATCAAACAAATCCGTATCACCGCGTAGCGTACAACGTTCCTGCCGCGGACACCCCATCCTGGCGGCAGTGTGCGCTGTGCATCTGCTTTTGGCGATGGGGATGTAAAAAACGGGCAGGGGCCGTGCATTCCGCCCTTGCCCTTGGTCCAGCTGCCCATTATGCGGGTCAGCGGAGACGTGGCCGAGTGGTCGAAGGCGCTCCCCTGCTAAGGGAGTAGGCCCGGAAGGGTCTCGAGGGTTCGAATCCCTTCGTCTCCGCCAT
>JAHDCP010000040.1:0-15491 GCA_020629775.1 Planktomarina sp.
TCCTTCGGCCAGATCGATGGTCACAGACCCGTCTTCATTTTCTTCGACGATGAAATCTAGAGTGTCTTGCGGGGCGTCATCTTGTGCATTTGGGTCATTGGTTTGATCATCTGTGGAATCGGGTTCTGTTGCGTCAGGCTGTGGTTCGGATTCTGTATCTTCCGGTGGCGTGTCGGCAACGCTGGACGTGGATTCTTGGTCGGCGTCGCTGGTTCGGTCTTCAGCAGCGTCTTCGGGAGCGTCGCTGCCACCCAACGCTAGCCCCAAAATGGCCAAAAAAATCAGTTCAATGATCACAACGTCCCCCGCACCAGTTAATGCGTCCAAAAACGCATTAACAAAGGGGTTTGGTCAACCCATGGGTGTGAAAGGCTGTGGTAGCGGCATATTTTTGCCGCCCGAACAGTTTATCAATTTTCGTCTAAGAAACTGCGCAGAGCGGAGTTCACTTCAAACGGGCTTTCGGTGATGTTCATGTGCCCGGCACCGGGCAATTCCACGATGCCCCCGCCCAACGCGGCGTGCAAGGCGCGGCCGGTTTTTATGGGGGTCATTTTGTCCGCGCCGGAAAGGATGCACAATGTGGGGCAGGTAATTTTGTCTGCCGCCTCCGCACCACCGTCATAGGCAGCACAAGCGGACAAATCAGCAAACAATGCGCCTGGCACGTTGGATCCCATAAGGCGGGCACCAAACAACATGTGCGATGTGCCGGGCATTGTGTGATCATGGCGGTGGCCCATGGTGCCATGGCCCCAATCCATCATGGCGGCGATGGCTTTGTGTTCCTTGTTTTCTGCCAGGCCCAACAGATAATCGTTCACTGGAATAGCCAAAGCCGTGGCCAAGAAGCTGGCGGTTTTGACCCTGTCTGGGAAGCGTGATGCCAGTTCCAGCAAAACCAAACCACCTTGGGAGTGGCCTGCCATATGGGCTGTTTCGATCCCAGCTGCATCCATAAAGGCGATCATCCAATCGGCCATGTCGGCAATGGTTTTCAGCGGTGCACCGTCTGATTGGCCATGGCCCGGGAAATCAGGCGTGATGGCCTGGTATCCGCGGTTGGCGAAATACCGGTGCTGCAACATATAACCCAGATGGTTTTGCCCCGATCCGTGGATAAACAGGACCACGTTGCCCGAAGGGTCAAAGTCCCGCCCGCCTGTGGACGCGAAGGTTGCGGTGTCGTTTACGTTTAAGCGCATTATTCGGCTGCCATTTTCTTCTTGGCCACGCGGCCGGCTGCTTTCAGGGCTTGGCCGAAATCGGCGGCCAGATCATCAAAATCTTCCAGACCCACGGAAATGCGGATCAGATCGTCGGTCAGACCGGCGGCTTCCATGGCGTCACCGGTCAGGTGGCTGTGGGTGGTGGACCCAGGGTGGATAACCAATGTCTTGGCATCGCCCACGTTGGCCAAGTGACTGGCCAGTTCTACAGATTCAATGAACGCACGGCCCGCGTCGCGCCCGCCTTTGACACCCGCCGCAATGATCGACCCTTGGCCCTTTGGCATCAGGCGCGTGGCGGCTTCGTGATCGGGATGATCGGCCATGCTGGGGTGTTTGACCCAAGCGATTTGGTCGTGGTTTGTCAAAAATTCCACCATCTTGGCGGTGTTGGACATGTGCTTTTCCATCCGCAGCGGCAGTGTTTCGATCCCTTGCAGAATGTAGAATGCGTTTTGCGGGGACATGCAGGGCCCCAGGTTCATCATGCCTTCGGTGCGCACGCGCATGGAAAACGCGGCGGGGCCGAATTCTTCCCACAGGTTCACGCCTTGGTAGCCGAAATGGGGCCCGTTCATCATGGGGAACTTGTCAGATGCGCCCCAATCAAAGTTGCCGCCATCCACAACGACACCGCCCAGGGCCACACCGTGCCCGCCCATCCATTTGGTCAAGGAATGGATCACGATGTTCGCGCCGTGTTTGATCGGCTGGATCATCCAAGGGGTGTTGAAGGTGGCATCAATCACCAAAGGCACGCCCGCCGCTTGGGCAACTTTGGCGACTTCGGGCACATCCATAATGTCCATGCCGGGATTGCCGATCACTTCGCCAAAAATCATTTTTGTGTTGGGGCGGATCGCATCGCGGATGGCGATGGGATTGTTGGGGGGCACAAAGGTGGTTTCGATGCCGTATCGTTTCAACGTGTGTTCGAACAAGTTGATGTTGGCCCCATACATTTGCGACGACGACACGATGTGGTCGCCCGCAGAACACAGCGCCAGCACGGTGACAAACAGGGCGGCCATGCCCGACGATGTGGCCACCGCCGCCACGCCGCCGTCCATGGCCGCAACACGTTGTTCCAACACGGCCACTGTGGGGTTGGTTAGCCGGGAATAGATGTGCCCGCCCACTTCTGCATTGAACAGTGCTGCGGCATGTTCGGTGCTTTCAAACACGTAAGACGTGGTTTGGTGAATGGGTACAGCGCGGCTGCCAAAACGGGCGTCGGGGCTTTGGCCCGCGTGCAAGGACAGGGTGTCGAACTTATAATCGGGCATGATTGTTCCTTTGGCAACTTGGCGCGGGTGGTATCAAGCGCATGGGATTCTCACAAGTGAAAGCAGCACACGCCGCGGTTGACCTGGCTGCCTGTGCGTGGTTGCCTTGCGGCCATGGATCAAGGGCAGATCATTGCGGGCATTCTTTTGGCGGCGGCGGTCCTGGGGTTGTGGATTTTGGTGCGTAAAAACACGCAGCTGAACCGCGAAGTTACTGCCTTGCGCACCACCAACACAACGTTGACGGATTTTGTCGATGCGGATGATCTGACGAACGCCAAATCACGGCGCTTTTTGTCGGATCGTTTGGACCGCACTGCCCGAAAACGCACCCACGGGTTGCTGTTTGTAGACTTGGACGATTTTAAATCCGTGAACGATGGTTACGGCCATGAAGTGGGGGATGCGCTGTTGAAGGCCATTGCCGCGGCTATGGTGGCACGGTGCCGGAATGGGGATTTTGTCGCCCGACTTGGGGGCGATGAATTTTGCGTCTTTTTGGAAGGGTGCGATTTGGAACAGGCCACCGCGACCGCCGATCGTTTTTGTGCGGCGGTGGCGGGGGCATCGGTTTATGCGGGCAAGACCCGCGTATGGCGCACAGCCAGTATTGGGGTCACCAGTTTGGAACCGGACCAGGATTTGGTGGACGCGTTGATTGTGGCGGATGCGGCCACCTATGAGGCGAAGGGCCGGGGCAGCAATCGTGCCGTGGCGGCGGATGAAATTGTGCGGGACCAACTTGCGCAACGCCAAGCCAAGCCCACCACCGAAGAATTGGCCCAGGCGCTGAAAGAAGACGAAATCACCTATTTCGTGCAGCCGATTTTTGATTTGAACACTGATCAAGCCGTGGGGGTGGAGGCGTTGATCCGCTGGGTTAAACCCGATGGAACGATCCTGGGGCCTGACATCTTTTTGGATTTGATGACGGCGAATTATGCCCGTGATCTGCGCCCGCCGTTGGTTACGGCCAATAAATTGGCCACCACGTTCACATCCATGGATCCGCCTTTGTTTTGCGCATGGAATATTTCTTCCAGTTTCTTGGGCCGTAATTTGCCGGATGATCCAAAGTGGATTTATGACTTATTGAACGGGGTTGATCCGAAGCGCACGGTGTTTGAAATTGTGGAAAGTGCCGTCATAGCAAACCCAGAAACAACGCGGCGACTTTTGCATATGTTGCGCGATGCGGGCATTCGCGTCGCGTTGGATGATTTTGGCACGGGCCTGTCCAACTTGGAACGCCTGGTGGAATACCCCGTGGATATTGTGAAAATCGACCGCAGCTTTGTGTCCCGCATCGGGCAGGGGGCGAATACTGCGATTCTCAAAGGATTGGTGGCCATGCGCGACAGCATGGGGTTTGAGATTATTGCCGAAGGTGTGGAAACCCAAGAACAGTTGGACCGGGTGCAAGCTTTGGGAATCTCCCATGCCCAAGGGTTTTTGCTGGGGGAACCTGGCCCGGGGGACCATTGGGAACGGATATTAAGCGAAAAGACAAAATCCTGAATTGGACTTAACTGGCGAATTCAACTGGCACTAATCCTGCCCTTGCGGAAGCCGTATGTCTGGCGCACACCACAGCACACTGTATTCGATTCCGCCCATAGGAGCATGCTCATGAAAATGACGACCGAAGAAGCCTTCGTAAAGGTTCTGCAAAAACACGGCATTCGCCACGCATTCGGGATCATCGGCTCTGCCATGATGCCAATTTCTGACATCTTCCCTGCTGCAGGGATCAAATTTTGGGATTGCGCCCACGAAGGTTCTGCGGGCTTCATGTCCGACGGTTACACCCGTGCGACTGGCGAAATGTCCATGATGATCGCGCAAAACGGCCCGGGTATCACAAACTTCGTGACAGCCGTTAAAACAGCTTACTGGAACCACACACCATTGTTGTTGGTCACACCACAAGCGGCAAACAAAACAATCGGTCAGGGTGGCTTCCAAGAAGTTGAACAAATGGCCTTGTTCCAAGACATGGTCGCCTACCAAGAAGAAGTGCGTGACCCATCCCGCGTTGCAGAAGTTCTGACACGCGTCATTTCCCAAGCGCACCGTTTGTCTGGCCCAGCCCAGCTAAACATCCCGCGCGATATGTGGACACAAGTCATCGACATCGAAATCCCAGAGCCGATTTCATTTGAAATGTCCCCGGGCGGCGAAAACTCTGTCGCATCTGCAGCGGCGATGTTGTCCGAAGCCAAGAACCCAGTGATCTTGAACGGTGCTGGCGTGATCTTGTCCGAAGGTGGTATCGATGCTTCCAAAGCATTGGCTGAGCGTTTGGACGCGCCTGTTTGCGTTGGCTACCAGCACAACGACGCATTCCCAGGTAACCACCCCTTGTTCGCAGGTCCGTTGGGCTACAACGGGTCCAAGGCTGGCATGGAATTGATTTCTGAGGCTGACGTGGTTTTGTGCTTGGGGACACGTTTGAACCCATTCTCCACATTGCCGGGTTACGGCATTGATTACTGGCCAACAGATGCCAAAATCATCCAAGTTGACATCAATCCAGATCGTATCGGCCTTACCAAGAAAGTTTCCGTTGGGATCGTGGGTGATGCAGCGAAAGTTGCCAAGGGTATCCTGAACAACCTGTCCGACAACGCCGGTGACGCAGGTCGCGAAGATCGTAAAGCGAAAATCGCAACGTCCAAATCCCGCTGGGCCCAGCAGCTGGCTGAAATGACCCACGAAGACGACGATCCAGGCACAACTTGGAACGAACGTGCCCGTGCGGCGAAGCCGGATTGGATGTCCCCACGTATGGCATGGCGCGCAATCACAGCGGCATTGCCACGCAACGCGATCATTTCGTCCGACATCGGCAACAACTGCGCGATCGGCAACGCATACCCTGACTTCGACGAAGGTCGGAAATATCTGGCACCAGGCCTGTTCGGCCCATGTGGTTACGGTTTGCCAGCAATCGTTGGTGCGAAAATCGGTCAACCAGACGTTCCAGTTGTTGGTTTCGCAGGCGACGGCGCCTTCGGCATCGCGGTGAACGAACTGACAGCCATCGGTCGTGGCGATTGGCCTGCGGTCACGCAAATTGTGTTCCGCAACTACCAGTGGGGCGCTGAAAAGCGGAATTCCACATTGTGGTTCGAAGACAACTTCGTGGGCACCGAATTGGACACACAAGTGTCCTATGCCGGCATCGCCCAGGCCTGTGGTCTGAAAGGTGTTCAAGCGAAGACAATGGACGAGCTGACAGACATTCTGAACACTGCCGTAAAAGAGCAGATGGAAGATGGTGTCACAACCCTGATCGAAGTCATCTTGAACCAGGAACTGGGGGAACCCTTCCGCCGTGACGCGATGAAGAAACCAGTACGGGTTGCTGGGATCGACGCATCGGACATGGCTGCTGAATAAGCAAATAATGAAAGCCCCGGGGAACACTCCGGGGCTTTTGACGTTTATATCATACCAATTGGACAGGGGGTCCCGTGACATCTTCTTTGACTGATATTTTGTCCGTTACCCCAGATGGGTCCAAAACCATTGTATTGTCCGAAGGTTCGGACCCGCGTGTGGCGCAAGCTGCCGTTGCAGCTGCCAAGTCGAACATGGCCAAAATTATTTGCGTTGGGGACACCGCCGCTGTGCGCGCGGCCCTGGACGCTGCGGGTGATACGGGTGCGGTGGATATCGCAGACCCGGCCACATCGCCGCGCATGGATTATTACGCAACCGCATACACTGGTCGCCGTGCCAAAAAGGGCATGACCTATGAAAAGGCCCTGGTGGAGCTGGCAGACCCTGCGTTCTTTGCGGCAGCCATGGTGGCAGGGGGCGATGCCGACGGCACCATCGGCGGTGCGGTTTATGCTACGCCTGATATCATTCGCGCGGCTTTGAAAGTTATCGGCACGGCTGCAGATGCCAAGCTGTTGTCGTCTTTCTTCTTCATTGTCTTTGATGGACGGGACGATTTGCCATCTAATGTGAATGTCTTTTCTGATGCCGGCTTGGTGATTGATCCCAACGCCAAAGAATTGGCTGAAATCGCCATGGCCAGTGCGGGATCCATGAAAACCCTGACAGGGATGGATCCCAAGATCGCCATGTTGTCGTTTTCATCCAAAGGATCGGCCAAGCATCCTAACGTGGACAAAGTTGTGCGTGCCACAGACATGGTGCGCGAAAAGCGCCCTGATCTGGAGGTGGACGGCGAATTGCAGTTCGACGCGGCCATGGTTCCTGCGGTTGGGGCGAAAAAAGCACCGGGGTCATCGGTGGCGGGCCATGCCAACACATTTATCTTTCCGAACCTGGATGCTGGGAACATCGGATACAAAATCGCGCAACGCTTTGGCGGGGCACGGGCCATTGGGCCCATCTTACAAGGACTGGCAAAGCCAGCGAACGATTTGTCGCGGGGATGTTCTGCGGAAGACATCGTGGACATGATCGCAGTGACACTCGCGCAAGCGGAAGGGAACGCATAATGGGACAACCGAAAATCGACCTCAGCCCCAAAGTCAGTGACGAGGTTCGCAAAACCACGTGTTACATGTGCGCTTGTCGCTGTGGGATTAACGTCCACATGAAAGAAGGTAAAGTTGCCTACATCGAAGGCAACAAAGACCACCCTGTGAACAAAGGCGTTTTGTGCGCCAAGGGATCTGCAGGGATTATGCAGGTCAATGCCCCATCGCGTTTGCAAAAACCGCTGAAGCGCGTGGGCGAACGCGGCAAAGGTGAATTCGAAGAAATTTCCTGGGAAGAAGCATATGATCTGGCCGTTGAATGGCTGGAACCTGTGCACAAAAAGAACCCAGAAAAGCTGGCGTTCTTTACGGGTCGTGACCAATCGCAGTCGTTCACGTCCTTCTGGGCGCAGGGGTTCGGCACGCCGAACTATGCCGCACACGGGGGCTTTTGTTCGGTGAACATGGCGGCCGGTGGGATTTACACCATGGGCGGCGCGTTCTGGGAATTTGGACAACCCGACTGGGACCGCACCAAGCTGTTCATGTTGTTCGGTGTGGCCGAAGACCACGATTCAAACCCGATCAAAATGGGCTTGGGCAAGCTGAAAGAACGCGGGGCCAAGGTGATTGGGGTGAACCCCATTCGGTCGGGCTATAACGCCATTGCGGATGAATGGGTTGGCATTACGCCGGGCACGGATGGTCTGTTCATCCTGTCCATGGTGCACCTGCTGTTTAAAGCGGGCAAACTGGATCTGAACTATCTGGCGCAGTTCACCAATGCGCCTGCGTTCATTGACGAAAAAGATGGCCCAAACAAAGGCCTGCTGTTGCGTGACAAAGACGGAAAAATCATAGTCAAAGACCGCGCCACCGGCAAAGCCGTGGCGTTTGACAAAAAAGGCGTAAAGCCAGATTTGGGTGCCACCTACAAAGGGGCGCGGACTGTGTTCCAGCAGATGGCTGAAAAATACATGTCCGACGAATACGCCCCAGAAAATGTGGCGGCAGCAACTGGCATCCCGGCCGAACGCATCCGCGCCATGGCCGCCGATCTGGCCCGTGTCGCGTTCGACGAAGCGTTTGAATTGGACAAAGAATGGACCGATTTCCGCGGTGAAAAGCACACCAAAATGGTTGGCCGCCCCGTGTCTTTCCATTCGATGCGTGGGGTTTCCGCACACTCAAACGGGTTCCAGACCTGCCGTGCGCTGCACATCTTGCAAATCATCTTGGGCACCGTCGAAGTGCCGGGCGGGTTCCGGTTTAAGCCACCGTATCCCAAACCAATCACAGCCCATCCAAAACCACACTATAAAGTAACACCTGGTGCTGCTTTGGACGGCCCGCATTTGGGATATGTCCACGGCCCCGATGATCTGTGCTTGAAACCAGACGGGTCCGCCGCGCGAATCGACAAGGCGTACACATGGGAAAACCCCATGTCGGCCCACGGTCTGATGCACATGGTGATTTCCAACGCCCACGCGAAGGATCCGTACGATATCGACGTACTGTTCATGTATATGGCGAACATGTCGTGGAACAGCTCCATGAACACCGGCGGCGTGATGAAGATGCTGACGGACAAGGATGAAAACGGCGATTATGTGATCCCGAAGATCATTTATTCCGATGCGTATTCGTCTGAAATGGTGGCCTTCGCGGATTTGATCTTGCCGGACACCACGTACCTGGAACGCCACGACTGCATTTCCCTGCTGGACCGTCCGATTTGTGAGGCGGAAGGCGCAAATGACTCCATCCGCTGGCCAGTGATCGAACCTGATCGCGATGTGAAAGGATTCCAATCTGCCTTGTGTGATTTGGGTGCGCGTTTGGGCCTTAAGGGGTTTGTGAACGAAGACGGGTCGCAAAAGTACAAAGACTACGCCGACTACATCACCAACCACGAACGTCGACCGGGTGTTGGCCCGCTGATTGGGTTCCGCGGGGAAGATGGTAAATCCGAAGGACGCGGTGCGCCGAACCCGAACCAGCTGCAACAATACATCGACAACGGTGGGTTCTATGAAATTCACGTTCCCGATGGGGCTGATTTCTATAAGCCGTGGAACGCGGATTATCAGGATTGGGCTGTTAAAATCGGCATCTATGATGCGCCACAGCCGTATCTGTTTGAGCTTTACTCAGAACCCATGCGCCGGTTCCAGTTGGCCGCAGAGGGGCATGGCGACCGCCAACCGCCCGACCATCTGCGCGGTCGGATCGGTGAAACCATGGACCCGCTGCCGATTTGGTATGCGCCGTTTGAAGACAGCCGTGTCGACATCGAAGAATTCAACGTGCACGCCCTGACCCAGCGCCCGATGGCAATGTATCACAGCTGGGGCACGCAGAACGCGTGGCTGCGTCAGATCCACGGCCGTAACCCATTGTTTGTGCCCACCAAGATTTGGGAAGCGAACGGGTTTGAAGATGGTGATTGGGCATCGGTCACGTCGGCCCATGGCACAATCATCGTTCCAGTGGCCCACATGGCCGCGTTGAACGAAAACACTGTTTGGACGTGGAACGCCATCGGGAAACGCAAAGGAGCTTGGGCGCTGAAAGAAGACGCGCCAGAAGCCACCAAGGGTTTCCTGCTGAATCACTTGATTCACGAACTGCTGCCAGAAAACGGCGACGGGATGCGCTGGGCGAACAGCGATCCTGTGACAGGGCAGGCGGCTTGGTTTGATCTTCGGGTGAAGATTGCGAAAGCGGATGCCCCTGCAGATGCCATGTCGCACCCGAATATTGAGGCGCAAAAATCACCCGTGGGCGTTGGCCCGCAAGATTTGGAATGGAAGGTGGGTCAATGACGCCATTTTCTGAACAGAAAATGACACAGAATGTCAGCGCACATTCTGTGTCGGAAACTCTGCGAGTTTCCGCCGCACGGAAGGCACTGCCATGACAACTCTCCCTCAGACAACCGGCAAAAAGCTTGGCTTGGTCATCGACTTAGACACCTGTGTTGGGTGCCATGCGTGTGTGGTCAGCTGTAAAGGCTGGAACACCGAAAACTATGGTGCACCACTAAGCGATCAGGATGCCTATGGCAGTGACCCGACAGGGACATTCCTGAACCGCGTGCACAGCTTTGAAGTGCAGCCCGAAACGGGGCCCGCGCAGCTGATTCACTTTCCCAAATCATGCCTTCATTGTGAAGACGCACCTTGCGTGACTGTGTGCCCAACAGGCGCCAGCTACAAACGCCAAGAAGACGGTATCGTTCTGGTGAACGAGGATGCGTGCATTGGCTGTGGCTTGTGTGCCTGGGCATGTCCTTACGGCGCGCGTGAAATGGATGCGGCAGCCGGGGTCATGAAGAAGTGTACCCTGTGCGTTGACCGGATTTATAACGAAAATCTGCCCGAAGATGACCGGGTGCCATCGTGCGTGCGGACATGTCCTGCTGGCGCGCGGCACTTTGGGGACTTAGGGGATGAAAATTCTGACGTTTCCAAACTTGTGGCCGAACGCGGCGGCATGGACTTGATGCCCGAACAAGGCACCAAGCCCGTGAACAAATACTTGCCCCCACGCCCCAAAGATGTGGAACCAGAATTCGATATTCTGGCCCCGTATTTGGAACCTGTTGCCACGGACCAAAAAGGGTTCTTGGGTTGGCTTGATAAAGCGCTGGAGAAAATCTGATGCATCCCGCACATTCAATCATCATCTTCACTGTCACGTCCGGCTTGGGCTTTGGTCTGTTGGCGTTTCTTGGATTGGGTCAACCTGCCGTAACGGGTTGGTCGGCATTTTGGTACTTTGCTTTGGCGTATGGTCTGTCTGTGGGCGGCTTGGTGTCTTCGACGTTCCACCTTGGTAATCCGCAACGCGCCTGGCGCGCATTCAGTCAGTGGCGGTCGTCTTGGTTGTCTCGTGAAGGCGTTTTGGCCGTGGCCACCTTGGCCATCATGGGCATCTACGCCTTCTGCGCCGTGTTCATGGGGCAGACATTGACTGTTCTGGGCATTATCGGGGCCATCTTGGCGCTTTGCACTGTGTTTGCCACATCCATGATTTATGCCCAGATGAAAACTGTGCCACGCTGGAACCATTGGTCCACGCCCGTTTTGTTCATGGTCTTGGCCGTGGCTGGGGGCGCATTGTTGACGGCCCATGTTTTATTGGCGGTGATTTTGTTAGCCGTGGCAGGGTTTTTGCAAATGTTCAGCTGGACCCGTGGCGACACTGCCTTGGCGCAGTCTGGGTCCGATATTGGAACAGCCACGGGCTTGGGCGTGCGCGGCATGGTACGGGCGTTTGAACCACCCCACACAGGGAACAATTATCTGCTGAAAGAAATGGTGCACAAAGTGGGCCGCAAGCATGCGCAGAAATTGCGGATGCTGGCGTTCATCTTGATGGTGCTGGTGCCTGTTTTGTTGCTGTTGATCCCCGGTGGTTGGGTGATCGTGGCCCTGGCATTCTTGGTGCATTTGGTCGGCACGCTGACTCAGCGTTGGCTGTTCTTTGCAGAAGCCGAACATGTTGTGGGCCTGTACTACGGCAAACGCTGATCTGACGGGGCGGGCCGGTTCGGCCCGCGTTGCTTTGATAAGAAGGGGGGTGGGCTGTCGGCCCTCCCCCCTGATGCGTTTGGGCGGTGTCCAAACGCCCCCCCCACCCGAGGATATTTCTTGCAACAATGATAACAGCAAGTGGTTGTGCTTTTTGGGGCTGACGTTCAAGGTTTGCCCATGACGATTGATCTGTCCATTCGCCCCGCCACCGCCCAAGACGCCACCGCCTTGCAGGCGATTTATGCGCCCTATGTTTTGGAAACGGCGATCTCATTCGAAACGCAGGTGCCTGATCCATCAGAAATGGCGCGCCGGATTGAAACGTATCAACCTGATTATGGATATTGGGTTGCGCAAAAAAATGATGGCCAGATTCTCGGCTATGCTTACGGAAGCACGTACCGGCCGCGTCCTGCGTATCGCTTTACAGCTGAAGTCAGCGTTTATGTGGACCGATCCATGCCGGCCAAAGGTGTGGGGCGCGCGCTGTATGGACACATGATTCCAGATTTGAAGGCGCGCGGGTACCATACGCTGATCGGTGTTGTGACCCAGCCCAACGCCCCCAGCGAAGGGTTCCACAGATCCATGGGGTTTGAATGTATCGGCATCACCCGGCAAGTGGGGCGCAAGTTTGATGTTTGGCACGATATTGCCCTTTACCAGAAAATGCTTGCGTAACGCCGGCAGAGGTCGTTGTATTGCACACGTGTGCAATCAAGAAGGAAATCACCGCCATGACCCCCGCTGAAATGGAAGCCCGGATTGTTCGTTACGGGGATTTGATGCCTTGCAAAACTGCCTTCATTGACGCCCATACGCCGGGCTCTGACCAGAAGGAAAACTTCACCATTATTGGTGGTGGTGTCAGTGAAAGTGCGGATCAGCACGTGCACATTCAAGATACGCCGGGGTTCAATATCGGTGCGGCGGGGCAGCCGCCCAAGTGCCGCAACTCGTTGCATTCCCATCGCACAGCGGAAGTGTTCTTTGTGCTGAAGGGGCGCTGGCGGTTTTTCTGGGGCCGGTGGGGCACAGCTGGCGAAGTGGTTTTGGAAGAAGGGGATATCATCAACATCCCCACTGGCATTTTCCGCGGGTTTGAAAACATTGGCACGGATTATGGAATGATCATGGCCATCCTTGGGGGCGATGATGCCGGCGGCGGCGTTTTGTGGGCGCCCCAAGTGATTGACGATGCCGCAGACCATGGGTTGGTTCTGGGCGAAAATGGCAAATTGTATGACACCAAAAAGGGCGATGCTTTGCCCGGTGGCGTGGCCCCGATGCCGTTGTTGGGTGATGATGTATTGGCGCGGATGCCAGAACCCACCACCGCAGATGTCGTTCCCCATTATGTGGCCCGGTATTGGGATATGATGGCGCTGGCGGATCACCAACCTGCGCCAGTGATTGGCCCAAATGCCATGCTGCGGGACCGCCCTGGTTTTGACGTGGACTTCATCACACGCGGATCCTTGGAAGATGCCATGATGACGCGCGATTGCCATACAATCCTCATGCCGATGCGGGGCCATTGGCGGCTGACCTGGGATGGCGGCACAACGGCGCTGAACCCTGGTGATACCTGTGCTGTACCTCCAGGTGTGGCCCATGCCTTGACCCCCGCCATGACAGGAGAGGCAAGTTGTTTCCGCATTGTGTCTAACGACGACCCGGCTGGGCCGACGATGCCACTGTAACGCGTTTCAGTGGGGGCTGTCTGCCCCCACACCCCCGAAGGTATTTTGCTCAAAGTGAAGTTGCTGGTTGCCGTTTGCTTTGCAGCATGAGAGCCGTTGGCCATGGTGAAAGCACAAACTCCGCAAAACCCTTTGGCAGGCGCGTTTCTGATGGCCCTTTCGGGGCTGTCGTTTGTAGGGGTTTATGTAACGGTCAAAATCGTGGGCACCAGATTGCCAGCCGCCGAGGCTGCGTGGATCCGGTACATGCTGGGCTTGGTGTTCTTACTGCCTGTTGCGCGCAGTCTTTGGTCCGAAGGGGCCGGGCGCGATGTGCTGAAAATATCCGCCCTGCGTGGGGTCGTGCATGTTGTGGGGGTGGCGATGTGGTTCTTTGCCATGGCCCGCATCACAGTGGCTGAAGTCACAGCCATGGGATATCTGACCCCTGTTTTTGTTACCCTTGGGGCTGTTCTGTTTCTGGGCGAACGTTTTGCCTTGCGCCGCACCTTGGCGATCCTGTGTGCATTGCTGGGGGTGTTGGTGATTTTGCGCCCTGGGTTTCGTGAATTGCAGCCAGCCCATTTGTCGATGATATTGACCACCATGGGGTTTGGAGCGTCATATTTGATGGCCAAACGGCTGACCGGTCTGGCCAGTACGAATATGATCGTGGCTTTGTTGTCGGTGTGGGTGTCGCTGTTTTTAACCCCGTTTGCGTTCATAAACTGGGTCAGCCCCACGATACGCGAAATCATGTTGCTGTTTGGGACAGCGTTTTTTGCCACCGCTGGGCACTACTTTATGACGATGGCGTTTCAGCGTGCGTCATTGGGCGTTGTCCAACCGGTGACGTTTTTGCAATTGGTCTGGTCTGTCCTTGTCGGGCTGTTGCTGTTTAATGAAGCCATAGATCAATTTGTGGTGCTGGGCGGTTTGATTATCGTCAGTTCCGTTTTGTATATCACGTTGCGCGAAGCGCGCTTGAAGACCACCAAGTCAGGAGAAACGCCATGACCCATCCCGCCGCCCCAAAGGCCAGCCATTTCGTTAACGGTGCCTATCTGGAAGACACTGCTGGTGATGTGATCGATGTGTTTTACCCTGCCACAGGGGAAGTGGTGGGCAAAGTTCATGCCGCCACACCCGCAGTGGTGGAAGCCGCCTTGGCCAGTGCCCACGCCGCACAAAAGGAATGGGCCACCTGGACCGGCACCGAACGCGGCCGGGTGTTGCGCAAAGCCGCAGATATGATCCGCGACCGCAATCGCGAACTGTCCATCTTGGAAACATATGACACGGGTAAACCGATGTCAGAGACGCTGTATGTGGACGCCACATCAGGGGCAGATGCCTTGGAATATTTTGGCGGCTTGGCGGGAAGCTTAACCGGCGAACACGTCGCCCTGGGGGAGGATTTTGTATATACCATGCGTGTACCCTTGGGCGTTTGCGTGGGAATCGGTGCGTGGAATTACCCTACTCAGATTGCCTGTTGGAAGGGCGCGCCTGCTTTGGCGTGCGGCAACGCGATGATTTTCAAGCCATCAGAAACCACGCCTTTGTGCGCTTTGAAAATTGCTGAAATCCTGGTGGAAGCGGGGCTTCCTGCGGGGCTTTACAATGTTGTGCAAGGTTTGGGGGATGTGGGCCAAAGCCTTATCACCGACCCGCGCGTGGACAAAGTTTCTCTGACCGGATCTGTGCCCACGGGCAAAAAGGTTTACGCTGCCGCTGCCGAAGGCATGCGCCACGTAACCATGGAATTGGGCGGCAAATCCCCCTTGGTTATCTTCGATGATGCAGATGTGGACGCTGCTGTCAGTGGTGCGATTTTGGCGAACTTCTATTCTTCTGGACAGGTTTGTTCCAACGGCACCCGCGTGTTTGTTCAAAGCGGCATCAAACCCGCCTTTGTTGCACGGTTGAAGGAACGGTTGGCTGGCGCCAAATTGGGCGATCCTTTGGATGAAACCACGACATTTGGCCCGTTGGTATCGGCGCGTCAGCGCGACATCGTGGAAGGCTTCATCGCCAAGGGCCAAGAAGAAGGTGCCGATCTGGTGGCAGGCGGGCAGCGTTTGGACCAACCAGGATATTGGATGACCCCAGCGATTTTCGACAACGTGACCGACGATATGACCATTGCGCGCAATGAGATTTTTGGCCCTGTTCTTTCTGTTTTAAGCTTTGAAGACGAAGCCGAAGTGGTGGCGCGTGCCAATGACACGGAATTCGGCTTGGCCGCAGGGGTGTTCACCAAAGACCTGACCCGGGCCCACCGCATGGTCAA
>JAHDCP010000040.1:15591-20805 GCA_020629775.1 Planktomarina sp.
ACGACGGCAGACGCCAACAAGGATAATCCGGCCCCGCCGGCGGTCATGATGGTGCCGCCGATCCCTGTGGCGGAACCCGCCAAATGGGGCCGCACGGACATCATGCCTGACATAGCATTGGGCAGGCACATCCCGTTGCCCAACCCCATGGCGATGATCAACCCAAAAAACACCAAGGGCCCGGGCGAGGCCACGGTGAATAAGAACAAGTTCAACGCCATGCCCATGACCGTTACGATGGATCCCCAGATGATCATTTTGTTCACGCCAATGCGGGTGGCGTACCGCCCGGAAATGTAATTGCCCAAGAAATACCCGATGGCAGGGGTGGACAAATACGCCCCCAATTCAGCCTCTTTCAAACCAAATATCGCCGCCCCTACAAACGGGGATCCCCCCAAATAGGCAAAGAAGGCCCCAGCACAGGTGGCTGCCGCAATCACATACCCCCAAAACCGCCGAGAGCTGAGAAGTTCAGGATATTCACGAAACTGTTCGGCCACGCTGGATTGGCGATTGTGATTGGTTTCTGAAAACTTGAAATAGGCCAGCACCAAGACCAAAATACCGAACCCCAGCATCAGCGCGAAGCTGGCTTGCCAACCGTAAAACTTTTCCAACCAGCCCCCCAAGGCGGGTGCGAACATGGGCACCACAGCCATGCCCATGGTGACGTACCCAATCATGGAGGCAGCTTCGTTGGTATCGAACATGTCGCGCACCGCGGCCCGTGACAAAATCATGCCTGAGACCACAGCGGCTTGAAACACGCGGGCCACCAAAAAGCTTTCAATTGTGGGGGCCAACAGACAGGCCAGGGACGCCACGCAAAAGATTGCCAACCCCGATAATAAGATGGGCCGCCGCCCATACCGGTCCGATAGGGGCCCAATGATGATTTGAAAAACTGAATTGAACGCCAAAAACAACGATACCGTCAGCTGCACTTTGGCCGGGCTGGTTTCGAAATATGTGACCATCGCAGGCATAGATGGCAGGTAGATGTTCATGGCCATGGCCCCGATGCCAGCCAAGGCCACAAGGGTGAAGACATCCGGGCCTTTGCGTGAAACGGGTTGGGAAGACTGGTGCGCCATTACCCCACCGTAGACCTTTGCCACCGGGGCCACAACGGCCCATGATGCGATCCTGCCCCTACGAAAATTGCGATTAACGATCACATATATTGCAAAAAACTTCACCGTTAGCCCAAACAGCGGTGGAGGCCCCCGAATAACGACGATACAGGTCTAAGAAGCGAAGGGACTGGGCCAATGAACAAAATTCTTACGGAACTTGAAAATCGTCGCGCTGTGGCACGCATGGGTGGCGGACAACGCCGGATCGATGCGCAGCATGCCAAAGGCAAACTGACAGCGCGTGAGCGGATAGATTTGTTGTTGGACGACGGCAGCTTCGAAGAGTTTGATATGTTCAAAGCCCACCGCTGTGTGGATTTCGGCATGCAAGACCAGCAGCACCCGGGCGACGGTGTAGTCACAGGGTGGGGCACCATCAATGGCCGTATGGTGTATGTGTATTCCCAAGATTTCACGGTGTTCGGCGGATCTTTGTCTGAAACCCACGCGGAAAAGATCTGCAAAATCATGGACATGGCCATGCAAAATGGCGCGCCTGTGATTGGTTTGAACGACAGTGGTGGCGCGCGAATCCAAGAAGGCGTGGCGTCTTTGGCGGGCTATGCAGAAGTGTTTCAACGCAATGTGCTGGCGTCCGGCGTGGTGCCGCAGATCAGCGTGATCATGGGGCCATGCGCGGGTGGGGCGGTGTATTCCCCGGCCATGACAGACTTTATCTTCATGGTGAAAGACACGTCTTACATGTTCGTCACCGGGCCTGACGTGGTGAAAACAGTCACCAATGAAGTGGTGACAGCAGAAGAATTGGGCGGCGCGTCCACTCACACGAAAAAATCATCGGTGGCGGATGCCGCCTTTGAAAACGATGTGGAAGCCCTGACAGAAGTGCGCCGCTTGGTGGATTTCTTGCCACTGAACAACCAAAGCAAATCACCCACACGCCCATTCTTTGATTCACCCACGCGGGTGGAAGACAGCTTGGATACACTGATCCCCGACAACCCCAACCAGCCATATGACATGAAGGAATTGATCCTGAAATTGGCGGACGAGGGCGATTTTTACGAAATCCAAGAAGACTTTGCCAAGAATATCTTGACCGGGTTCATCCGCATTGAAGGCACCACCGTTGGGGTTGTTGCCAACCAACCCACTGTTTTGGCAGGGGTTTTGGATATCGACAGCAGCCGCAAAGCCGCTCGGTTTGTCCGGTTCTGTGATGCGTTCGAAATCCCGATCCTAACGCTGGTGGACGTGCCTGGGTTCTTGCCCGGCACATCCCAAGAATACGGCGGCGTCATCAAACACGGGGCCAAACTGCTGTTTGCATACGGCGAAGCGACGGTGCCAAAGGTGACCGTGATCACTCGCAAAGCATATGGTGGGGCCTATGACGTGATGTCGTCCAAGCACCTGCGTGGGGATTTCAATTATGCCTGGCCATCCGCTGAAATTGCGGTGATGGGGGCCAAAGGGGCCACAGAGATCATTCACCGCCAAGACTTAGGCGATGCAGAAAAGATCGCTGCCCACACCAAAGATTACGAAGACCGCTTTGCCAATCCGTTTGTGGCGGCTGAAAAAGGGTTCATTGATGAAGTGATCATGCCGCGCAACACGCGGCGTCGCATCGCGCGTGCCTTTGCGTCCTTGCGCGGCAAGCAGCAAGCAAACCCGTGGAAAAAGCACGATAACATTCCGCTTTAACCTTTGCCCGCGATCTTAAGGCATAGAAACTGAAACGTGAAAGTCTGCGCATATGCCCGACGATCTAGTGCTTGGGCCTATAGAAATTGGAGATTGATGATGTTTGATGAAGTTGAAGTTGAGAAGATAGTAAATTCACGATTCATTCAAAGCCTAGATGTTTCGATGTTCGAAATTTCGGATATCGGCAATGTGGTGCTGCAACGTTCAGAAGTGCTGTACGGGGTGTCGGGCGGCAACCATGCCATTCGCGCGTGGATGAATGGGAACAGCGGTCCAATGGATGATTTGGCCAAGACTCATGGATTGAAACTGGTGCGCCGTGCCATTGCGGTCTTGTACCGGGAATTTTTGGCGATGAAGCCGACACTGGATGGCATCTCGCCAAAAAGCATTGCAGACATTGGATGCGGCTATGCGTTTTTTGATTTGTTCGCTTCTCGCGACTACCAAGCCGATATTGTTTTGATCGATATTGAAGAAAATGAAGAACGGCACTTCGGGTTTGAAGAAACTGGGTCTGCATACACCAGTTTGAACGTTGCAAAAAAATTCTTGTTGGCCAATGGTTTAAGCCCCGAAAAACTGACTTTGATCAACCCTCAAAAAGAAGATTTGGCGAAGCTTGCTCCTGTGGAGTTGGCCGTAAGCTTTTTGTCCTGTGGCTTTCACTATCCAACGTCAGTGTACAATGATTTTTGGAAAAATGGTATCGTGGCAGCCGGTCACATCTTGTTAGATGTTCGCGGCACGTCCTATGAACAGCAAATGGAGCCTTTACTGGCTTTGGGTACCGCACAGGAAATGTGGTCAGGACAAAAATGGCGCCGGATGATCTTGGACAAGGGCGTTTCTGCTTGATGCCAAGGTTTGATATCGGCTTCGCATCACTGGGGATGCGGACCTTGTTGGGGGGGCTGTCATGTTTGGTGATTGCCACTTCGCTGCTAGCTGCCCAACACATCCCGGTCCCATCCGGCGCAGCTGTGTATCATCAAGAAACCCTGTTGGACAAACGCGATACCCCTGCTGCTTTGCGGTTTCGGTACGTGCAGCTTGATCTGGCCCAAGATGCAGATTTCTTTACCGTTTCAGAAGATCTGTTTGCCTTATGTCAAACCCACGCGGTCCCCAATATGGGCGACAATGGGGCAGAGGTGGGGCAGATTATTGTCAGTTTGGCCAATGAGGAAACGATTTTCGGTGAAACGCGCCCTGACGTGGTGCAGATGTTTGAGGTCTTTACCTACACCAAAGGACAATGTGCATGGCCGGAGGTGCTGGAATGACGCAATATCTTGTGCCCAGGGGCAAATCCTTAAGGAAAAGCCGTAAATCGGCTGGTCTGACGCCGGTAGGTGGGGCGGTTTGGGCAATTTACCTTAATTTTAACACGTTTCTTTCACACCGCGACCGCACCTCACTGCGAATGTCTGTTCCAGGGTCCGGCGTGCCACATGGCGCGTCCCCCTGTTTGGACAGTAGTAGGAGAATAAGATGTCGAAGCACATCACGAGCATTCTTTTGGCCGCTTCCGTCGTTGCTATTTCGGCATGTACGGTTCGGACAACAAGCATGGCTGAAGGCGAAGCAACGCAGACAGCTCAAGGCGAAGAATTCGTTATCATTGAACCAGCACCTATCTCTCAGGAGCCTGTGTTCACTGGCAAGTACAAGTAAGCTTGTATTGGGACAGGCGTTCGCGCCTGTCCCGACCCCAGCCGCCCAAACGATGGGGGTGGCATAAATGGAAAAGCATCGTGGGTTCCCGGGTCGACTGACCGGAACAGATTTCCAATTCACATTGCGACGCGCAAACAAAGCTGGTGCCACACCTTTGGTGGCCCGTGAACGCTTTGCTGACCGCCGCCCCCCTGATCGCAAGGCTGACGAAGCGTTTTTGACGGCCCTTATCGAACATTTCGGCGAAGATCCCTTTGTGCGCGGCAACTTGGACGCGGGCCGTTTGGCCTGGTTGTTTGGCCGCGAAGTGGTGCCCGCCGAAGATCCGTTTGACCCAGCAGATTATGACGCCCTGCTGCGGGTGGATTACCGCGTGGCATATACGAATTTCCCGCATTTATTCGCAGAAGGATGGACGCCATGACCGCGCTGCCCTTTGCCCAACCCCACACCATATCAAGTCTGCCATTGCGGCAGCGACGGAGGATCGCCCAAGATGTTTAAGAAAATCCTGATCGCCAACCGGGGCGAAATCGCCTGCCGGGTCATCAAGACCGCCCGCAAAATGGGCATCGCGACTGTGGCCATTTATTCCGACGCTGATGCCAACGCATTGCACGTGAAAATGGCCGACGAAGCCGTGCACATTGGCCCGCCGCCTGCCAACCAGTCCTATATTGTGATCGACAAGGTGATGGACGCCATCAAGCAGACAGGGGCAGAA
>JAHDCP010000041.1 GCA_020629775.1 Planktomarina sp.
GCCAGAGCCAGAGCCAGAGCCAGAGCCAGAGCCAGAGCCAGAGCCAGAGCCAGACACAACCCCTTCGCAACCCCCTGATGCACTTATTTTTTGGGGCGATCATGACGTGCCCTTGGCGTCAATCTTAACGCTGACCGGATCTGAACGGGCGGATTCATTGGCGGGGTCAGGCGGGCGCGAAATTTTGCACGGTCATGGGGGCAAAGATCATCTGACAGGACTTGAAGGAAGTGACACGCTTTGGGGTCAGGCGGGGCAAGACACCATCAGTGGCGGCCAGGCGAGTGATTTTTTGATCGGCGGTAGCGGCGAAGATGTACTGTATGGTGGATCAGGCCACGACACACTGGAAGCGGGCCACGGGAATGACACTTTGCAAGGCGGGTCGGGTCGCGATGTATTCATATTCGACGCCGCCCAATCCGGCACAGACACAGTTCTCGATTACCGCGACGGCAGCGATATTTTGGCGATGCGCGGAATGGATGGCCGCTTTGACGCTTTGAATATTCGCACCGTGACCATCGACGGGACCGACTTTACCGAAATTGCCTATGATGGAAATGTCATCCGACTGGCAGACACCGAAACAAGCGAAATTGACGCTACAGACTTTTGGTTTTTGTAAAACAAAAAACGCAGGGCCGAAGCCCTGCGGAGTTATTGGTCTTGGCGGTTATCATGCGACACTTACCGTTCCCGGAAAGCCTCGCGCGATTTGTAAAGTGGTTTTAGGAGGTAGTTCAGGATTGTCTTACCACCCGTGTGCAGTTCTACCTCAGCCTGCAAACCCGGACGGATCTCTAGATTGGCCTGTCGCGCGGACAGGTTCTTGGTATCGACGGCCAGTAACACCCGATAGTGGGGGTCGCCGTCTTGTTTACGTTCGTCTTTGAAAGTGTCGGCAGATATAAACTGCACTTTGCCCTTCAAAGATCCGTAAATGGTGTAGTCATACGCCGTCAGTTTTACCGTCGCATCCTGACCGCGCTTGATGTTGGCGATATTTTGCGGCGGCACTTTGGCTTCCACGAACAATTCGTCATCCACTGGAATGATCTGAAAGATTTCCTCGCCGGGGCGCACAACGCCGCCGATCGTGGTGACAGACAAGTTGTTTACAATACCACGCATGGGGCTGACCAGGACCGTCCGATCCAGCTGGTCTTGCACCAATTTAAAGTTTTGACGCAGCGTGCCCAATTCTTTCAATGTGTCTGAATACGTGCTGGCACGTTCCAGTTCCATTTGCGTGACGATTTCATTGTAACGCGCTTCCGCATCAGATTTCGCCTTGCGTGCCCGTGTCACTTCGATCAGCGCCACGATCTTTTTCTTGAGCATGTTTTCCATCAAACTCAATTCTTTGGCCGCCTGGTCCATCACGGCACGCGCGCCTTCGGCACGGCTTTTGAAATCAGATTGACGGGCCATCAACAAAGCCTGTTCGGACGCCACTATGGATTCATTGCCAGCAGCCAGTTCAGCGGGAACGCGGAATTCAAAATATCCGCCCATCTCTGCTTCAAGGCGCAGACGACGAATATCCAATGCAGAAATCTGCGATGACAGGTCATCCACTTGGGCTTGGAACTTCGTGCTTTGCAGACGGGCTAAAATGTCACCGGGTTGCACCAGGTCACTTTCTTTCACCATCAGCTCTGCCAGGATGCCGCCTTCCAGGTTTTGAATAATCTGTGGGCGGGACTGACTGACCACTTCGCCTTCGGAACGGACGATTTCATCCACCCAGGCAAAGGCGGCCCATGTTACAAAGGCCAGCACGGCGGCTGTCACCAGCCAAATTGTCATGGACGGGCGGCGCATTGCCCGCTGCAGGGAAGCATCTACGGTTGTGGTTGCCATGGTGATCAGGCCTCCCGTTGTTTTGTAAGGTGGGCCAGCACTTTATCGCGCGGGCCATCCACAGCCAGACGACCATTTTGCAAAATGAACGTGCGGCTTGTCAGGGCCAAAATCGGCACCCGGTGGGTTGCGATCAACGCAGTCCGGCCCTTAAGCCAAGGCTGCAAACGGCTGATCAGTGCGTTTTCTAATGTTTGGTCCAGTGCAGCTGTGGGTTCATCCAGCAAAACAATGCTGGGGTCTTGAAGCCAGATACGGGCCCAACCCACGGCTTGGCGTTGCCCCACCGACAGGCCTTCGCCGCCGTCGTGGATTGCCATATCCAAACCTTTGTGGTGGCCCCGCACATATTGGCCAAGCCCTGCAAATTCCAAAGCTTCCAACATGCGCCCATCGTCGTGTTCCAACGAATTCACATTCAGGTTTTCACGCAAAGTGCCTGCAAACAAGCGCACGTCTTGGCCCAAATAGCCAACCGTCCGGCGCACATCGCGTGGATCCAACTGGCCAATATCCACACCGTCCAGCAGAACACGCCCGCCTTCTGGTTGGTACAGACCCGCCATGATTTTCAACAAGGTGGATTTGCCCGACCCGTTTGATCCCAACACGGCTGTGGATTCACCAGCGTTCAATTTCACACCTTGGATATCCAAGACCGGTGGGCCGTCTTCTTCATACCGGTATGTCAGTTCACGCATTTCGTATTCACCCACCAGGGTGTCACGGCGCAGATATGTCCGGTCCGCATCCATGTCTTGCGGTGCGCTTTCGATCTCGCCCAGCATGTCCAGCGCGGTTTTCACGTTGGACCAACGGGCCAAAGTACCGGAAAGCTGTGTCAACGGCCCCAAGGTGCGGCCTGTCAAAATGCCGATGGCAATGATGGACCCCACAGTCATTTGACCAGAGAACACCAAGAATGCGCCCACGATTACGGCACTGACATAGGTTGCCTGCTGCACGCCTTGGCTCCAGAATGTCAGGGCGGATGCAATGCGGCGTTGTTCGGACGCTGTCAAAGACGCCAGCCCGTTCAATTCACCCCAAAGGCGGCGAATGCGATCTTCGCCCCGCAAGGATTTCACCGTTTCCAACTCAAAAATGGCTTCTTGCAAAACACGGCCTGACTTCACGTTTGCCCCTTGGGCGTCTTTGGTCAGCTGCACCATTTTACGCTGCATCAAGAAGCCCGGAACGATCATCAAGCACCCGCCTGCAAGCAAAACCCAAACAACGGGGCCGCCGATCGAATAAACCAGCACCAGGAAAACAAAGATAAACGGGATATCCGCCACAGCCCCCACCGATGACGCTGTGAAAAATTCACGGACACTGGCAAATTCGCGCATGGCAGAAAACGTGCCGGATGCATTCATCGGGCGTTTGTCTGCGCGCATGCCCAGCAAGCGGCGGATCAAGATATCTTGCACGCCCAATTCAATGGCGCGCCCTGCCCCGTCCATCAGACGGGCCCGGCTCAATTTCAAAACCGCTTCAAAACCCAAAGCGACAAAGGCACCGATGGCCAAAACCCAAAGGGTGGCGATGCTTTCGTGTGGGATAACGCGGTCATATACTTGCAAGGAAAACAACGCCACAGCCACGGCCAAAACGTTGGCCACCAAAGACCCAACGGCGATATCGCCAAGAATTGCTTTGTAGCTGTAAAATTCAGACCAGAACCAATGCCCGCGTTTTGCCTTGGGCATGTGGTCGGTGCGCAATTTGTCCAGCGTGGCAGATGCAGTGATCGCGCGGCCAGAAAAATGGCTTTCAAATTCCGCCAGCGGCACTTCTGCCTCGCGGTTCGCAGAATCCGGATCATGGGTCACCACCATGCCGGCCTCCACGCGGTGCACCATGACATATTGACCGGTTTTCATCACCGCCAGCGCAGGCATCGGCGCCCGCTTCAGCTTTATTTTGCGGTGATCCGCAACTTCCAATTCAACTTTTTCCAAGGCAGCATACACCGCCTGCGGGCTGACATCGCGACCGGTGGTCACGGCTTCTGGGTCAGCCAGTTGCAGCGCTTCTTGTAGGTCGGCTTTCAACGCATTTTGGCCCAAAGCCGCGCAATAAGTTTGCACCAACTTCACGTTTTCCGCCAAAATCTTGCCCGCATCCGGGGAAGGCTTTGGTTTGGACGCAGGGCCGCTTTCCATTGGGGTCAGTTTGACCTTGGATTTCGGCGTGTCTTTTTCGGGGGCTGGCAAGTTGGGCGCATTTGACACCACGCCCAAAACACTTGCGGGCTTAAGGGCCACGACCTTGTCAACTTTATCGGTCATACGTTGCTCCCATCCACAAGATTGCCGTACATCGCCGAAATATCGATCTCGATATCCATCAGTTCGTATTGCAAGCGCACGGAATCACGCTCCAGCCGAACGGCATTTTCAAAAATATTCACCACATCCATGATGGGCCGGCCTGAGTTGACGAACTGTTCGTTGAACAACTCGTAAGTGCGGCGCGCGTCTGCCACCAAAGATTGGCTTTCGGTTTGCTGGCGGCGCAACGCGATGCGGCGCTGTTCCAAACGTTGCACCACGCGGCGCGTGTCTTCTTCAGCTTGTTGAACGCCGCGGCGTGCCGCGTCTTTGCTGGCGTTCACGGCTTCCAGTGCGGCACCTGTGCCAACGCCCACCAAGGAGTCGCCGCCAACTGTTACGCCAACGTTGCTGGTGCCGTCACCGATGGTGCCACCCGCTGTGACCGATGGCAAAAGACCAGCACGTTGCATATGGGCTTGGGAAACAGACCTGTTGCCTTCTGCACGGGCCATCAGCACGTTCAGGGGTGTTTTCCCACCGATGATGGTGGGCGACACCGCGTTCAATCCAGACACGCCGGACATATCTGACTGGGCCATGGCGCTGAGTTCAGCCATGGAGGTCAGTTCCGCTTCACGGGCACGGGCCAGATCAGCGTCCAGTTCATGCAACTTTGCTTCTGCCACCCGAAGATCTGCCAGGTTCGAAACCCCGCCATCCACGCGCTGCTGGATAATGTTCACGAAATGCGCCATGCGATCACGCGACTTTGCGGAAACGCGCTTTTCGTGGCGCGCCTTTTCGGCGCGAATATAGAGTTTTAGGGCAGATGCCACACGGTCATTGGTGGCCTGCGACAAGCCCACGGCCGCAGCTTCCACATCATGGGCCGCAAAATCGCGTTCAGCCTTCAAGCGGCCGTTGTCGAACACCACCTGTTCCACCACCAAGCTGGCCACAAAATCACTGAGCGATGTCAGGCTGATTTTGGGTCCAATTTTGGGCAACCAATTAAATTGTTCAGCGCGCGACCGAAGACGCGCTGCGCGCAATTCGGATTCTGCTGTGCGTGCATCGGATGCCAACACGGCCCGGGCAACGCGATCAAACGCGGATCCACCGGCAATATGGGATCGTCTTGCGATCAAACCTTCGATGATTGGGGAACGGTCCCCACCATAAACTTCGATTTCTTGCAAACTTTTGCTGTCTGTCGAAGACGAAGAAGCCTGTGTTGATTTCGTGGCTTCTACTGGCGCTTCGCCTGGTTGTGGCGATGCGTATGTTTCTGGGTTTTTAGACAGTACGTTGCGCATATCTTTAACGGACATACAGCCCGTCAATAAGATGCCTGTGATCACAAGTGTACTGGTCAGGGACAAGGATGCCCCTTTACATTTTACCGCCATTCGCCCGCCTCAAGCGTTTGTTGTGATGACCCACCCGGGACCCCCTCTTTAGCGGGGGGTTCTGTGTCCGGGTGGGCCCTAGTCGTATTAGGTAATAACGTCGATGTCTTGGTCGATCAGCATGTATGCGCCATTCGTACCCAAGGTGTAGATATCGTAGGACTGGCCATCGATAACTTCCACTTCGGATGTTTGAACTGCGCCAGTCGCATTAACTGTATCGCCAGCTTCGCCGCGGATCAGCAGGTTGTCGCTGAATTCAGCCAAACCTTCCAATTGTTCCGCAGTGATCGTCAGCGTGCTGTCTTGAGCAAATGCCAAGTCAACAGCCCCGATCGAGAAGTCAGCAAACGCATCAGACCCCATGTCGATTTCAGAATTGTCGTCCAACACAAAGATCGTGCTGCTGGTGTTGCCAGCGTCATCGTTCAATTCAACAATCAAGTCAGTCCCGTCCGGCAGGTCATAGCCAAAGTTGAACAGCAACTCATTGCGGAACGTGTCGTGTAACACAGTTGTCGGAATTTCAGCCGTTGTGCCGTCTTCTGACAAGGAGTTGATAACAAAACTGTCGTCCGAGAATGGCAGTGCGATGGAACGCACCCCTTCCAAACCTTCGGTGATCGCAGTCAGTTCCGGTGCATCCGGGATTGCAGTATCAACGATGAAGTTAGACGTCAGTGTGGAAGAGTTGCCCGCGCTGTCAGTTGCAACAATCATTGCATCGGTCGAATATTCACCGATTGGCACTTCGTCGCCTGCAAAGGACACTGTCCAGAAACCAGATGCATTGACGGTTGCTGTTTTTGTTGTGTCCGCGAAGGTGACCAAAACTGTCGAACCAGGTTCAACCGTACCGGACAGGTTGATCCCTGTCTGCGCCACGAAAGAGTTCAGAACAGCGGCACCGTCCATGGATGTGGATGTTACAGCAAAGTTGCTGACAGTTGTGTCCACATTCAAGTTCGTTGTCTGGGTTACTTGGTTGCCTGCAGCATCCGTGATGGTTGCCAACAACAAGATTTCGTAGTCGCCAGGACCAAACGTGCCCGCTGGCAATTCCAACAACCAGTTCCCGTCAGGACCAACCGCAACGGGGTAGTCCGTGCCCGCGATGTTGATAACCACGTCGGCACCAACTTCCGCAGTGCCTTGGATCACCAAAGGCGCACCAGCTTCGTCGGAGTTCACAATTCCATCCACAGCGATGACGCTGCCTGGGAATGCGACGTTGGACACTTCTGTGTCGACCGGAACATCTTGGGAAACAGTTGTAATATTGCCGCTGTCGTCAACAGTTGTAATGATAAGCGGCACAATGCCGTCTGCATCACCAATATCGTCAGCATCCAAGGTAATGGTCCAAACACCATCTGGGCCAGCAATCACGGTGTGCGTTGTTCCGTTGAATTCAACGGTAACTTCACCACCGGGCACTGTTGTACCACCGAATGTCAGTCCAGCTTCAGCTTCTGCGCCGTTGATAACACCGTCACCGCCCAAATCGATTGGGTTCAAGGTCAGATTGTAGCCAACTGTGTCCACCAAGACTGTTTGCGTCACAGACCGCGTGTTGCCAGCCGCATCAGTTGCATCCACAGTCACCTGTGCTGTGTAATCTGCACTTGGGAAATCGCCAGCATCGAACGTTACCGTCCATGTGCCGTCAGCATTCACTGTGGCAACTTTTGTTGTTTCGTGGATCGTCACGTTCACTGTGGATCCCGCTTCAACAACACCAGAAGCAACGACACCGCCGTTGTATTCCACCAGGTTGATAACATTATCACCAGTGATTGGGTCCAAAGACAACGCATCGACCAACGTATCAACGTTCACAACGCTTGTGTCAGTCGAAATGTTGCCAGTTGCCGAAGTCGCTGTCGCGGTGACGTCAACGCTGTATGTACCTGCGTCGATGTTGGCAGCGGGGATATCAATGGTCCAGTTGCCGTTCAAATCAACGTCTGCTTCACCCGTGAAGGAATGGAAATCCACGATAACGGTTGACCCAGGCAATGTGGTACCTGTGATCGTCACGCCATCTTGGCTTTCGACATCGTTCACGATGTTGTCCATCTCAACAACATCACTGCTGATGTGTACGAACCCTGCGCTGTCCATGGATACATTGTGCGTATCTGTTGTGGAGTTACCAAGCGCGTCAGTCGCAGTTGCGATCAATGTGATTGACGTCGGTGCAGCTGGCAATTGGGAAGGTTGGAATTCAACTGTCCAAGACCCGTTGCTTGCCACTGTTGCATCGTGCAAAACACCGTTCAGGTCCACGATAACGTGGTTGCCTGGGTTGGTTGTCCCTGTGAATGTCACAGGCGACTGGGCCTCAGTGGTGTTGATGACGTTGTCACCGATCTGCATGTCATCAAACGCAACGTCGATAACTGTATCAACGCGCACCGTTTGTGTCGTGCTGGCGATGTTGCCGTGTTCATCTGTGGCTTCTGCGCTCACTACAACCATTTGGTCATTGATGTCTGCAACATTGGCCGGCGAGAAGTTTACAGTCCATGTGCCATCGGATGCCACGATTGTGGACTGGCTTGCGCCATTCAGTGTAACCACAACATTCGCGCCGGCTTGGCCGTTGCCTGTCAG
This sequence comes from Planktomarina sp., assembly GCA_020629775.1. Lineage (GTDB taxonomy): Bacteria > Pseudomonadota > Alphaproteobacteria > Rhodobacterales > Rhodobacteraceae > Planktomarina. Next base: position 8,171 of record JAHDCP010000041.1, read on the forward strand.
GTTAACCCCGTCAGCGGCTTCAGACGCCAATACGATGCCATCACCTTCGATTGTCGAGGTGTTGATGCCTACGTTTGTGATTGTGTCAACTTCCATGGTGGAAGTGGCTGTCAAAGTTGCGCCGCTGGCACCCGTGGCTGTCGCAACGACGTTTGCAGTGTATTCACCAGCTGGCAGATCGAACGAGTTGTAAGTGACAGTCCAATTGCCGTTCGCATCGGACGTTGTTGTCGCAACAACCCCGTCAACAGTGACCGTTACCAGTGTATCTGCTTCTGTTACGCCCGAAATTGATGGACCCGCAGCCATTTCGCCTGCGTTAACAACGGCATCTGTGCCGCCAGCAACAGTTGTGATACGAATATCGTCGGAAACTGCTGCAGGTGCGGTCTCAGCGTCACCGCCGCCACCGCCGCCACCGCCTGAAGCGCCAACCAGGCCCAATGCGCCCACACCAAGCAGACCACCCAACAAGGCGCCTTCGTTCAGCTCCCATGTGGTGACCGTATTTGTGTTCAACCCTGCAGACGCGGAACCTGAAGTGGAGGCAGAAGCCTCATACCCTGTAGATCCTGCAACTTCGACGTTCGAAACGGACCCGCCTTCAAAGACCAGGCCATCAACGCTTTCTGCTGTGCCAACGTGGGCGTGGTTTGTACGACCCCAGCTTTCGGAGAAGGAGATCTCTTCGATCTGTCCACCTTCGGAGAAGTAAAGACGCGCCGACTGGCCGCCGTTCCCATCAAACAACCCTTCAATGATGATCTCGCGCCCATCTTCGAGCTCGATCACCAAATCATTGCCGGAACGGGAGTACGCATGCACGTCATCGCGGCCGATGTTGAGGGAAATATCAGAATAACCATCGGTGCTGACAACCAGCTTACCGTCGGCTTGGTTTAATTGTCCACGTGATGCACGACCCGTGGGTGTGCGGACGACAAAATCGATCGCTTGCATTGCTCTACCACTCTACCTCACGCGTGGCCTCTTTTGTGGACCACTGCGTTCTATTTTTTGCCGGTTTCTGCCCGGTTGATGACACAGGTATACGGCGAGGAACTGGCGATCCCTAATAAAATATGGCGGTTTTCTTAATGAATCCGGCTTTTTATGGGGTGTCGGGGTAAGAACGTGGCGAATATGAAACATTTTCGCGCCAGGGTCGAATGGCAAACACGCAACCGCCATTTTTCTGCCACAAATCCACCGTGAGGCCGCCATGTTCTAGCATTGTTTTCACAATCGCCAGGCCCATTCCGGTGCCCCCAACGTCCCTTTTCGTGGTGAAAAAGGGTTCAAAGATGCGGGTTTCGTTGCCTTGTGAAACCCCCTGCCCATCGTCCGCAATCAGAACCCCATTGTCGGTTGCACAGACATCCACACGGCTTGCCCCGTGTTCTGCGGCATTGCTTAAAAACTGTGTCAGGATGGCTTCCGCCGCGTCAACAGAGACTGGCAAGCTTGGATTGCCAAAGAACCGAACAGGCAAAGCGCTTGGAACGTTGATTTTTTCAAGCAGGGTTGAAGATCCGTGCCAGACAGTTCCGACAGATGCCCGATACGCCCGCATAGAATCCAGCAATTTTGACATGCGATCCGCGCTGAAGGCCACGTCTGCAATCAAAGCATCACGCGCGCCTTGGGGAAGCTCGGGATCATTCAGCAATTCAGATGCCCCAACAATGGAGGTCAGCGGTGATTTCAACTCATGCGTGACGTGGTCGATGTAAGCCTGCAGCATTTGCGTTCTGCCCGTCAGTGAACGCGACATGTCTTGAACGGCCTGCCCCAGGTCCCGAAGCTCAGCCGTGCCATAATGGTTAATGGTTGTTAACGGTTCGTCTGGGTTGCGCACCACAGCTTGCGAATGTGCCGCCAATTCTGTGATGGGGCGCATCAGCAAGCGCCACAGCAAAAAGCCCAAAACACCCACCGCTGCAAAAATTGCGCACAGAATGATCAGGAAAGACGTATCCCACCCGATGGTGTACCCTACCTCGCGGCGCAACAGCAGCCCCATGATTGGCAGCCCAAGAACCGCCATCAGTGTCCCCCCCAGCACCAAGGCCAAGGAAGGACGCCATTTATCTGGCACCGTGTTTTGCGGCTCAGGCCGCGCCAACGCACGCCCCCATGCGCACGCCGACGCCGTGCAGCGTCTCGATACCATCCGAACACCCCACAGCGCTAAGCTTTTGTCGCAAATTGCGAATGTGGCTGTCCAACGTGCGGTCCGCGATATGAAATCCCACCCCATAAACGGAATCGATCAACTGCGATTTTGAAAAAACCTGTTCGGGCCGCTTTGATAAAATGTCCAAAAGCGCCATTTCCCGCGAAGTTACGGCCACGGACGTGCCATCAAAGCTTACAGAATGCGTGGCAGGATCAATGTGCAATTGGCCACGCACGCGGGTGCCCTCTGGTTCTGGTGGCGCGATGCGTCGCAAAACGGTTTTTACGCGGGCCACAAGTTCACGGGGGGAAAACGGCTTGCCCATGTAATCATCGCCGCCCATTTCCAATCCAAGGATGCGGTCCACCTCATCTTGTTTGGCCGTCAGAAAAATAATTGGGGTGTCATTTGTTTGGCGTAATGCCCGGCACAACGACAATCCGTCCATTTCCGGCAAGCCGATATCCAGCACGATCAAATCAAACCGGCCAGTGCGGGCTTTTGCCAAACCTTCTGCGCCATCCCCTGCAACTTCCGTTTCAAAGCCAGAGGTTTGCAAAGCGATTTCTGTCACCCTGCGGATTTGCGGGTCGTCTTCGACCACCAGAACCGTTTCCACCATCACGCCACCTTTTGCGGTTTGGTTGCATCCTTAGACGTTTGCGCAGGGCTGGGCAAATTTGGGCCATCCAACCACCAAGCATCTTTTGCCAAACAAGGGGGAAGCCCCCGAACAACATAAAGGGTCATTTTGTTTTTCCTCTGTCCCGTCTTTTTATGCCGGACAGATGCCCCCTGCTTTGCGCAAGGTTGGTGGACCAGTTGTGCAGTTTTTACGCAAATGCCGCGCGAATGGCGCGTATGTTGTCCCCATAAGGTGTGGGGTCTTGAACGGACCCGCCTTTGAACACAGCAGACCCAGCCACCAACACATCCGCGCCCGCGTCCACAACCGATTTTGCCGTGCCTGGGGCAACGCCACCATCAATTTCAATGTGGATCGGACGATCCCCAATCATGCTGCGCAATGCCTTGATCTTAGACGTCATGTCGATGAAACTTTGACCACCGAACCCTGGGTTCACCGTCATAACGCACACCAGATCCACCAGATCCAACAATTCTTCCACCGCACTTGCCGGAGTGCCAGGGTTAAGTGCCACACCAGGGCGGGCACCAGCAGCACGGATGGCTTGCAAAGTGCGGTGAATGTGGGGGCCTGCTTCCACGTGGGCTGTGATGAAATCTGCGCCAGCATCCGCAAAAGCTTGGATGAACGGATCAACAGGGGCGATCATCAAGTGGACATCCATAACTGTTTTGATGTGCGGGCGAATGGCGGCACAGGTGGTGGGGCCAAATGTGATATTAGGTACGAAGTGACCGTCCATCACGTCCACATGGATCCAGTCTGCGCCTTGGGCTTCGACGGCTTCGATTTCCGCCCCGAAATTCGCGAAATCCGCGCTGAGGATTGACGGTGCAATTTTTGGGGTTCGATCAAAGGTCATGGTGGCGCTCCAACTTTTTCAGCGCCCTACGCCAGGTTGCCAAGAAAGTCCATTGAGGCGCGGCAATTCCGTCGCTAGGCTGCTGGGATGTTAGAAGAACCCAAAAAGCTGACCATCGTGGTCCCCAAGCGCCGCCCCACCCCAGCGCAAATCGCTGCGTTTCAAAACGTTCCCACCAGTTTCGTGTCCGACGCCCAAGATGGCGTGAATGCCCTTGATGCCGCTATTGGCCCCATCGGCGACGGGCGCGACATCGATTGCACCATGGCTGGCCCTGCCTTGACGGCGGACAATCGCCCAGGGGATGTTTTGGCCACAGCGGCGGCCCTGCGATACATTACGCCTGGCGATGTCATTGTGGGGGCCGTTTCGGGATACCAAGGCTGCGCAGCTGTGGGGGACCGCATCTGTGGGATGGCCAAAAACGGCGGTGCGGTTGGCATCATTGTCGACGGTCCAATGCGTGATTACGCAGGCATCGTTGACGTTGGAATGCCCGCGTTTTGCACGGGCCTGACCCCCGCTTCGCCAGTTGTATCAGGACCCGGAAAAGTGGGAACACCTGTTGATATCGGCGGCATGCGCATCGAAACCGGGGACATGATCGTGGCAGATCGCGATGGCATCGTGGTGGTTCCTTTTGATACCATCGACCATGTGATTGCGCGCCTGGCCAAAGTAACAGAAATGGAAAACGCGCTTGACCAAGAAGTGCGCGAAGGGCTTGCAATTCCAGAAGGTCTGTTGGCAGGGTTTTCCGCAGATGATATTGAAATTGTTGAGTAATTCGTGATGCAAGTAACGGCAAACACCGCACAGTTGCCCCAAACCATGGAACCGCGAAACCCAGGGTGCGACCTGGATTTGGATTGGGCATTGGGGGTGCAAGCCAACCGATCAGCCATTGAACGCCGCTGCGCCACTCTTCCTGGCCGCCGTTCGATTAAAAAAGAACACCAAGCCGCTTGGTTGGCCCGGGCCGTAAGTTGCATTGACCTAACGACCTTGTCTGGTGACGACACGGTTGGTCGTGTGGGGCGCTTGTGCGCCAAGGCCGCCCACCCCGTAGAACCCCATATTTTGGCAGCTTTGGGCCTGCCCGACCTGACAGTCGGCGCGGTGTGCGTTTATCACGATATGATCGGCGCTGCCGTTGATGCTTTACAGGGCACTGGTATTCCTGTTGCGGCTGTCAGCACAGGGTTTCCAGCCGGTTTATCGCCATTTCACCTTCGCGTGGCTGAAATCGAAGAAAGCGTGAAAGCAGGGGCATCAGAAATCGACATTGTTATTTCCCGCCGCCACGTTTTGTCCGGAAACTGGCAGGCCCTTTACGATGAAATGCGCGCCTTTCGCAAAGCCTGTGGCGATGCCCATGTGAAGGCCATCTTAGCGACCGGTGAATTGGGCACTTTGAAAAACGTGGCCCGCGCCAGTTTGATTTGCATGATGGCTGGGGCAGATTTCATCAAAACATCCACCGGCAAAGAAAGCGTCAATGCAACCTTACCCGTCACCCTGGTGATGATCCGCGCGATCCGCGATTTTCACGCCCGCACCGGGTTTCGGGTGGGGTACAAACCAGCAGGCGGCATTTCCAAAGCCAAAGACGCGTTAATGTATCTGGCCTTGATGAAAGAAGAACTAGGGGACCGGTGGCTGCGTCCTGATTTGTTCCGCTTTGGTGCATCATCCCTTTTGGGGGATATCGAACGCCAGCTGACCCACCATGTAACGGGCGCTTATTCCGCCACGTACCGCCACGCATTGGGATAACCATGACCGTCAAAGATATTTTCGAATCCATGGACTATGGCACCGCGCCTGAAGGCGCAGACATCGCACTGCAATGGATCGCAGATCGCGGTGGCATCGCAGGGCATTTTGTGAATGGCACATGGGGCGCATTGCGCGCCGACCGCGCCGTGATGAACCCCGCAACGGGGGAACCGCTGGCCCAGATGACCATCGGCACGCAGGACGAAGTTAACGGCGCTGTATCTGCCGCACGCGCAGCACAACCCGCTTGGGAAGCCGCAGGTGGCCCCGCCCGCGCTCGCGTTTTGTACGCTTTGGCCAGGTTGATGCAAAAGAACGCACGGCTTCTGGCGGTGATGGAAAGCTTGGACAACGGCAAACCCATCCGGGAAACCCGTGATATCGATGTGCCCTTGGCGATCCGCCACTTTTACCATCACGCGGGCTTTGCCCAGCTGATGGATGCTGACTTGCCAGACCGCCAAGCGTTGGGGGTTTGCGGACAGATCATTCCTTGGAACTTCCCCTTGTTGATGCTGGCTTGGAAAATTGCACCGGCATTGGCCATGGGCAACACCGTGGTTTTGAAACCGGCTGAATACACCCCCATGACAGCGATGATCTTCGCGGAACTGTGCACCCAAGCGGGCGTGCCCCCTGGGGTGGTCAATATCGTCACGGGGGACGGCAGCACTGGCCAGGCCATTGTGGACGCGGACGTGGACAAAATCGCCTTCACGGGGTCCACATCTGTGGGCCGCCATATCCGCCGCGCCACGGCAGGGTCCGGCAAAGAACTGACTTTGGAATTGGGGGGGAAATCCCCTTACATCGTGTTCGAAGACGTAGACATTGATTCCGCCATCGAAGGCTTGGTGGACGCCATTTGGTTCAACCAAGGCCAAGTGTGTTGCGCAGGATCAAGGTTGATTGTTCAAGAAGGCATCGCCGATGACTTCCACACCCGACTGCGGTCCCGCATGGACAAATTGCGCATCGGCAATCCGTTGGACAAATCCATTGATGTGGGCGCCGTGGTGGACCCGACGCAGCTTGAAACCATCAAGCGCATGGTGGCGGACAACACGGCCGGCGACACCTATCACGCCAATACGCCTGTTCCGGACGGGTGTTTTTACCCCCCAACCCTAATCACTGGCCTACACCCTGCGGATACGCTGATGCAGGAAGAAATCTTCGGTCCCGTTTTGGTGTCCACCACATTCCGCACACCATCAGAAGCGGTGGAAGTGGCCAACAACACCCGCTACGGGCTGGCGGCAACGGTCTGGTCGGAAAACATCAACCTGGCATTGGACATCGCCCCCAAACTGGCCGCTGGCGTGGTCTGGGTGAACGCCACAAATCTGTTCGATGCCGCAGCTGGGTTTGGCGGGGTCCGTGAAAGCGGATTTGGCCGTGAAGGCGGATGGGAAGGCCTGCGCGCCTATACCAAATCCAAAACGCCGCTTGCAGCGCCGCAAACCATTGCACCGTTCACTGGCACCGGCACCCCGGCCATTGGGATCGACCGCACGCCAAAACTTTACATCGGCGGCAAACAAGCCCGCCCTGACGGCGGATATTCCCAAGATATTTTCGCCGCAGATGGCACCCTTGCAGGGCAAGCGCCCATTGCCAATCGCAAAGACGTGCGCAACGCCGTAGAAGCTCAAACTGCCACCAAATGGGCGGGCACCACGGGCCATCTGCGCGCGCAAATTCTCTACTACGTTGGGGAAAATCTTTCCGCCCGTGCGGATGAATTTGCAAATCGTATCAATACCTTAACAGGTACGGATGCTGGCAGCGCAGAAGTTGATGCCGCGATCCAAACGCTGTTCAATTATGCAGCCTGGGCAGACAAATTCGACGGGGCCGCCAAAGGTGTTCCCTTGCGCGGTGTGGCTTTGGCCATGAACGAACCCGTCGGTCATATCGCTGCATTGTGTCCGGATGATACCCCGCTTTTGGGTCTGGTCCAACCTATGGCGGCGGCAATGGCCATGGGCAACACCATCACCCTGGCTGCAAGCCAAGCCTTTCCTTTGGTGGCAACGGACTTTTATCAAGTTCTGGACACATCCGACGTGCCGGGGGGTGTGGTGAATATTTTGACCGGCCCGCAGGACGCGCTTGCCAAAACCATGGGGGACCATCTGAACCTGGACGCGGTGTGGTGCTTGTCACAAGCAAACCATGCAAAAATCGTGCAGGAAGGGTCCGCCGGGAACTTGAAACGCACCTGGACAGGCGCCCCCAAAGAGGACCACCAGGCCTGGTTGACCGCCGGCACAGAAACCAAGACAATCTGGATCCCCTACGGCGCCTAACACTTCACTTTGAGTTCAAATACCTCGGTGGTTTGGAGGCAGCGCCTCCAAGGCCCGCGTGGCCCGAACGCATAACATCACGCCCGGGCGCAGCCCGGTCAGTCGCGCTTAAACCAGCCGCCCACACGTTCGCGGGTTTCGTCCACACTGGCATCCATTTGTTCAATCACTGGATCAACCCGGCGGTTCCAGAACCGACGAATGCGTACAAAGATAGCCCAGAACACTACAAAGATTAAAAGCAAGATGACAATGCTGATCCAGGGTATGACCCGAACATCCGGACCGTCCACCGGTTTGACGGAAATTGCGTTGGGGAAGATAGTGAAAAATTCATTGCGCCAACCGTAGTGACGTACGGCAACCCATTGCGGATTTTCTTTGGTAGAAGCCAAATCAGACGCCTCTGCCTGCAGGTTGGAAGTGTCAAACTTGAAATATGGCGGCCAGCCCCACCCGGTGTCCTCGTTGCGATAGATCATGGCATTCCCGTTAGGGTAAAACGCTTGAATAAAGAACACATCTCGGTTCACCGGTGTACCATCTGTTCCAGCGTCTGCAGACGCCCAAAACAAAGAATTTTGCCCAAAATCGACCCGCTTTTCATAGGTGTCTGTGATCCGCACCACATCCCATTGTGGAAGAGTATAGTGCACCGTGCCCAATCCAATTATCGCCACAAGCAATATAAAAATCCATTTGATCCAACCGAACATAAACGCGCCCTCCCTCAGGCGAAATTGGTGAGGTATATGATCATACAAATGGTCAAAATGGGCACAATGTAAACGCCCCACAAAAGTTTGGGGCGCAAGGAACTGTCGTAATCGCGCATCCCGTTGGCAACGTAGGTGTCAAAATCTTCCGTTTTATCGCTGTCTTCGTACCAGCTTTCCAACTTTGCCCGGCGCACACTGCGCGAATAAAAGAACAGACAGGCGTAAACGACCGTCAGGATTACAAATCCAAATATCACCAAACGAACCATCTTCTATCTCCTCACTGCGCCCCAGGGCCCGACGGCCGCCACGCGTTGTTCAAGCGTTGGTGCAGGGGCTTCTGGGGCATCCCATGCACCATACAAGTCATCGCGCACCGCTGCTTTGTCAGATTGGTATTCTGTCGCCAACAGCCGAACAGCAAAGTCTTTCACAGCATCTGGCCACCGGGCATATTCATCGTAGAATGCTTCTTTGTGGCAAATGAACAGCTGCCGAAATTCCAACAGTGTTTTTGCGGCCAACAACCGGTTCACCACATCCGCCGAAACCCCAGGTCGCGCGCGCAAAGAATAGAAATACGCCGGGTGATCGGCCGTTATTTTTGGCCATTCCCCCCGCCCCATGGCCCAGCGGTGCAGGGACCAAAGCCCATGCCAAACATCTGGTAACGCACCTGCATGCACCCGCGCCAAGCGGCGTAACGACCGGGTGTCTTGAGGAATATCCGCGTCGCCCTGCGCCCCTGCTGTGTGGGCCAAAATCATATCCATCTTGCGTTGGATAATTTCAGCGCCCTTATGGCTTTTGCGGTCCAAAAGCGGTTCCACCAAGTTGGCAGAAAAAAGGAAACTTGCCAAAGCATCGTGGTCATCCATTCCGATGATTTGGGCGTCCATGTTGTCAAAAAGTTCTGGCTTTTGGGCCACCACCACAGGCCCCGCTTTGGTGCGAAAAAAGAAAGCCCCGCCAAAGTGTGCGGTCCAGAAATGGCTGACTTTTTGCACAAGCCCTGTCAACTGCACCGGATTGCGCACCACGTCGCCTGTTTGTTTGGCCAACCCGATCATTTCGGAAATCAACACATCGTCACGCCAACTGTCATCAGACGACAAGAACGCATCGATTTTCGAAGACAAGGCCCCGGCCTGCGCCAGGGTGTCGGATGGGGTGTCCGCCTCAATTTCGATCTGGTGAATGCCTAATAATTCACGTGGGTGGTGGGCGCTGAAAACTGAATTCAGCATTTCACCCGCCACGGCATCAGCCGTGGTAAGGGCAAACAATTGCGCTTCGTTTTCTTCAATGAACGCCCGTAAAATCATCCGGGTCATGGAAAACTTTGCATCCAGCAACGGCGCGCGCTTTTGGTCCGGGGTCAGCAAAATGAACATCCGGTTCACGCCTTGCGGATTCAAATACAATGGGTCGTCCAAATCATCGGCCACTTCAGGGGAAAAACCCGAAATGTCGATATAAAAATCAGACAGCGTGGTTTCGCGGCCCGTCAAGCGTTTCAAAGCACGGTTATAGCGGGCCACCCAAACGGGGCTGGTAACATGCACCATATTGCCAAACATCAGGCCCGCTTCGATCAATCTGTTCATTCTTGCAGTTCCCAATGCTGGGGTTGCATCACCAACGCCAACAGCAAAATCGGCCCCCACACGATGGCGAATTTCAAACCAAGCCACCACGCATACACCCAAAGCGACGGGGCATACTGACCCAAGGCCACCAGCATGACACCCCCACTGATCAAGGACAAAACGATCCCCGAAAAAGCAGCGTTCATCCACAACCCTGGCAAGGTTTCAGGCAAGCGTTTGGCCCAAAATTTGGGCACAAACCAAGCGCATGCCCCGATCACAACAAGGGGCAGAATAACGTCCACGGTGATGTTCACATTTTCCATCTGGGCATAATGTAAGCACCTGCAGCCCCGGGCGCAAAGGGGAAAGCCCGGTTTATTCGCGCCGTGCCTTCATTGCGCGCAAAACCAAGGCGATCATCAGCACCGGCAACCACAGCAAGGCAGTGCCCGCGGTCCAAGACACAGCAGATCGGAAAATATCTGCCCAACCCGCAGGCAACAAAGACGTGGTCCAAAGCGCGTGCCATAAAAACACGATTGCCGTTTGCCAAGCCACAGCCCATCCCGCCGCAACCCAAAACGCACGTGGCGTTTGTGGGTCACTGCGCCCGGCGCGTATCCCCAAGATAACGGCCAAAATCAAAGGCAAAGGAAACGCCAGGGCCGCCACCAAAACCATTGGGATTATCCCAGCTTGATGAAGTGATGCACCTTGCGGCTTTTGGACACTTTGATGGCCCCATCCACCAAATCATCCCCAGACAGCACACGGTCATAACCAGACACCGGCGTGTCATTCACTTTGACAGCGCCGCCATCAATCATGCGCTTGCCCTCTTTCTTGGATGGGATCAGGCCCACATCGTGCATGAAGTCCAGCAACCGCACACCGTCTGACAATTGCGCATCAGACATGGTGGTGGACGGTGCCCCATCATCGTGGCTGCCGCCCGTGAACACGGCGGTGGCGGCTTTGTGCGCTTCATCCGCAGCGGCTTGGCCGTGCAGCATGGCCGTGGCCGCATTGGCCAGCATGATTTTGCCTTCGTTCATTTCAGCGCCTTCCAGGGCTTCCACGCGGGCGATTTCATCCAGCGGCAGGGTTGTGAACAACCGCATGAACCGGGCCACGTCCGCATCCAGAACATTGCGCCAGTACTGCCAATATTCAAACACCGGCAGCATGTCTTTGTTCAGCCAAACCGCGCCTTCGGCCGTCTTGCCCATCTTGCGACCATCGGCCGTGGTGATCAGCGGACAGGTCAGGGCAAACATGTCAGGAAAGCCAGACCGCCGCCCCAAATCCACGCCCGAAATGATGTTGCCCCACTGGTCAGACCCGCCCATCTGCAAGGTGCAGTTGTGGTTCTGACGCAGGTGCAAAAAGTCATGGGCTTGCAGCAAAGTGTAGTTGAATTCGATGAAGCTGAATTCTTGTTCCCGCTCCAAGCGCATCTTGGCGGTTTCCAAGGCCAGCAAGCGGTTCACCGAAAATTTGGATCCGATTTCGCGCAGAAAATCGACATACTTGATGTCACGGGTCCAATCGTCATTGTCCATCATCACGGCTGGGTTATCGCCGCCGTCAAAGTTTAAGAACGCATCGAATGTTTGCTTCAACACCGCCTTGTTGGTGTCCACGGTGTCTTGGGTGATGAAGGGCCGGGTTTTGTCTTTGCCCGATGGATCCCCAACCTTGGTGGTGGCCCCGCCGATCAACGCAATCACGTTGTGCCCGGTCTGTTGCAACCAGTACAGCCGCATGATCTGGATCAGGTTACCGATATGAAACGATTGCGCCGTGCAATCAAACCCGATGTATCCGGTGATCGGCCCTGCCGCCATTTTGGCATCCAACCCTTGCGGGTCTGAACACTGATAATAATACCCACGGTCCACCGCGATCTTTGTGAAGTCAGATTTTGGAGTGAAGTCGAGGGTTTCCATATCAGGGGTCCTTGTTGTGCCGGAACGGGTTAACCCGGTTGACCGCGTTGGGCAATGGTGGGTTTTCACCCATCCTACGGCCAGCTACAATCACCCCCATGAAACTGGAATTCCACCACATCAATTATGCCACCGCAGACGTGGACCGCCTGCATCGGTTTTACACAGATGTGCTGGGCTTGGCCGACATCCCACAGGATCAGTTCGTGCGCACCCCCGCGCAAGGCGACCAAGGCTTTGACGGCGACATCAAATTCGCCACCGATGGGGTGTCCCAGCTGCACCTGGCCGAACGGGACCTGACCGTGGCATTCAAAAACGGCCAAGTCATCAACCCCATTGAGCGCGGCCACATCGCGTTTCGCACCGATGATCTGGCGGTGGTGTTACAGGCGTTGGATAAGGCGGGCGTGCCATATTCCGACTACGGCACCACGTTTTCAGCCGAATGGCACCAGGTGTTTTTTCAGGATCCAGAGGGGAACGTGGTGGAGGTGCACCAGGCGGTCGGGGCGTAGGGTGGGTGAAACCCACCGATGCGGGATAGTTCAGGAGTGGTGGGTTGCATCTACTTTACGGATGTTTTTCTTTGT
>JAHDCP010000042.1 GCA_020629775.1 Planktomarina sp.
GCCTGACCAATCCGTCAAAAAACTGGGTGTTTTGGGCGCTGGTATGATGGGTGCAGGCATTGCATTGGTGGCAGCCCAAGCTGGCATGGATGTGGTGTTGGTGGATATGGACCAAGACCGCGCCGACAAAGGCAAAGCCTATGCCGAAGCACATTGGGACAAAGGCATCAAACGCCGTAAAATCACCGAAGACAAGAAGGCCGAATACCTGGGCCGCATCACAGCCACACCAGAATTGGCCCATTTGGCAGATCGCGATTTGATCATCGAAGCCGTGTTTGAAGACCCCAAGGTCAAGGCAGACATGACCCAGAAAGTGGAAGCTGTGATCGGTGAAGACTGCATCTTTGCCACCAACACGTCCACCATACCGATTTCAGAATTGGCCAAGGCGTCCAAACGCCCTGAACAATTCATCGGCATGCACTTCTTCAGCCCAGCTGAAAAGATGCCATTGCTGGAAATCATCAAGGGCGAAAAGACCGGGGACCGGGCTGTGGCCAAGGCGCTGGATTTCAACCGCCAGGTTCGCAAAACCCCCATCGTGGTGAACGACGCGCGGTTCTTCTACGCCAACCGTTGCATCATCCCCTACATCAACGAAGGCATTCGCATGGCCAAGGAAGGTGTGAACCTGTCCTTGATTGAAAACGGTGCACGTTTGTTGGGCATGCCCTTAGGGCCACTGCAGTTGGTGGATGAAACCTCCATCGATTTGGGGGCAAAGATTGCCAAAGCCACCAAGGCCGCCATGGGGGATGCATACCCTGACGCGGCAGTGGATGAGGTGATCTTCTGGATGGAAGGTTTGAACCGTTTGGGCCGCAAAACCAGCGCTGGGTTCTACGATTATGATGATCGTGGGAAACGCACTGGTCTTTGGGCTGAGTTCACAGATCAGTATCCCGAAGCCGCAGATCAACCCGATTTGGCAGAAGTGCAAAACCGTCTGATGTTCGCACAAGTGTTGGAAGCCGTGCGCGCCCTGGAAGAAAACGTACTGCTGGATATCCGCGAAGGTGACGTGGGCGCCATCATGGGTTGGGGCTTTGCGCCTTGGTCCGGTGGTCCACTGTCATGGCTGGACATGGTGGGGGCCGCTTGGGCCGCTGAAACATGTGATGCGATGACCGAAAAATTCGGGCCACGGTTCACCACACCAAAGACCATCCGGGACTTGGCAGAGGCAGGCGAAGGGTTCTACGACCGCTTCGCGGCTTAAACTTCTGAGAATTGAGTATTGGCAGAGCCTCCCGAAGGCTCTGCCAAATTTTTATTTCAAGGTTTGGATTAACCCTCAGCCTTGGCAGTGCGCAAGGCAATGACTGCTCCGGTCAGCACAATGATAGCCAGCCCCAAAAGCCCCAGCGGCGGAATCACCTGTCCGAAGGCCAGGTATGCGGTTAGGCCCGCACTGATCAGCATGGCGTATTCAAAAATGGTGACATAGGTCACTTCGCCAATCAGATAGGCCTGCATAATCATGCCGATCCCGATCAGCGAAAACACCGCCTGCATCACTAGCCAGAACCAAGAATTGCCCGTCGGCCATACCCAGCCTCGGGTCAAATATCCGTCCAATCCTGTTGGGTTCAACATCAGGTACAAAAGCACGATACCGCCTAAGATGCCCATGATCGCCATGTAAGACCACAACAGGGCAAAAGCACTTTCCCCTTCGCACCATCGCCGTGTCACCACATTCCCAAAAGCATAGCTGATGCCAGCCAAAACAGGCACCAAATTGGGCCATCCAAACGCCCCAACTTCGGGGCGCAGCACCAGCATTGTGCCCACAAACCCCACCACTGCCGCTGCAATGCGGATTGGACCAATGGGTTGGCGGGTCCATACGGCTGTGATGATCATCACAAAGATGGGGGCAGTGAACAGACCCGCGGCCACTTGGGCGATGGGGAAAAAGCCAAGGCAGCCGAAATAGATGAACATGGCCACAGACAAAAACATGTTGCGCCCGATCACCCACCAAAACCGTTTCGGACGCATCACCCACCCGGCGATGGACCCCACCACCAGCAACATCGCCACTGCCATCAGACTGCGTACAAAGTGAAATTGCCAAAGACCAACGTCCTTGGACAAAAAGGCAATCACGTTGTCGATGCCCCCCAGGATGCACATGCCCCCAAGGATAAAGCAGATAGCTGAAAGGTTCCTGTTCATAACCCGACTGATGCGCCCTTGCCAAAATCCCTGCAAGCCACTTAAAGACACCAAAACGAAAGGATTGCGACATGGGTTGGATGGCTGACGAATCTGGGTTGGAAAAATGCGCTGCGAACTACGTGCCATTGACGCCTTTGTCACACTTGCGCCGTGCAGCCCAAGTTTTCAAGCATCGAACAGCTGTCGTGTATGGCACCCATTCCGCGACCTACGGCGAATACTATGACCGCGTGTCTTGCCTGGCGTCGGGCTTGGTGGCTTTGGGCGTAAAGCCTGGCGATGTTGTGGCGACTTTGATCCCCAACGTCACCGCCCAAATCGAATCCTCCTTCGGGGTGCCGGCGTGTGGCGCGGTTTTAAACACCATAAACACGCGCCTGGATGTGGATACGCTGGCGTATATCTTTGACCATGGTGAAGCCAAGGTTGCATTGGTCGACACGCAAGTCCTGGCCCCGGTGGAAGCCGCATTTGCGCAAATGGACGGCACAGCGCCCTTGCTGGTGGAATGCCCCGACCCAGGCGCCGGATACCCCGCAACAGGACGTCACGTGACATACGATGATGTGCTGGCCAAAGGATCAGCAGATTTCGAATGGATCATGCCCCAAGACGAATGGGAAAGCTTGTCGTTGAACTACACGTCCGGCACCACTGGCCGCCCCAAAGGCGTCGTGTATCACCACCGGGGCGCATACCTGATGACCATGGGCACCGTGGTCAGTTGGCGCATGACATTGCACCCCGTGTTCATGGCAATTGTGCCGCTGTTCCACTGCAACGGCTGGAACCACACGTGGATGATGCCCGTTTTAGGCGGCACAGTGGTGGGCTGCAGGGACGTTTCTGCCAAAGCGATCTATGATTCCATTGCGGACAACGGCGTGACTCATTTTGGCGGCGCGCCAATTGTGCTGAACCTGATCGTGAATGCAGACGCTGCCGACAAACGCGTGTTTGACCACACTGTTGAGGTGTTCACTGCAGGTGCGCCCCCAGCCCCGGCCACTTTGGCTGCGATTTCCACCATGGGGTTCAACATCACCCAGGTGTATGGTCTGACGGAAACTTATGGCCATGTCACGGAATGCATCTGGCAGGATGGTTGGGAAGATCTGTCCCAAGATGACCGCGCTGCCATGCAAGCCCGCCAAGGCGTGGCGATGCCCATGATGGAACGGGTCAACGTCGTGAATCCAGACAACAGCCAAACCACCATGGATGGCAAAACCCAGGGCGAAATTGTTATGCAGGGCAATTCAGTGATGAAAGGGTACCTCAAAAACCCTGCCGCCACTGAGGAAGCATTTGAAGGCGGGCATTTCCATTCAGGCGATTTGGCCATTCAACACGCTGACGGGTACATCCAAATCGCTGACCGTAAGAAAGACATCATCATTTCGGGTGGCGAAAACATTTCATCAGTGGAAGTCGAAGGCTGCTTGATGGCGCATCCCTCTGTAAGCCTGTGCGCAGTGGTGGCCAAACCAGATGAAAAATGGGGTGAAGTGCCCTGCGCGTTTATCGAACTCCTGGACGGGAAAACCGCCACCCAAGACGACATTATCGCCTTTGCGCGCGAACGTTTGGCAGGCTTTAAGTGCCCAAAAGCGGTTGTTTTTCAAGAGCTTCCCAAAACATCCACCGGTAAAATTCAGAAATTTGAATTGCGGGAAAAGGCAAAGACACTTTAAGCTGTAGGGAATGATCGCTTAACGGACATCCTGTCAAAGGCCCCCCATGACCGCCCTGTCACGGTATGAAAAGCTAGAATGTACTGCGCAATATTTTGCGTCTCGGGACTCTGCGGCTGAAGACGTTATTGCTGCCTTGGGCACCACAACATTGGTTCTGTCCCGTTCAGATGGCATTCCCCTGGCCCATTGGGATTTGGGCAGCTTGGTGGAATTGGACAGTACTGAATCCGGCGTTTGGATCGCCCCCGACGATACGGCGGCTGAGTTTCTGTTTGTCACAGAACCCACCATGATCGAAGCGATCAGCACCTTGCAAACGGCAAGCAAAGGCCCTGCCAAAAGCCGGGGATTTGGGAAAGTAAATGGTGTTTTACTGATGGCCTGCGCTGGGGCGACCCTTGCTGCTGTGGGCTTTTTCACTTTGCGCGACCGCGCTTCAGATTTTTTGCCTGCCCCGGTCCTTGCAAAGATGCAAGACAGCTGGATCCAAAGCAACGATGCCCTTCTTTGCACAACACCAGAAAGCCAAACAACCGTTCATGCATTGGAAAAGAAATTGAACGCGCGGATCGTCGTCCTTGAAACAGCCAAGACCCCGGTCACCGGCTTGCCCGCTGGCGGCTTGGCCATCAGCAATGATCTTGTGAAACGCGCCGACAGCGCGGTGGCCATGGCCGGATATCTAACTTTGGTTCAAGACCGTGAAGCCAAGCTCAAGTCTGTCAACACAGCGATCAACCAATTGCCACCGTGGGATTTGGCGCAGTTGTTCATCACCCCAAATGCTGGCGCAGCCCAAGCTGAAAAAGTGACTATGCCCGCTTTAGGCACCGCCTCAACACTCCACCCCAGTGCATTGAATTTATTACAGAAAAGAAATTTGACAGTGCAGCCAGTCGCTGAACTTCTTCAATCGCTGGGGCAAATCAATTTGGCGCAATTTTTGCTGGATGCGTCCCCTGAAAACGAAGCAAGCGCCGATCTGGTGTCAGACGGCGCTTGGCTTGCTTTTCAAAATGTGTGCGACCGTTAAAGTTAACGAACGACCTTCGCGCTGAGCCCCGCAGATCGGGCGCGGTTCAAAGCAGATTGCAAAGACCCTTGGTTCGAAAACGGGCCGATCAAGACCACGCTGCGCGTACGGCCAACTCCGACCTTTGCTGGCAGTCCTTGGCGGCGCAACGCGTTTGCGGCGCGTGTGGCATCCGCCTGTGATTGAAAACTGCCCGCTTGGACGTAGGATCCAGCCGCAGCCCCCGTGGCTGGCTTCACCACAACGCGGCGGTTGCCTTCGTTCAGCCCACGGCGCGTGTTCAAACGATCGTCTGTCCAGACTTCGCGATACCCGGCTGGCGGGTCTTGTCTGCGGGCGCTTACGACGCGGTCATTCGGGTTTGGCCCCACCCACGCTGGCGGGTGTTGCTTAACAGGCTTCTTATCGCTGATAACAGTGGCGGGGCGTTGTTGTTGCACCACCACCGCTTGGGCTTGACCCGACGACGTTGTTGTCTGCGTAACGCGGTTGTTGCTGGTCCACTGCTGTGGCCCGCACCGCACCCCTGGCCCGGTGTTGATATAGGGCTGGCTGCTGGCAGATGCAGAAGGACATGCGCTGCTGCGCGCAGATTGTGTGACAACGGGTTGCGCACGGGGTGCTGGTTGTACGGGCACTGGTGCGGTCACCACACGTGGCTGCGGTTGAACAGCACGCGGCTGAACCGGAACCCGGCGCACTTGGATTGGGGCTTCTTCCACTTGTGCGGGGCGTGATTGGCGCACCACAGATGGCTGCAGTCCGCACAAGTGCGTGCGTGACCGTGTCACGCGTGGCACCCAAGTGGTCACGCCGCGCCCAGCACGGATATATGCACAGCCACGGCTGTCCACATATTGCCCAGCGGTATAAGATGCGGGGGGTGTCTCAGCAGGCGGGCGAATATCTTGTATCCCCTGGGCCTGCACAGATTGTGCCCCTAAAACTGCGGCACAAACGATACCGATAAATGCAAAACGCGCCATTAAAAGCCCCCAACGTTACAATGACTTTTATCACCCGATTCCGAAAATGAGTAAAGCCTGTCCGTCAGGCTGTACCATACATTCTGTCCCCTGCATCCCCTAAACCTGGTATAATGTACCCAATTTCATTCAACTTCTTGTCTATTGCGGCCGTAACCACCGGAACGTCTGGGTGCTGGGTTGCCATTGTCTGCAACCCTTCTGGGGCTGCCAAAAGGCACAAAAACAGAATATTCTTGGCCCCGGCCTCTTTAAGCATATCGATGGCGGCACAAGATGAATTGCCGGTTGCCAGCATTGGGTCCACCACAATCACCAAACGGTCTTCGATGGCTTGTGGCACTTTGAAATAGTATTGCACGGGCGTCAGGGTTTCTTCGTCCCGATACAACCCCACAAATCCCACCCGTGCAGATGGTATCAATTCCAAGATCCCATCCAACAAACCATTTCCCGCCCGCAAGATTGAAATCAACGCCAGCTTTTTGCCTGCAATATGGGGCATTGCGGCTGTTTGCAGCGGCGTTTCAACGTCGCGCATTTCCAATGGCAAATCTCGGGTCACTTCATAGGCCAGAAGATGGCTAATTTCCCGCAGCAACTGGCGAAACTGGTTGGATGGCGTGGATTTGTCCCGCATCAGGCTGAGCTTGTGTTGCACTAAGGGGTGATCCACCACAGTTACGGTCATGGCTGTTCCAATCTTTTGGCAAGCTGTTGTTTGGTGTCATCATCGCAAAAAGCGGCGTTTAATGCTGTCTGGTTCAGGGTGTCAAAATCATCGGCTCCCCATCCAAATGTTGTTTCCAGATCGGCCCATTCTTTGGTCATGGTGGTGTGAAAGAACGGCGGGTCATCGGTGGAAACGGTGACAGGCACACCTGCGTCGCGCAATTTGGTGATAGGGTGCTGGTCCAAAGATGGATAGACGCCCAATACCACGTTGCTGCCCGGATTGGTTTCCAGCACCACCCCTGTGTCGGCCAACCGCCTTACCAGATCCGGATCTTCAGCTGCCCGCACACCATGGCCCACGCGTTCGACCTTCAGATCATCCAAGGCAGCTGCCACTTCCTTTGGTCCGCGCCATTCACCGGCATGCGTGGTCAAACGAAGGCCTGCTTCGCGGGCCATATCAAATCCGTAAGCAAAGTCTTTTTGTTCACCAACGGTTTCAGCCCCCCCCATGCCGTATCCAACGATAAAGTCCCCGGCGGTTTCAGCGGCACAGCGCGCTGTTTGCTTTGCTTTGTCCGGGCCAAAATGGCGGATGCACGTGATAATCCCCTTCAGGGTAACGCCATCGACATGCGCTTCTTGGATCGCCGCCATATATTCACGCCAAGCCCCCAGATCCCGATCGCCACAGAAATCAGGGCTCAAAAAGGCCTCTGCGTAAATGACATTGTGTTCAGCAAGTTGTTCCAACACCGCTTGGGTCAATCGCTTAAAGTCTTCGGGCGATTGCAAGGCTTGGGTTGCAGCTTCGTAAACCTGCAAAAATTCTGAAAAACCAGAATAGGCATAATTGCCCGCATCATCGAAAATTCCGCCCACATCGATTGATTTCTCAAACGCCAGCTGGCGGATCAAAGACGGCGGTGCAGCCCCTTCCAAATGCAGGTGCAATTCCAATTTAGGATGGCTTTGCCAGCTCATGTGTTCGTTCCTTTGCCTGTGGGGGCAACCCCTAAGTGTTTTAGGACCATGGCGCCAACGTCTTTGAACCCGATGTCGCCCAAAAAGCCACTGGCTGGCCCCTGCACCAAAACCGGAACTTGTTCACGGGTGTGGTCTGTACCGTGCCAAGTGGGATCGTTTCCGTGATCAGCCGTGAAAATTATCAAATCGTCATCTTTGGCCTTGGCCAAGACAGGCCCAATTTCGCGATCAAACCATTCCAAATGGCGGGCGTAGCCTTCCACATCACGACGGTGGCCAAAATCCGTGTCGAATTCGACAAAATTTGCAAAAACCAATGCCCCATCGGGCGCGTTTTCCATTTCATCCATCAGATACGTCATCAACGTGCGATCATCGCCCTTTCGACAGCGATCGATACCGCGCATGGAAAAGATGTCACCGATTTTGCCAATGGCGTGTACCGCACCACCTGCGCCGGACACGATATCGCAAATGGTGTCCCCCGGCGGCGGGATGGCAAAATCTTTGCGGTTGCTGGTGCGGGTCCACCCCGCCTGCGCGTCCCCAACAAAGGGTCGCGCGATGACCCGGCCCACGCGCATGCCATGCAATGTCGGGGCCAAAGCGCGGCACAGATCGTACAGCTTTTCCAATCCAAAGGTTTCTTCATGGGCCGCGATTTGGAACACACTGTCGGCGGATGTGTAACAAATCGGGTGCCCTGTTTGCAGGTGTTGCGGTGCAAACTCATCTATCACCACCGTGCCGGAGGCATGGCAATTGGCCAAACTGCCGCCAGCATGACGGTGGACCAATTGCAAAATGTCCGTTGGAAAGGCCGGGGTTTCGTCGGGAAAATAGTGCCATTCCCAAGGTACCGGAACGCCCGCCAGTTCCCAGTGACCGGACGGTGTGTCTTTGCCCATGGAAACTTCCGTGGCCACCGCCCAAGCCGGGCGCGTGGCGGTCCAATCCACCTTGATACCCGTGCCATGGCGCAACACTTCGCCCAGGCCCAAGCTGGCAAGGTTGGGCACATGCAAATGCCCACGGGTTTGCACAATGTGGCCAAGGGTGTTGGCCCCTTCATCCCCAAAGGCTGCCGCATCGGGCGCCCCACCGCATCCCACACTGTCCAACACAACAACAAACGCGCGGGTCATGGCGTAATCCGTTCCAAAACCAAAGGCACAGGGTCCGGTTTCTGGGCAGACACAACAATGCTGCGGGCCACCACGTTTTGGGCCATGGCCGCTTGGCGTTCATCATTGCAATGCACCACCGCCAACACCTCCCCTTTTTGCACCGCCTGCCCCACAGCGGCGATATTGCTGAGGCCAACGCTGTGATCAATCTTATCGGTTTCCACGGTACGGCCGCCCCCAAGTGTCACCACAAGTTGACCCAAAGCCGTGCCATCAATGGACGTCACATACCCCGATTGTTTTGCGTGCACTTCCGTGGCGGACGCCAGGTCGATGTAATCGCGCCAGCGGTCTACGAAATTTGCGGGTCCACCCTGCATTGCAACCATTTTACCAAAACACGCCACGCCATCACCCGATGCTAAGGCCGCGTGCAACCGGGCCCGTTCGGCGGCTTCGTTCGTTCCTTGATGGGTGGCCAAAACAACGCTGCCCAGGGTAAGAACCAAATCCACAAACCGCCCTGATTGGGTTTCAAATGCCTCCATCAGTGCGGCGATTTCCACTGCATTGCCAATGGCAGGCAACAAGGGTTGGCCCATGTCTGTCACCAGGGCAACCGTCGGGCAGCCTGCCCCGTTGGCGGTGCGGACAAGCGCTTGGGCCAGGGCCTGGGCTTGGGCGGGGTCCGTCATAACGGCCCCGCTTCCAGTTTTGACATCCAGCACCAAGGCACCAACCCCTGCCGCCAATTTCTTGGACAAGATCGACGCTGTAATTAGATCTTGCGACCGGACCGTGCCGGTTACGTCCCGCACGGCATAAAGTCGTTTATCTGCCGGGGCAATTTCAGGCGTTGCCGCCACGATGGCACAGCCAACATTGCCAACAATCCGCCGGAAGGATGCTTCTGAAAGCTGGGTCTTCACCCCTGGAATGGCCTCCAACTTGTCCAGTGTGCCGCCGGTATGGCCCAAACCGCGTCCAGAAATCATGGGCACATATGCGCCAGACGCGGCCAACAAAGGGGCCAGCATCAAAGAAACGGCGTCCCCGACACCGCCGGTGGAATGTTTGTCCACGACAGGGCCGGGTAAATCCCATTGCAATGTTTGGCCGCTGTCCCGCATGCCTTCGGTCAAGGCAACTTGGGCATCCAATGACAAACCATTCAGGCAAACCCCCATGGCAAAGGCCCCCACTTGGGCGTCGGTAATGGACGTTTCGGCCAATCCCAGGGCAAATGCGCGCACGTCATCGGCTGGTAAGCCCGCCCCATTGCGCAAGCGTTCCAAAAGATCGCGCACGTTCATTCAGGACCCGCTGTCCAAATGACCCCGCCCAAACGCGCCAGGCAACAAATCGGCCACTGTTGTGGTTTTGGTAACCCCTGTCAGGGTGGCCAAGGTCACCTTCACATCGCCGTTGGCAAATTCTGCCAGTTTTTGACGACACCCCCCGCAAGGCGGAACCGGCGCATCGGACCCTGCAATCACAGCGACTTCTTGGATGGTCCGATCGCCCGCCGCGCACATGGCTGCAATGGCCCCGGCTTCTGCGCAGGTGCCTTCGGGATAAGCCACGTTTTCAACGTTGCATCCCACATAGATGGTTCCCCCATCGCTGCGGATCGCCGCCCCGACAAAATAATTGGAATACGGCGCATGGGCGTTTTCGCGGACTTTGCGCGCGGCTTCGATCAAATCATCACTCATGGTGTCACTGTCGGAATAATCCCAGCAAGACGCAAGTCAGGACTTCAGTTAGTCCACAACTTTGGTGGCAAAGGCCCCAGGCAGCGCGACCTCTAATATTTCCAAATCTTGGGAAAGATCTGTGTAAAGTGCTGCCATATCGGGTGGCACAACAAAGGCATCCCCGGCTTTCAATGTGCTTTGGTCTTGCCCATCGGCGGCCAAGGTCATGTGTCCTTCCAGAACAAAGCTGAACAAAATGTCCGCGTCATGGGACACTTTGGGGCACGCACGGTCCACAGCCCGCACCACCCGCACATCCGCCACCCCTTGGGTATTGGTGTTGATGGTGGTGTCTTTGCTTTTCATCCCTGGAATGCGGTGCGGTTCCCAGCTGGCTTGGTCTGACGTGTGATGCACAAACACCTGCCCGTCAAAGGCGCGATCCGGGGTAAAATCGGCGGTGGGTAATTCCATGCTGTGATCAATGGTGGTGATGTGTTCGGCGGGCACACCAATCTCAATCACCTCAATATTGTCGGACGCATACAAAACCCGGTGGCGAATTTCGGGCGGTTGGATCACGCAGTTCCCAGCATGAAGGCGGAAGGGTTCGCCCTGCCCCTCATACACCAAATCCACCCAGCCCTTGTAACAATAGATCAGCTGAAACCCGACGGAATGATAATGCACCATATCGGGCACGGGACCACCGTCCGGGATACGAATATGGCTGGCAATGATGGATCCCCCCAAACGATCTGGAATCAAATCACGGTATTGCATGCCCGCGCGCCCGATCACCCAGGCGGCTTTATCGGTCATCCGGCGCACGACAAATTCATGCGTAGGCGCAGGGATCACCAAAGGCGGATCGGAGGGCACAATGTCCACAACGGTTCCACCAGGGGAAGAAAGCTGGGTCTGCCCATCCGCAATCAAAACGGGATCGTCGCACACCAACCGCACCGTTCCGGCCCCTGGCACAACATCAGCGTCCAGCTGCATTTTCAGGCCAAATCCTGACAAAGTGACCACGCGCGGGTCATCTGCGGGGTAAATCGCATCCATGCGAAAGCCCAATTTTTTGGTGAAAAAGGCAATGTCCCCCTGCAGATCACTCGTGCCCAAACCAATTTCAGCTTTGATGTTTTGCATATATTTACTCCCAGCCTTTCAACTCATCGCCAGGGTTTATGTGACTATGTGCATGATCATAGACTTACGACCGCCGGGCAGCTTAATACGCAACGACGTGTTCGAAAGCCAAACCAAATCGGAACAATCGCGGGCACGATTCAAATTTTGGCCCGCGAAGTTCAAACACAAAGACCCTTCGATGACCTGCCATCGCAATGGCCGCGTCTCACCTGAAACGATGGAAGCCATTCCTGTGCCGTCAGGGTTCAAAATAAGGTGCCCCAGCAATCCACCCCTTGGCCCGACCAGCTCCAGCTTTTGGCCCGAAAGTCGTCTTTCAGTTTCGGCCTGTGATACGGTTTGACCCAAAGGTGCGACGTCACAGGCCCCAACAAGCAAACAAAGAACCAAACCCGGAAAAGCACGTAACATCAAAAACTCCAGCAATTTTTTATCGGTTGAAATTCAAAGTGCCTGCAAACATACCCTTTGGAAAGCCCCTTTAGCGCCACCGATGCCAAGGCCACCAGACATATTATGCTGTCTTGAAATTAAGGCTAAATCCCTGCATCACATCCCCCAAGAATGAGGGAGTTGGCCATGGCTTACGCAGCTGTTTACGAAAAATGGAAATCTGATCCGGAAGAATTTTGGATGGATGCCGCGAAAGCCATTGATTGGGTCACCCCGCCATCCAAAGCCCTGTGGGATGACAATGCCCCGCTTTACGAATGGTACAAGGACGCCAAGGTCAACACATGCTACAACGCTGTGGATCGCCACGTGGACCAGGGGCGCGGGGACCAAGCCGCGTTGATCTATGACAGCCCGATCACTGGGCGCAAATCCACCATCACATATGCCGAACTAAAAGACCAAACCGCTGCATTGGCAGGTGGTTTGGCCGCCAAAGGCGTAACAGCTGGGGACAGAGTTATCATCTACATGCCCATGGTGGCAGAAGCTGTGGTGGCCATGTTGGCCTGTTCTCGGATTGGGGCCATCCACTCTGTCGTTTTTGGTGGTTTTGCCAGCGCTGAATTGGCTGTGCGCATTGATGATGCCACCCCCAAAGCGATCATCGCGGGGTCCTGCGGTTTGGAACCGAACCGCGTTGTGGAATACAAACCCCTGCTGGACGAAGCGATTGAAATCGCAACCCACACGCCAGACTTCTGCGTGATTTTGCAGCGTGAAGAATGCCCCGCCGCCATGGGCGCGCGCGACATTGATTGGAACGACATTCAAGACGGCGTTGCCCCAGCAGACTGTGTTCCCGTATCCGGTGATCACCCGGTTTATATTTTGTACACATCCGGCACCACTGGCCAACCCAAAGGCGTTGTTCGGGCCACAGCTGGGCACTTGGTGGCCTTGCAATGGACGATGAAAAACATCTACGACATGAACCCAGGCGAAGTGTTCTGGGCGGCCTCGGACGTGGGCTGGGTCGTTGGCCACTCCTATATCTGTTATGCGCCTTTGATCGCTGGCAACACATCCATTGTGTTCGAAGGTAAACCCATCGGCACCCCTGACGCTGGCACGTTCTGGCGGGTGATCGAAGACCACAATGTTAAATGCCTGTTCACGGCCCCCACTGCGTTCCGCGCCATCAAACGGCAAGATCCCACCGGCGAATTCGTTAAGAAATACGATTTGTCTTGCCTTCAATCGCTGTTTTTGGCGGGCGAACGGTCTGATCCTGACACCATTCAATGGGCGCAAGATCAATTGGGCGTGCCCGTGATCGACCACTGGTGGCAAACGGAAACCGGCTTCACCATCGCAGGCAATCCACTGGGTATCGAACACCTGCCTGTGAAGATCGGGTCGCCCACAGTCGCGATGCCCGGCTACGATGTGCAAATTTTGGATGAAGGCGGGCACCAGGTCCCGCGCGGGGAACTGGGGGCCATTGCGGTTAAATTGCCCCTGCCCCCGGGCACGTTGCCCACGCTGTGGAACGCCGAAGATCGTTTCAGGTCATCTTATCTGACCACATTTGAAGGGTATTATGAAACCGGCGACGCCGGAATGATGGACGATGACGGATATTTGTACATCATGGCGCGCACCGATGATGTGATCAACGTGGCGGGGCACCGTTTGTCCACCGGGGCAATGGAAGAAATCTTGGCCAGCCACAAAGATGTGGCGGAATGCGCTGTGATTGGCGTGTCAGACGATTTGAAGGGCCAACTGCCGATGGGGTTTGTTTGTCTGAACTCTGGGGTGGACCGTGATCCGACCGAAATCACCAAAGAAGTGGTTTCCCTGGTGCGTGAAAAAATCGGCCCCGTAGCGGCGTTCAAGTTGGCCTGCGTTGTGGACCGTTTGCCAAAAACGCGGTCCGGTAAAATCCTTCGCGGAACCATGGTCAGCATCGCGGATGGCAAAGATTACAAAATGCCCGCCACCATCGATGATCCGGCCATTTTGGATGAAATAGCCGTTGCTTTGAAAGGGTTGGGCTACGCCAAAGCCTAAACAGGCACTTCGGCCCAGCCTTAGACAAAGAATATATCAGCAAAGTCTTCGGGCGATGGTGCCAAATCATCGTCCACGACATTCAACAACTTGATCGACCGACCGTCACCCAAATCCAAGAACAAGTCTTCACCGTTTTGGATTTCGCCGTGTTTCTCCAAAAACCCGACAGCATCGCCGCGCGTGTGCATCTGGGCTTCCAAAATATCTAACCGATCCAGATCCATTTCAAAGTCGCGGATCACGTCGTGGCCACTTTCATCACCGAAATGAAAAACATCCCCGTGATGCCCCCCCACCAAGGTGTCATTGCCGGCGCCGCCATCCAACGTGTCGCGCCCCCACGCACCGTCGATGCGGTTGTCGCCATCATTGCCTTTGATCAGATTTGCACGCCCGTTGCCCGTTGCCCGAAGATCAGCGGTGCCCCACAGCTCTAGCTCTTCCAGATGTTGGGAATGTTGCCGTAAAGAAAGGCTGACTTCAGATCGCACCGCGTCATGGCCTTGCCCGGCCCTTTCCATCAGCCGATCCCCCAGATCGTCCACCAAAAAAAAGTCATCACCATGGCCGCCATCCATGAGGTCCGCCCCGGCCCCACCATCCAGCGTGTCATTCCCCCACAGGCCATGCAAAGCATTGTCACCATCATTGCCCGTAATCGCATTGTCGCGTCCGTTGCCCGCGCCGCGCAGATCTTCGGCCCCCAGCAGGCTCAGATGTTCCAAACGTTGGCTTTGATCGCGCAGCGAAAAATCCACGGAACTCATCACATGGTCATTGTCGGACCCGCGCGGTTCTTCAATACGGTCACCGAGATGATCCACAAAAAACGTGTCATCAAATCGCGTTCCAGTCAGCAAATCCGCCAAGGGTATCAAAGGGGCATCGGCGGTCACATCCGGCAGCGCGGTCACCAAAGCCGTGCTCAATTCATCTTGAAAATTGGTGCTGTAATGCAGGTGATCGCGAAACGCATCTTGGACGGAAACACCTGTTCGCGCCATTACCACATCCGGATCCACCGATGTGATATCTTTCCGATCCGCCAATAAGTTTTGCTGATCAATGATGGTGCCCCAATGGGCACGCGTATCTGCGGCCGGGGCTGTGTCGGCCAATTCTGAAATCACAATGTCGATATCATCAAACCCGTGGCCGGACCCGAATTCTTCCGTCAAAATGCCTGAGACTTGCGACAGCAAATCCACAAACTCGTCAGCATAGGTGTCCGCGGGCGCGATGGGATATGTGTCGGCTTCCCCTTGCAGCCAGATCATGCCCGCCAGCGATCCATTGTCGGGATCCCGCAACGCATCGGCGATATTGCCCGCCAATTGGCTTGGCAATTCTTCCACCCTTTGCCAATCCAACCCGGGGCGTTGAAACACCAATGGGGCGCCGGGGGCATGGGCGCTGACCAACGTATATTCCCCGGTCCCATATCGCTGATCCAAAGCGGAAATAATGCTGCCTTCCATCGCAGCCGCATTGCTTTGTCCCGCCAAAATAAAAACTGGTTTCGCCATATCGAGCCCCTGAAAACTTGGCTCGAACTTGGCAAAAAGGACTTAATTTGGAATGAGATTGGCCTGTACTAAATACCTAAAACTAGACCGATCTTCTTCAGACTTTTTCAAGAACTTGAAAAATCTCGCGCAGCATGATTGCACCAAAATCAGCATTGGCGTGCAGCACATCGTCCGCTTCTTGGGTGTGTTTGATATTTAATTGCTTTGCGCCTTTGCGGAACTCACCAGAGGTCAAAAATCCATGTTCCACAGTGGAGGCTGGCTGTCTGAGAACGTGAACACCGCCAAAGTTGGCGCAGCTTTCGCTTATGATCCGGTGCACAAACGCTTGGTGAAACGCCCCTTCGCCCCACTGCTTGATCCGGGCAAAAGACCGCCATTTGGGATGCTCCAGAATATGCGCTGACGCCAAGGGCTGGGGCATCATGACAACCGGGCAATCCGTGAATTCCCGCAAATGCCGCAAATACCGCATGGCCTGCCCCTGGTTCAAACTGTCTTGCGCGGCTTCCGCCAGCAAGGCCTCTGATATGGGCAACCGCGAAGGCGCGCGCAGCGGGTGATCATGGGGGATCCAGCCAAGAACCCGGTGATTTTGGGTCTTGGGGACGGTGTGGAACGCAGACAGGGTCATGCCCACCAGCACAATACCATCAAACGCGTCCAACGAGATTTCCTCAGGCATCCCCAAGATTCTTAGGGCGTGCTTCAATTTCGGATCGACCGCACGGACCGTCGCGTTGTCAAATTCCGCCCCGACGGGCCCCTTGCCCGCTTGGGCAAAGAACGTCACGTCATGATCGAATGCCGCATCCAGTTTTATGGCTTCCGCGAACATGGCCGTGTGGGAATTGCCAATGAACAACATCTTCATCGTGGGGCAAAGGCGTCCAACAACGCCTCCTCACACACCAGATCGTCCGCTTCTGCCGTGTCCACCGTACTTGCGGGTGCCACCTTGGCGGCTTTGCCGTCCAAACGGGTTTCAGCCAGCGCTTTGAAGCTGGCGAAAAACAAATACATCACCGTATCCACCCCTGCGTCCTTCACGGACCGCAGATTTTCTTCATAGAAATCCCCGGCAAAAGGCGCACCGGTGATGATCTCGAACGATGGGAAATAATCCACACCGTCATGATCTTGCGCCGCATCTTCTGCCGCCGCACGCAACACCGATTTGGAATAGGTGGTGGCCTGCAACACGTGTTTTCCCGATGCCGTGGCCGTCAATGGCACGGGCGATACGGTGAACAAGAACTTCAAATTCGGGTTCACAGCCCGCAGTTGGGAGATGATCGCATCCAAATCGGCGCGCACGTCCGGGTATCGCATATTCCAAAACCCATGGACCTTTGGATTGTACCGCCCTGCCAGCGTGCCAGGGGCCGTGGGGAACACCTGGCCTGTGTCCGTTTGCATCCAAGTCTCCGTCAGCCCCAGCGTAAACACCAGCACGTCCAAACTTTTGAACAGATGCGCCACATTGCGCAGATGGGCGCGCCGGGCTTCGCGCACTTCATCACGCGAGGCCAGACCGCCCGGTTCCACATTCGGCCGTAACGCATCAAAAAAGCGCCCGTCTTTTTGCCACGCCACGCCATTGTGAATTGTGTTGCTTAAACTGTCTTCCACCAGTTGCAGCAGTTGGCGCGTGGTATAGACATTCCCGTACCGTGCCGAAAACATGTTGAAGCCGTATTTGCGTGCGATGGCATCCGGCACACCGGGTGGCGGCGGTTCAGCATCAAAAAACTGCGGACCTGCCATTTTCAAATATCGTCCGATGTGCTGGGCAAAACAGCTGCCGATGGTTCCGATTTTCATGTCGGCAGTTATGTCAAAAGTCGGATGAAACAGATTCAAGATATCGAAGTCGTCCGCCTCACGGCACAGCCGCCAAAACGCGTGGTCGGGAAGATTGCTGTAAGGCATTTTGCCAGATCTCCTTGATCGGGGCCTTGGGCTGGCATGCCCACACACTATGGGGCCAATACGCCCCTAATTGTGGTCCTTGCGCCAAGGCCAACCCTTAAAGCACCGCGCGTTGGGGGTGTTGACCGTGTAACTTCAATGGTTTGTACCCCAATTGTTTCGCGTGCGAAACATTTTTGGCCCCTGTTTTGGGCAGTTTGCCGCCCACCTTGCGTCTAAATCGTTAACTCAAGCCAAAACGTTCAGGCGAATTGTTCTTGAATTAAGCGTTCTTCCAGCTTGGGACTGGGACCCTGGGCAGACCAAAGCCATCCTACAAAGTTTGGGTAACGCAGAAAACTAAAAGAAGGGGCGCAGCTTTTTGGGTTTTGCGAACATGGTTACGATGTTCCCTTGCCCGGCAGGGTTTGGGGTGCCGTTCACCAAAACCGTTTCAGCGCGATACGTATTGCCTGTGTGGCGGTAAAGCCCGCTGCAAAACTTGCCGACCTTCTCCAAAGTTTTTGAAAGCTGTGCGGCAAGAAAAGGCGCATCGCGTCCCGTGCGTTCATCCCGCGCACTGATCGACAAGTCGCGGCCATTTAAACAGACAAATCCGTTTTCATAAGTCCCAGGCCCTGACGTAGTGACGCGAAACGTATCCCCGCCAAAACTGTTCAGCACGCTGCCGGTCGCCATTATTTGGGTGCCATTAACGGTTGTGCGCCCCAAAGAACGGCAAGTATCCGTGGCTGGATCATATCCGAGGCACTCATATGGTTTGCCGGGATTTTCGGCCTGTGCTTGCAGATATGGAACAAAGTTCGGGTCTGTTGGGACGGCAACAGGCGCGGTGCATGCTGCCAAGAAAAGTGCAGCCAAGGGGGCAAAACGGATCATCAAAAATTCTCCCTTAAACAAATTGTTCTTGAATTAGGCGTTCTTCCAGGCCGTGGCCGGGATCGAACAAAAGCCTGTGGGTCACGTTGGGGTGGCTGACAATTTCCACTTGTGCCACATCCCTTACGGACCGGCTGTCGGCGTCTGCCATCACAGGTCGCTTGCTGGGATCAATCACCTCGAAGCGGACTTTGGCGGATTTGGGCAACAAAGCCCCCCGCCACCGGCGTGGCCGGAATGCAGCCATGGCTGTCAACGCCAACACGTCTGACCCGATGGGCACGATCGGACCGTGGGCAGAATAGTTATAGGCGGTGGATCCCGCTGGCGTGGCCACCAAGGCCCCATCGCAGGCCAATTCAGGCATCCGCAATTTATCATCCACATAGATGCGCAACTTTGCCGCCTGCGGGCCTTGACGCAGCAACGAAACTTCGTTGATGGCAATTTCTTCGTGGGTGGTGCCGTCCACGCAAGTGGCCTTCATCTTTAACGGATTGATCTGCGCCTCTTCCGCCGCGGCCAGCCGCACCAAAAGATCATCTTGGGAAAAGGAATTCATCAAAAAACCAACGGTGCCGCGGTTCATGCCGTAAACCGGCACCGAAATGTCTTGGGTTTGATGCAGGGTCTGCAACATGAAGCCATCGCCCCCCAAGGCAACGATAACTTCCGCCTGATCCACGGGGCAATTCCCGTAACGGTCCACAAACGACGCAAGCGCTTCTTGCGCCTTGTCCGCCGGACTGGCCAGAAAAGCGATATTACTGCGATGTGCCATGGGCCCCCCGGGTTGATGAACGAAAGCGTGCCTCGCCCAGAAAATAAAAACAAGGCGCGGCGACATATCACATGGATAAAAGATTGCGTCGCCGGACAGCATTTCCTAAAGGAAACAAAACTGACCTATACAAGGATTGCTGCCATGTCCGCGCAGACCGACATTCAAACCTTTTTCAACAAAAGCGTTTCTGACAGTGACCCAGACTTGTTTGGTGCCATCGAACAAGAATTGGGCCGTCAACGCGACGAGATTGAACTGATCGCTTCCGAAAACATCGTGTCGCGTGCGGTGCTGGAAGCCCAAGGGTCCATCATGACCAACAAGTATGCCGAAGGGTATGCGGGGCGTCGGTATTATGGCGGGTGCCAATTCGTAGATATCGCGGAAAACCTGGCCATCGACCGGGCGTGCGAACTGTTTGATTGCGGCTTTGCCAACGTACAGCCCAACTCAGGCAGCCAAGCCAACCAGGGTGTGTTCCAAGCGTTGTTGAAACCAGGTGACACAATCCTTGGCATGTCCTTGGATGCAGGTGGCCACCTAACCCACGGTGCGGCCCCCAACCAATCGGGCAAGTGGTTCAACGCCGTCCAATACGGTGTGCGCAAACAAGACAATATGCTGGACTATGACCAGGTGGCAGAATTGGCCGCAGAACATAAGCCCCAGATGATCATCGCCGGTGGATCTGCTGTGCCGCGCCAAATCGATTTCGCCAAAATGCGCGAAATCGCGGACAGTGTGGGGGCGTATCTGCACGTGGATATGGCCCACTTTGCGGGGCTTGTGGCGGCGGGCGAACACCCCAGCCCCTTCCCCCACGCCCATGTGGCCACCACCACCACGCACAAAACCCTGCGCGGCCCGCGCGGCGGTATGATCCTGACCAATGACGAAGCGTTGGCCAAGAAGTTCAACTCTGCCATCTTCCCAGGGATCCAAGGTGGCCCGTTGATGCACGTCATCGCGGCCAAGGCCGTGGCCTTTGGTGAGGCGCTGCAGCCGTCGTTCAAGACATATATCAAGAACGTGGTGAACAACGCCCAAGCGCTGTCTGATCAACTGATCAAAGGCGGCCTGGATACCGTGACCCACGGCACAGACACCCACGTGGTGCTGGTGGATTTGCGCCCCAAGGGCGTGAAAGGCAACGCGACCGAAAAAGCTTTGGGCCGTGCGCACATCACCTGTAACAAAAACGGTGTTCCGTTTGATCCAGAAAAGCCAATGGTCACATCTGGCATTCGCCTGGGGTCCCCTGCGGGCACAACGCGCGGGTTCGGCGAAGCTGAATTCCGTCAGATCGCAGATTGGATCATCGAAGTCGTCGATGGTCTTGCCGCCAATGGCGAAGACGGCAACGCCGCCGTTGAAGCCAAGGTACAGGCGGAAGTCGAAGCCATGTG
>JAHDCP010000043.1:0-18825 GCA_020629775.1 Planktomarina sp.
TCGGCACGTCCTATTCTGCGGAAGATATCGGGTCCCAGTGCTGGAAATACGGGGCGAAATCCATCACCGTATCCCACCGCACCGCGGCCATGGGATACGACTGGCCCGACAACTGGACCGAAGTGCCCTTGCTGACCAAAATGGAAGGCAAAACCGCCCATTTCAAAGACGGCACCACCCGCGATGTGGACGCCGTGATTTTGTGCACCGGATACCAACACGCCTTCCCCTTCATGGAAGATGATTTGACCCTGCGCACTGCCAACCGTTTGGCCACGGCCATGCTGTACAAGGGCGTGGCGTTTAACCCCAACCCTGATCTGTTTTACATTGGCATGCAGGACCAGTGGTTCACCTTCAACATGTTTGACGCCCAAGCCTGGTGGGTGCGCGATGCCATCATGGGAAAAATCGCCATCCCTGATTTGGCAGCGCGTGAAGCAGATGTGGCTGACCGTGAAGCCCGCGAAGACGCAGGGGAAGATGATTATGACGCCATCTGGTACCAGGGCGATTACATCAAGGAATTGATTGCCGAGACGGATTACCCCTCTTTCGATGTGGAAGGGGCGTGCAAAGCGTTCAAAGAATGGAAGGGATTCAAGAAAAAGGGCATCATGACCTTCCGCAACCACGGCCACAAATCAGTGATCACCGGCACCATGGCGCCCAATCACCACACGCCTTGGAAGGATGCATTGGACGACAGTCTGGAAGTTTATTTGCAGAACTAAGGACGCTGGTTCATTGAAATGAAGAACCATGCGCGGTGGGCACCACCGTGCCGCAACCGACCCGCCCCCCACGGGTCGGATGCGTTGCATCCACCCGCCGGGACGGTCGCGTCACTGTGCACATAAAGGACAGCCCCGACTATGATTGCCTATATCACCATCGGCGCGGATGACATGGATGCCGCCGGGCGCTTTTACGGCGCGTTCCTGCCTGCCTTGGGATACACGGTAGAAGAATACCACGGCGATCTCAGCTTTATCCCGCTGGGGGACACGGGCCCGGATTTTTACATCAAACGCCCCTTTAACAGCGCCCCCGCCAGCGTGGGCAACGGCACCATGGTGGCCTTCCAAGCCCAAACCCAAGCCGATGTTCGCACCCTGCACGCCGCGGCCCTGGCCGCTGGCGGCACCGACGACGGCGCACCAGGGTTTCGGGATGATTACAGCGCTGACTTTTATGTCGGCTATCTGCGCGACCCGCAAGGCAACAAGGTGGCTTTGTTTTCAGCCAATCCAGATGAACCAGGGCGGGACGGGTAACCCCCGCCCCTTTTGCATTACAACCCCAGCTGCTTTTTCTTGGTGTCTGCCCATTTGGACAGCACGGCATCGAACGTCAGCGCCATGAACGCCACGTTCAGACCCAGCAGGATGTTCTTGCCCATGTCAGTCCCCGCCAGGGTGCGTTGCAGTTCCTGGCCCAGATCCACGGTCCCGATATAGGCCGCGATCATGGTCATGAAGAAGGCGAACATCAGGGCCTGGTTAAAGCCCACGGCCATGGTGGGCAGCGCCAGGGGGAACTGCACCGACCACAGTTTTTGACTGCGGGTTGCCCCGGACATATCGGCGCTTTCTGTCATTTCACCCGGCACGTTGCGCAACCCTTCGATGGTGTACCGCAACAGGGGCACCATGGCGAAAATCATGATGGCAAACAGCACCGCGATGGGGGTGATGGAAAACAGCATAATCGCAGGCAACAGGTATACAAAGCTGGGGAATGTTTGCGCGCTGTCTGCGGCCAGCAGCAAAAACACATCCCGCAGCATTTGGCCCGCAAAGCGCCAGAACAGCCAGAACGCCGCAGCGAAGATCAGCCAATACACGATGCGGTAAACCGTTGCGTCAGGTTCTTCGCCAAACACGCCCAATTTCCACAGCATGTACCGCAGGACGCCCGCCACAATGAAAGACGCAAAAGCGATGATGGATCGGCGGAAAATCAAGCTGATGATGTTTATCACCAAATTGGCGTTGATCCCCTTGGAAAAGTCCACCTTCTGGGCGGGTGGGCCAGCGCCCCACACCGCCAAGGGCACGGCAATTAATGCGGCCACAGCGGTGGACGACAGCACATAATAAATCGTGATGACAGACCGGTCCCACCACCCTGACAAAACGACCCAACCAAAGAACCCAAGCGCCAGCAACGCCTGACGCGGCCCTGCCATGTGCCAGGCCAAGGCCACCACAAAGGCCACGAATGCGGGTGTGGGGATCGACAACAAGAAGTTGCGGAATGGGATCAAGACATAGTTGTTCATGAACACCCGCAACCCATTGGTCACCCATTTCAACATGGGGTCTTGCAACAGGGTGTCTTTGACAAACCCGTCCAACGCTTTGCCCTGGCTGTAATGCTGGCGGCGGCCCACTTCCCCGGCGAATTCCCAGAACTGCGCCACGATGATGAACCCCACAAAGGCCACCACGGACATCACCAGATATTTGTGTTGAACAAACCAACTGGTGCCCCGTTCAAAATGTTCCGGCTGTTTGGCCACCCAAGCCTTGGTCAACCGGTCCAACATAATGGCCAGCAAAACGATGGTGATCCCGATTTCCAGCGACCGCCCCAGCTTGAAACTGCCCATCATGGACAACAGCTTGGCCCCCAGGCCCGGCATGCCGATAAAGGCCGTCAGAACCACCATAGCCAGGCACAACATGATCACTTGGTTCACGCCCACCAAAATCTCGGTCCGGGCGGACGGGATATACACATATCGCAGCATCTGCCACTTGGTACACCCCGACATTTTGCCCGCTTCCACCACTTCTGGCGGCACCTTTTTCAAGCCCAGGGTTGTCATCAAAATCATCGGCGGGATGGCATAGACAATGGTGGCCACGGCCCCCGCAGTTGGCCCGACCTTAAAGAAAATCACGGCCGGCAAAAGATATGTGAAAAACGGAATGGTTTGCAGGATCGACAGCACCGGTTGCAGCACCATTTCCACCGTGCGGCTTTTCCAGGCCCAGATGCCCAACAACAGCCCGATGATGAACGCCACCGGGGCCGCCACCACCAACACAGACATGGTTTCCATGGCGATCTTCCATTGGCCGATCAGGGCGGTCCAAACAAAGGTCCCTGCCCCCAGAAACGCCAGTTTCCAACCGCCAAGGTAATAGCCGATAATCCCCGCCACCGCTGCGATGGACATCCACGGAATTGGCCCAATGTTGGGCCAGCGGCGTTTGCCAAACAGCAGGTTCGCGGTGGCGTCCAACAGCCACTGCAACCCTTCCGTCAAAAACCGCGTGAGACCGATCAGGTTCAGATCATCTTTGATGAAGTTAAAAATTGCATCCAGCCACTGCTGCATCGGTGGCACCAACGCCTCTGGCAAGCGGTGCAAAAAGGCAGGCAACAGCCCAAACCATTGCGCCAGGGTCAAAACGACACCCACCACCACCAGGGCCAAAACCCCTTGGCGCTTGGAAATCCCTTTGGGGGCAGTCAGGGGTGTTTCACCAACGCTGGCCATCAGTTTGCCTCAAGCAAGATCGTCAAACCGTCTTGGCGGTTCAGGCTGCCGATCAGTTCCCCGTTCTTTGTCACGGGAATGGTTTTGCGCTTATCGCTGACCAACATGGCCGCCATTTGTTTGACAGTCAGGCCTGCATCCACCGGATCGCCACTGCCCTTTTCATCGGAAATCGCCAACACTTCGGCCGTGATGACACGGGCTTTGTCGATTTCTTCAGTGAACTTGCGCACATATTCCGTGGCCGGGTTCAAAACGATCTGGTCGGGGGTGTCACACTGTTCCACCGCGCCGTCTTTCATAATGGCAATCCGGTCCGCCAAGCGCAGGGCTTCGTCAAAATCGTGGGTGATGAACACAATGGTTTTGCCCAGCATGTCTTGCAGCCGCAAAAATTCATCCTGCATTTCCCGGCGGATCAAAGGATCCAGCGCGGAAAACGGTTCATCCAAAAACCAAATGTCGGG
This sequence comes from Planktomarina sp., assembly GCA_020629775.1. Classification (GTDB taxonomy): domain Bacteria; phylum Pseudomonadota; class Alphaproteobacteria; order Rhodobacterales; family Rhodobacteraceae; genus Planktomarina. The sequence continues at coordinate 3,979 of JAHDCP010000043.1, forward strand.
CTCAATCGCCAAGGATCGCGCGATCCCGACACGTTGCTGCTGGCCGCCGGACAGTTCGCGCGGGAAGTAATCTTCGCGCCCTTCCAGGCCCACCAGCTTAATCACTTCCATGGCCCGTTCGCGGCGGGCGTGGCGGTCTTGGCCGCGCATTTCCAACGGGAAGGCCACGTTTTCCAAAACCGTACGGTGCGGCAGCAAGCCAAAGGATTGGAACACCATCCCCATCTTGTTGCGGCGCAGATCAATCAGTTCTTTTTCGGACAAGGCCATGATGTCTTGGCCGTCCACTTCGATGGTGCCGCCGGTGATGTCATGCAACCGCGAAAAACAGCGCACCAGTGTGGATTTGCCCGACCCGGACAAGCCCATGATCACCAGCATTTCACCTTTGCTGACCTCGATCGACACATCCTTGACCCCGGCAATGTATCCGTCCGCCCGGATGTCATCAAAACTGCGGCCCGCGGGCATGCTGGCCAAATAGCTTTCGGGATCTTGCCCGAAGATTTTCCAAACATTCTTCGCAGAAATTACGGGCGCGTCTTGCGTCATGGGATCAACCTATGTGTTTGTATCAAAGGCCCCACCCGACAAAGCCGAGCAGGGCCATTCTTTAAAAGACTATAAAGGGGTGGATCAGTTCATCCAGCCTTTCCAGACGTCTTCGTTGGCTTCCAACCATGCAGCGGCTGCTTCTTCTGGCTCCATTTCGTCGATGTCGACAAGTTTGGCCATTTCAGCAATCTGTGGGTTGGTGAAAGAAATTTTGGTCAGCGTTTCATACGCATCTGGCCATTTGTCTTTCATGCCGTCCCAAGCCGCTTTCTTCAGGTAACCCGTGGCAGGGTTGCCGCAGTCATACAAAGCTTCTTTGTTTGGACCTTTGGTGGGGTCTTTGTCACAGCCGTCTTCCCATGCTGGGAATTCAACAAATTCACCGGGCCAAACAGCTTCTGCAAAGTTTGGTGTCCAGTTGAACACCACAACAGGGCGCTTGTCAGCTTCGGCAGCGCCGATTTCAGCCCACAGTGCCGCAGCCGAACCAGCGTTCACAACTTCAAAGTTCATGTCCAATGCCGCAACGCGTTCTTGACCGTGCTTCAACCAGTCCACTGGACCGTCCAAGTAACGCCCTTTGGACCCTGTTTCCGCTGTGGCGAACAACGCCGCACAGTCGTTCAGCGCTTCCCAAGATGGCAGGCCGGGGCATGCATCTTTGGTCCACATCGGGTACCACCAGTCTTCGCGGGTCACAGCATTGTGGTCACCAGCGTCGTGCAAACCGCCCTTTTCCAAAGCAGCGCGGAAAGATGCACCGAAGGCGCCTTCCCAAACTTCCAGTTCCAAAGTCACGTCGCCCAAGCGAACCGATTCATAAACGGCTTGGCTGTCTGTGGTGACATATTCAACGTTGTTGCCCATCTCTTCAAAGATTTGGCCCACCACGTTGGACATCACGATTTGCGAAGACCAGTTGTGGATCGGAATAACAATCGGGTCAGAGCTGTCAGCAGCCACGGCCGCCAATGGGGCCAGGGCCAAAACGCCCGTTGCCAATGCAGTTGTAAGTCTTTTCATTTTTTTCTCCCTGTGGATGAAATGGCCAGGCCAACCCCAACCATCAATTCACGCGGCAAAGGCGGCGAGTCGGTGCCCCGCAAAGCCATTTGCTTTTTATACCTTCGCATTTTTTTCCTGTGGATCAAGTTTTTTGCTTCTCATTATACTTTTTTGATCGAATTTATCGGCTCACCACCCGCAAAAATGCCCGCAAATGTCTGATTTGATTGGGTTTTCATTTTGAATATCGATATAAGGCGCTGAAAATAAAGGTTTTTCCAATTTCAGAGTCCGATTTGACGCTGTTTTTGGCGACAGCCCAGCAATTAGGCACAATCAGGACAGGCCCACGCCTGCCGCGGGGTCAGCCCACTTTTGACCCCTGGCCCTTAAACAGATGGGACTGGGGTATTGCCTTCAACCCGGTAAAGATTGATCCGCTGGCGATCCTGGCCCGGCGTCACACCGAAGGCCGCGCGGTAATGTTTGTTGAACGCTTGGGGGCCCGTGTACCCCACCGCAGCCGCGATATCAGCCAAGCGGTCATTGGTGTACATCACAATCTGGCGCGCGGCATCCATGCGCAATTTTCGGTAATACCGGCTGGGGCTTAACCCCGTGGCTTGCTTAAAGCTGCGTTCCAAATGGCGCGGGGAAATGCGCAACGCATCGGCCACTTCAGCCACGGTGATGGGATCACTCAAACTGTCTTGAAACAGACTGACCGCATGGGCCACATGGGGCGGCAACGCACCCCCCTGCCCTGTCACATCCAAGCTGGGAACAGATTGGGGCACATTGGATTTGCGCATCATGGGATGCTGGAACCAACACGCCACTTCGGTCACGGTCGCTGCCCCCAAACGTTGATCGATCAAGTGCAGCGCCAAATCAAACGCCGCCGCGGCCCCTGATGCAGACACCACCGTGCGCCCAATTTCCAACACCTGGTCGGACGCCTGCAATGACGGGAACGCCGCTTCAAACGCGGCGCGGTAACACCAATGCACAGACAGCTTTTGATCTGTTCCCAGTTGGGCACGCACCAAAGGAAAGACCCCGCCGCTGACAGCGCCCATAATAACGCCATGCCGTGACATCAACCGCAGCTGCCCGGGGGTGCCCGGTTGGGCAAATGGAGCCGTGGGCGCTGACAGCAAAATCAAATAATCCAGCGCCCCTGCCCCCGACAATTGGCACGAAGGATCAAAATCCACCTCAGCGCTGGAGGTGACTTTGCCTTCTGATTCACTGATCAATTGCCAAGCAAACGCCTGCTGGCCAGAAATCTCATTGGCGGCGCGTAAGGGTTCAATAATCGACGTCAGGCAGGCCATGGGAAAGCCCGGAAAGATCAAAAAGCCAATCGTTACGGGTTTCGACACGAAACCACCCCCTGTGCAAGAATCTTCCGAAAATTATACTGTCAGGAATAATTATAGCAATCAGAAGAAACATCACCTAACATTCTTCTAGACGCCCCCTTGGGGCATTGCTACGCGGCGACAAGTTATATGAATGTCATTGATCCGAAGTCGAACATGAACGTTGCTTTAAACCAAGACCCGCATTCCACCAGTGAAGCCCGTGAAAAAGTGCTGGAGGTTGCCATTGGCCGCGAAGTGCGCGCCCATCGCAAACAAAAGGGCATCACTGTTGCCGACCTGTCTGCCTTGACCGACCTGTCGATTGGGATGTTGTCCAAAATCGAAAACGGCAACACATCCCCTTCGTTGACCACCTTGCAAACCTTGGCCAACGCCTTGTCCGTGCCGATCACATCGTTCTTTCGCCAGTTCGAAGAACACCGCCAAGCCGTGCACACCAAGGCTGGCGAAGGCGTGGAGATTGACCGCGAAGGCACCCGCGCGGGGCATCAGTACAATCTGCTTGGCCACATTGGCGCAAATTCCAGCGGCGTGATCGTGGAACCTTACCTGATCACACTCACCACGGAATCGGACACCTTTGAAACGTTTCAGCACGCCGGTATCGAAACGATTTATATGCTGGAAGGCATGGTGGATTACCGCCATGGCGCAGACGTGTATCACCTGCAACCTGGGGACACGCTGTTTTTTGACGCCGATGCCCCCCATGGCCCAGAAACGATGCACAAGCTGCCTGCCAAGTATCTTTCCATTATCAGCTACCCTCAGCAAAGCTGAGGGCGCCCCAGGGGCCCCTTGGGGCCTCGGCAGCTCCCCTGGCGGCTAACAGGGTCTAAACTGCCTGACAGAGCCTTATTTTGGGGTTTCGCGGCGAAACCGCCGCGCGCTACCCTTCTTCCAACATGTATTGCAGGTTGGTCAGGATCCGTTCCATGAATTTGCGGTCCACCCCATCCCCTTTGACATGGATCACATGCCCCTGCCCGTCGTGGTCGTGGATCAAAGAAATCCCGCTGGACAGCCGCATTTCCTGGCTGTTCACCCACCCCGGACGCGGCACTGCTTTCTTCGGTCGGCCCCCCTTTGACGGGGCTTTATGGCTTTCCAAAAACTCCGCCGCCACAGACAACAGCAAACCCCGTTCTTCTTCAGGCGTGTCTGCGGCGGTATCATCCAAGACCTGCCGCAACCGTTTTTCCGCCCCCATCCGCAGGGCGTTGGCGATTTGCAGACCATCCTTTTCCCGCAAATCTTTGGGATAAATCAGCAGATCCCCCAGGGATTCAAAGATCAGCGCAAAGGATCGGATTTTGGATCGTTTGGCTTTTGACGCAGTTCCAAACAGCCGATCCACCGCATCTTCCGTGTTGGCGAATGCGCCTTGATGGGCCGCCAAAGACGCGATGCGGCCGCGCTCAAAATGGCTTAAATTTTCACGAATTTCGTTCTCCTCCACCATGGCGGAAAAGGCGCGGGCCCCATCTTTGGCGGGCCGGATCAGGGCCTTGATGGTCTGGAATTCCGCCGCATAAATCTGGGCCAATTCTTGAAACGCCGCCAACCGACGATAGCCTGAAATCAACCCATATTTCTGCCCCCCATCCCGGGGCGGCAGCGGGTACACCTCGATCGGCAATCTAAGGCCATTGGCCTGCAGGGAGATCTTCAATTCCTCGAACGCTTCAGCGGACATATCCAACCTGTCCCGGGGCACGGCGTTGGCGTCAATCTGGTCCAGCGGCACTTCCACAATCAAGCGGCCGTCTTCTTGGGCTTTGATCAAAGCCTGTTCGGCCGCCCCGTTGGAATCCACCACCGCCTGGCCCGCGGCATCCGCTGCGACTTGGGCGATGGGGGCGGCCGCTGGGGTCAAACGATCCGAGGTTTCGCGGCGAAACTCTGCCTCCAACTGGTTGATATCGGCGGCACTTGGGGCCTCTAACTTGCGTCGCTTAGCCATCGTTGCGTCCCTCCTCAGCTTCCATCTGATCGCGCCACCACGATCCCAGAATAATCTCTTTCACCTCGGCCCAGGTGCGGTCAAAAGTCTCCCGACCCCGGACATATGTATCACGGTTGAACTCCCGGTAATCGGCCTCATAGATGCCGTTCACCTGTTCACCGGCCTGACCCACCATGGCGGTCACGTCCTGGCGGAACGTGGTCATAAAGTCCCCAAAATACGCTTGCACCACATTGGCCAAATCCGTTTGCTGCGACGCATCAAACCGCGTGATCAGGGTGCGCACGGCGTCCCATTCGAACTTGATTTGCGGCAATCCATCGCGCAATCGAACGGCGTTTTCACCATCTTCTATGCTGGCGAATGTGGAATACAGCATGTCAAAGAACCGGCCCGTGGAATCGAATTCAAGGAACGATGCCCCCAAGGGCACCAGAAGGATATCGGCGGCCGCCAAGGCATTGATGGTCAGGTATCCCAGGGCAGGGGGGGTGTCCAAAAAGATGATGTCATAATCATCCAAAATTCCGTCTGCGTCCAAGCCATTGGTCAGCGCTTCCCACAGGGCCCAGGACCGCAATTGCATGCGCCAAACGGGCACCTGGAATTCCGCCCAGTACAGGTTCAGCTGCGCGCCGATCAGGTCAATGTTCGGCCAATGGGTGCTTTCGATCAGGTTTCGCGGCGAAACCGACAACGCCTCTGTCAGGGTTTGATCCAACGGAATTTCCGCCTGACCGCGCCCCTGACGCAACGCATTTTCCGCCTGGACCGCCCGGGCATAATCACGGGCCAAAAGCGGGAAGGCGGTGTTCCATTCACTTTCAGGACTGCCCCCCAGAATCGATGTCATGGAGCCCTGACTGTCCAGATCAATGACTAAGACTTTGTAACCGTCCAGTGCGGCGCTCATGGCCAGGTGGGCACAGGTGGATGTTTTGCCCACCCCGCCTTTGAAATTGGCCACCGACACCACCTTGGCGGGCAAGCCTTCGGGGCGCCAGGATTTGTAATCACGGTGCGCGGCCCCTTCTTTGGCAAAGTGATCGCGCAGAACCAAAATGTCTTCCAAGCTGAACCACTTTGAATTCCCCTCTCCCTCGCCTTGGGGCAGGGCGGGGTTGGCCTTGATGACGCGGCGAAAATGGGCTGTGGCCACCGGGATCATGTATTTGCAAACTTCCCATGTGGAAAAGCGGCGCAGGCGTTTCTTGCCATCGGGGGCGTACCCGCGTTCCGCCAAATCTTGACGGCCGCGCATGGCAAAATTCGCCGCTTTGGCGAATCGCAATGTATCGATAGGATCAGAAAGCTTGGACGCGGCAGTGGCCGGATCAATACCCAGATAGGGTGGGAGGTCTTTGGGAGGTTGTGACATGCCTGTGATCTTCTTTGATGAAATCTTTGACATCACCGTACATCGTCAAAAACCACAGAGATATCAAAAAACCCAAAATATCAGAAATAAACCGCACATCGCAGGAACTGCGTTTGTATATATTTATGATTTTTAAGATGTTTACGGCGTAATAAGCCATGTTTATCAGATACTTAGGGGTCTTTGGGTCCCCGAATGCAGGATCAAAGGCACCAATTCGCAGGATGAAGGGGCCTGATTCCCAGGGACACAGGCACCGATTCGCGGGAAATGGCGCCGATGCACCGATATAAGGGTCTGAATACAGTGAAGGCCACTATATCCAGGGCCTGCCGTCCTGCAAACGGGTTCCTTTCATCTGATCCACCACCGTAAATAGGTGCCTAAACAAGTTTGGACGCTGGGTGCCTTGTCTGATACACTGCCCAAAAGAGTTGAGCAGATGACCGATATACCCCCAGAACGGCTGACCGGCGCGTTGCGGCGTGACAGCGTGAAAAAGCATGTAGCCGCCATTCACGTGTCCGGCAAGTTAACCCTGTTGCAGCGCAAGCTGTCCAATGTGTTGCTGTTGAATGCCTATGATCAACTGAACCAAGCGCAGCGGTTTCGGATCGACGCGCGCACCCTTTGTTTGTTGGTGGGGTACAATTCCAATGACTTTGATACGTTGAAGCAATCCTTGGTGGGGTTGGCGGAAACGGTGGCGGAATGGGACATGCTGGATGAAGCGGGCCGCCAGGAATGGGGCGTGTCATCGCTGTTGTCCTACGCCAAGTTGAAGGACGGGGTGTGCGAATATGCCTATTCCCCTGCCTTGGCCGAAAAGCTGCATGACCCGAAAATTTTTGCGCTGATTGATTTGAACATTCAGCGGCGGTTTTCATCGGGGCACGCCTTGGCGTTGTATGAAAATTGTTTTCGCTTTGTGCGGGTGGGGTCCACCGGTTGGTGGGATCTGGACACGTTTCGCCGCCTGATGGGGGTGGCGGACAGTGACTATTACCAGACGTACAAGCATTTGAATGCGAAGATCATCAAACCCGCCGTGGCTGAGGTGAACAAAACCAGCAACATCCTGGTGACCCCCCAAGTGCGCAAGCAAGGGCGCAGCGTGACGGGCATTCGTTTTGCCATCGAAAAGAATCCGCAGTTGGCCATTTTGGACATTGATGATGGGGCAGGGGTGCGCCGGTCGGGGGCCTATGACCAGATGCGCGCGCTGGGGGTGTCTGATCGTTTGGCCCGCCAGTGGATCACGGAACATGGGGAAGATTATGTCTTGGGAAAGCTGGAATATCTGCGGGGTCAAACCGGTGTAGACAATCCCGCGAAATATCTGTCGGCGGCCATCACCCGCAATTTTCCCGAAGATGGGGCAGGGGCGGGCAGTGGGACCCAGGCCCCCTTATCTGATCGGGCGGTTCAGTTGGGATTGATCCAGAAGGCTGTTAACGCGCGCACCCCCACCCAGCGGGACGCGGATGCCGCCTTGTTTGCGGCTGGGTTGAAAGACAGTGCCTTGCGCGGGGATTTTGACCAGCATGGTTGGATGTCGGGAATGAATTTCGACACGATCTTGGCGTTCTGGCGCGACATGGCCCCAGACGTGTTTGCGCAATGATTTTGGACTAAAGGCCCAGGTAAGCGATTGCGGCAAAGACCACAGCAACTGCAGCGCCTTGGGCAAAGCTGATCCGTTCGCGCAGAAAAATTGCAGCCAGAACGATGGTGATGACCCCAAAAGTGGAGGCGGCGACGGCGGCGAATTCAGGGTTGTCCATGCTGCCCGCAGAAATAACGCAGCCCAGGGCGATGGCATCCAGCGTGCCCATGATGGCCAAAATCCAGACTTGCGCTTTGGGGGGCAACAACGGCACGCGGGCCACTACGGCGATGATAAGGACGGTCAGTAAAGCTGCCAGCCGGGTGGGGGCCTGCAGGGCAATTTCGCCCCCTTGGGCGGCCGCGGCTTGTCCAAGGGCAAAGGTAATGGCGAACAATGTGCCCGCCAGGATGGACCAGGTGATGGCGGGGCCAGTGGTTCCGGCGCCGGGGGTGTCTTCTTCACTGGTGGCGGCCACATATCCGACACCAGCGATCACCAGGCCCACAGCCATCCATTGTTGCAGTGTCACCGGGCTGCCTTGGGCGGTGGCCCACCCCACCGACAAAACCGGATAGGCCCCGATGATGGGGGCCACCAGGCGAACGGGGCCGATGGCAAAGGCTTTGTACAGCGCGATGGCGGCCAGCCCGAACATACCCCCTGAAACCAGGCTTAACGTCAGGGCGCCCCGGCCCATGGGCCCGCCCCAGTGCCAAGCGCTGAAAGGCGCCACGATCACCAGGCCCAAGAACAGAACCGTGATGATGGAGGCGAAGATGCCGGTGGTTTGGCTGACGTGGCGCACGCACAGGTCGTGGATGCCCCAAGCCAGGGCCGCCACCATCCCCAAAATCAGGGACATCAATCACCGTCCCGGAAGAAGGGAATCAGGAACACCAAACAGGCCACCAAGAAGAAGACCGATCCGAACATGGACCAAAAGTGGCCCCAGCTGGCGATGCAAAACCCGATGGCGGACACAATGAACAAGATCCAGCCGATCAGATTGATGGTGCGATTGGTCATGGCATGCCTTTTTGATTGCTTGGAGGCCGGGGCCTCGATATTCTTACGATTAAAGTTTTATTCCGCAGATGCAAATTAATCCGCGGCAGGAGGGACCATGCTGGACGATATTTATCCCAAGGTAAATCCGGGGCCGCCCAAGCCCAGCGTGATTTCCCAACCCCGCGTGTTTTCGATGCCACCGGGGACGGAACGGTATGTGGTGGAAGGGTGCGGCGCTGTGCTGATCCCCGTGGAAACGGGCGACCGCATCACCGTGATAAATGAGGAAGGCGGCCAACCGTGCGAAGTGGTGGCTGCCGATGGAAAAGGGCGCATGGACCCAGCGATCTTGGGGCAAAGCGCCAGCGGGGACGCGCGCGGGCTGAAGGCGTTGCTGGCGGGATCGGACCAATCGTTGCGCGGCTTGCGCATGGGGCTGGACGCCCGGGGCATTGATATGGGTCAGGCCCAGGCGGTTACATTCTTTGACACCACAACCCCCGCCAAAACCGAAGCAGACTTCACCGTTCAGCGTGACGGTGTGGTGATCATTGCCGCGCCCCACCCAAACCCAGGCGGCGCGATGGATTATGAAGCGCAAGACACCGCCACCCCCTTGGTGGTGATGGTGAAGCGCGCGGTGATCAAACGCCACAAGGGCTTTGAATTACCCGATCCCCTGGCCGATCCGTTGCAAGACATTCGGGTGCATTCCCAAACCGCCGAAGCGTTTTTCGTGAAGGCCGGGGATTACATCCAAATCATCGACAAAGACGGGCGGCAGTGCACGGATTTTGAATGTTTCAGCGCGCGTAAATTGGACAAGGGGATTGAACACGCCCTGGATGTCACCACCACGCGCACGTTGATGGGCCACGCGTACCCCATGCCGGGGTTGCACGCCAAATATTACGACCAAGAAATGCTGCCGCTGGTGGAGGTGGTGCAAGACACATGCGGGCGCCATGATGCATTCGCGCTGGCGTGTTCCGCCAAATATTACGACGACATCGGATATCCCGGCCATATCAACTGTTCGGAAAACTTCAACACAGCGCTGGCGGAATACAACGTGACTGGCCGCCCCGGTTGGATGGCGATCAACTTCTTTTTCAACACCGCCATCGATGACCACGGGGTGATGTACGGGGACGAACCTTGGTCCCGGCCTGGGGATTACGTGCTGCTGCGCGCGTTAACAGATATCGTTTGCGTCAGTTCAGCGTGCCCCGATGACACCAGCCCGGCCAACGGGTGGAACCCCACCGATATTCATGTCCGCACCTACAGCGGGAAAGAAACATTCCAGCGCGCGATTGCTTTTCGTGCGACGCCAGAATCGGAACCTAAGATGACCAAACAAACCGGTTTTCACGATTGCTTTGCCAAGCACACGCGCAACTTCATTGAATACAACGGGTATTGGTTGGCCAATTGTTACGCCGAACACGGGCCCATCGCGGAATACCATGCCGCGCGGGAAAAGTCCGTGATCATGGACCTGTCCCCCTTGCGCAAGTTCGAGGTGAACGGCCCCGACGCCGAAGCGCTGTGCCAATATGTGTTTACGCGCAACATGAAGACCCTGCCCGTGGGTGGGGTGGTGTACACCGCCATGTGTTACGAACACGGCGGCATGATCGATGACGGCACTGTGTTCCGTTTGGGCAAAGACAATTTCCGTTGGATCGGGGGCAATGATTACGGCGGGGAATGGATGCGCGAACAGGCGGACAAGCTGGGCCTGAACGTGCTGATCCGGTCATCCACCGACCAGCTGCACAACGTGGCAGTGCAGGGCCCTGAAAGCCGCGATCTGCTGAAAAAGCTGGTGTGGACCGCCCCGCACAATCCTGAATTTGACCAATTGGCTTGGTTCCGGTTCACGCCCGCACGGTTGCGCAACGAAAGTGGCACGCCCTTCGTGGTGTCGCGCACAGGGTACACCGGGGAACTGGGGTACGAAGTGATGTGCCACCCCAAAGATTGCGAAGAAATTTTCAACACGATTTGGGAGGTAGGCCAGGATCACGGTTTGACCCCCATGGGCTTGGAGGCGTTGGACATGGTGCGGATCGAAGCCGGGTTGATCTTTGCTGGTTATGATTTCAGCGACCAGACCGACCCGTTCGAAGCGGGCATTGGCTTTACCTGCCCGCTGAAGTCCAAAACCGATGATTTTATCGGGCGGGACGCGTTGATCCGCCGCAAGGAAAACCCCCTGCGCAAAATGGTGGGCTTGGATGTGGACAGTGCGGTGGACGTGGCCCACGGCGATTGCATCCATATCGGGCGGGCCCAAGTCGGGGAGGTGTGTTCATCCATGCGCTCGCCCCTTTTGGGTAAGAATATTGCCATGGCGCGCATTGACGTGGCCCATGCAGATGCGGGCACGGCTGTGGAAATTGGCAAATTGGATGGGCATCAAAAACGGTTGCCGGCCACGATCCGTCCGGATTTGGCGGCCTATGACCCCACCAAATCCAAACCGCGATCTTAACCTTGCCGGGCGGGGCAGGGGGGTTATGTGCAAGGCATGGCCAAAGCACCCGATCTTCCCCCCGCCCACATCAGCGCTGTGATTGAAATGGCGTTGTCAGATCACACAAGTTTTGGGGAAATCACGGCCCAATATGGGCTGACCCCAGACCAGGTAAAGGTTCTGATGCGCACCCATTTGAAGCGCGGCAGTTACCAAGCCTGGCGCAAACGGGTGCGCCAGTTTTCTGATCGAAGGGAACATTACAAATGATGCGACGTTTTGTTTGTGCGGGGCTTTTGGCCTTGGTGGCATGTCCTGGGGTGGCGCAATCGGTCAAGCTGACGGGGGATGAAATCCGGCAACTTTTGACCGGCAACACGGCCATCGGAAAATGGCAAGGCGTGCCGTACCGCCAATATTTTGGCGACGACGGGTCCACGATTTATGCCCAGCAGGACGCGCGGTCGGCCCTGGGGCAATGGCGGGTTGATGATGACCGCGCGGAATACCAATCCATCTGGGCGCGCGACACCCAGTGGGAAGGCTGGTTTGTGATGGAATATGCAGGCGCTTATTACTGGGTCAGCAAATCCACCCCGCCCACGCCGTTCCGCGTGGTGGCAGGCCAGCAGCTGGTGGAATAACCCTGCCCTTGAATAATTACGAATTTGTAATTACATTTCTGTAATGACAAGCCTTCGGTTTTCCTGGGATCCCGTTAAGGATGCCGCCAATCAGCGCAAGCATGGGCTTTCGTTTGAATTGGCAGCACGGGTTTTTGACGACCCGCTGCATTTGTCCCGGCAAGACCGGATCGAAGACGGTGAAGAACGTTGGCAAACCTTGGGGCAAATCGGGGGTGTGGTGGTTATTTTGGTGGCCCACACCTTCCGCAGTGATGTGGATGGAACCGAAGGAGTGCGCATCATTTCTGCCCGCAAAGCCACCAAACGTGAAAGGATATACTATGAGCACAGTTGAAGACGCTGCCCTGCGCCGTTTGGCGGATTTGCCAGACAACCAGGTGGACACGTCAGATATCCCGGAACTGACAGAGGACCAGTTGTCTGCCATGGCGCGTGGTGCGTTTTATCGCCCTGTCAAACAGCAGGTCACAGCCCGGTTGGATGCAGATGTGCTGCATTGGCTGAAGTCCAAGGGCAAAGGATATCAAACCCGGATGAATGCCATTTTGCGCGCGGCCATGCTGAACGATCAGTAAGCCGCATCAAACGCGCTGCGGATTGAACCGCATCAATCGGGGAATGGATTTTCAGTTTAGCCTGAAAGCAGACAAATTGCGCGTAAGATCGGTTGAATGGAAATGGCACAAACCAACAAACTGAACAGGATCCTTGGGACACCGATGTTGACCCTGTACGGGCTTGGCGTGACTGTTGGCGCTGGCATCTATGTTTTGGTGGGGGCCACGGCGGCGCAAGCCGGGCCTTATGCCCCGTTTTCGTTCTTGATTGCCGCCATGGTGGTGGCTTGGGGCTTTTTCATTGCGGATCCGGCAGGTGTTGGTTTGGCACAAATGGTGCCCCCGCTGACGGGCCCCCATTGGGCAGGAATCGGCGCTGCGTCATTGTTGGCGTTTTTCGCCTTTGTGGGGTTTGAGGACATGGCCAACGTGGCCGAGGAAGTGAAAGACCCGGTGCACACCATGCCTCGTGCCATTTTGTGGACCCTGGCCTTGGCAACGGTTCTGAATGTTTTGACCACATCTGCGGTTTTGACGTCGGTCCCGATGGACCAGTTGGCGGCATCCGCGGCACCCCTGGCCTTGGTGTTCGAAGCGGCCCCTGCGGGGATTAAGACGGCCTTTGCGTATGTGGCCATTGTGGCAACGCTAAATGGGGTTTTGATTCAAACGATCATGGCGTCACGGGTCTTGTACGGACTGGCCAACCAAGGGCATTTGCCAGCGGCCCTGGCACAGGTGTCTGCCCGCACCAAGACCCCCACTTTGGCCTCCTTAGTGGTGGTGGCAATCATTGCTGTATTGGCGTTGTCATTGCCCATTACTGCCTTGGCGCAACACACATCGCAGATTGTTCTGACGGTCTTTGTGTTGGTGAACCTTGCGCTTATCCGGCTCAAACTAATGGTGGATCAGCCCGATGCTTATTTCCGGGTTCCCCTGTTGGTGCCGGTAATGGGGGTGGCCACCAGCGTCTTGTTGTTCGCCACGTCCTTCTTGTAAGCGACCGCAAAAGTCAGCCATGCGTATCACCCGCGCGCGGGTAAAACAGCGCGGATGAATTTGGCGGCAGATCGGTAATGGCTGGGGCCTGCTGCTTCGGCCCAGCGACCGGGGGTTCAGGCATTGTTCGCGCCCTTCATGGGGGCGGAATACAGGTCCGTGTCGGAATGATCTGTCAAAAATGCGATCAGCTGGGCATGGCGATCTTCCAGCAGGTCACACACAGCGGACCAGTCAAGATCGGCCTGACGGGCCCGCAGGTCCGCGTTATAGCGTTTTAGATCATTCCACTTGTACCCCTTCGCAGGGAAAAAGACTTTCTTGCCCATCGCCCCGTCTGTGTGCCAGCCAAAGAACAGGTCAAGCCAATGGGCACGGTGGCCGATCACATCTTTGATCGTGACGCCATCCGTGCCCAAAGCAGCTGTTTCTGGATCTATCGTGCCAATCAATTTGCGCAGTTTGGCAAAGTCTTTTTCAGCCAATGCAATCAGGCAAGATTTATTTGTGCAAGCCATGGGTGGGGTGGCCCTTAGTGGGCCACCAGAACCGGAAGTTCCGTTTGTTCGATCATGGTTCGGGTTGTGCCCCCCAGGATCGTTTGGATCACACGGGCATGGCCGTATGCGCCCATCACCACCAAGTCTGCGCCGAATTCCTTGGCGCGGTGTTTGATGTCCACTGTTGCGGCCAGGGTTGAATTCACCTGCCCGGACGCACCGCTTTTGGCCAGCAAGGCTTCCACTGCGTTAACACGGTTTTTCAGATTGGTTTGCGCCTCTTTTGCCAGTTCGGCCCAGTGGTCGGGAACGTTGATCCCGCCATAGGGCACCGCCCCATAGGCATACATTGGCAAGGGCGGGGCTTTGCCCAAAATGAGACACACCAAATGTGTTCCATCAAGAACGGCAGCGTCTGCCATTTTGGAAATTTCAGCATCCGGGGTTTCGGTGTTCATGACGTAAAGAATGGTACGATTATTCATCTCAAACTCCTTTCAATGCCGATGTGGTGGTCTTGCAAGAAGCCGACAAACGGTTGGGGTCCCGCCCCACGGCGTTGCCCCTTGCCATGATCCAAGCGGAAACCGATTTTGATCTGGTGGACGTGGCGCAAAATGATGTCAGCATCGGGTGGCATGGGAATGCCGTGTTGGTGCGAAAGGGGCTGAAGGTTCATGATGTCACCAGATTGGATCTGCCCGGATTTGAACCCCGCGGCGCCGTGCAGATGACCTTGGGGGTGGGGGC
>JAHDCP010000043.1:18925-20093 GCA_020629775.1 Planktomarina sp.
AACCGTGCCACTTTGGGCAAAGACCACTGCGTGATCGCGGGGGATTTCAATGAATGGTCTGTCACCAAAGGGTTGGAACCTTTGCACCCCCGGTTTGAAACCCACAGCCCAGGCCTGTCATTCCATGTCGGTCGCCCCATCGCCGCGCTGGATCGGTTTGCCGTGTCCCATGGCGTGACCCTGCGGGATGGGGGTGTGGATGAAAGCCCGCTTGCGCGTATGGCGTCTGACCATTTGCCAATCTGGACCGATCTTTTGGTGCCGGCCCCTATTTGCTGAACAGGACCGGCAATTTTTGGTCGCGCATCAGCTCATAGGTGGTGGCACCCAAAACAAAGTCATAGGCGCGTGAATGGCCAAACGCCCAGGTCACGACCATATCCACTTCTTTTTCAACGGCCACGGTTTGCAGCAACTTGGCAATGCTTGTGCCGGTGGGATCGCGGTGTTCCAACGTGGCCCTCAGCCCGTGCCGCGAATACATTTCCACCATATCGATGGCGTTCGAATCCTTGAACGGATCCTTGTAACTTGGCCCGGCGCGCAACAGTGTAATATCCGCCCCGGGTTCAGCCATGTTCAGCACCTCGTGGGCGGCGCGGGCCGCTTCGCGCGTGTCGCTCCAGCCCAGCAGGATATTCGCGCCCACTTCTGGACCGTCATAGTTCAATGGCACCACCAGCACCGGGCGGCCGCTTTCGCGGATCACTTGGGTTTGGGCGTGGCGTTGGTCATATCGGTCACTGTTTTTGTCTTCATGGGACATAATCACCAGGTCAGCGGCGCGGGCACTTTCGATCATGCGTTCACTGGCGGACTGGGCTTCCGCGCGCAGCAAACGGTATTCGCTGACAAAGTCTTCTTTTTCGGTGTACTTTTCAAAGGTGGCCTTAATTGCTTTGGCCTCTTGCTTTTGGCTTTCATTGAAAGAGACAAACGCCCCATCAGGGATATGCATGGCGATGCCGGGGTAAACCACCAAAGCCTCAACCGTGTGCAAACCGATAAGATGCGCCCCATGTTTGCGCGCCAAAGGCACGGCCACTTTCAAAAGGGTGAGGGCATGATCCGGGGTCGTTAAACAAACGAGAATCGTTTTGAGGGCCATGGTCTTTTCCTTTCTTTTGTTTGAGCGGGTGACACTCGTGTCAGCACCAGGCTAGCAGCG
>JAHDCP010000140.1 GCA_020629775.1 Planktomarina sp.
TTGCGCCCCACCATCAGTTCCGCCAATTCTTCGGGGCTGGTGTCTGCGGTTTTGACCGTCGCGGTCATTTCGCCCCGGCGCATCACGCTGACCGTATCGGTGGTTTCCATGATTTCGCGCAGTTTGTGCGTGATCAGGATGATGGTTTTGCCCTCTTCTTTCAGGCGTTCCAAAATCCGAAACAGCTGATCCGCCTCAGCCGGGGTCAGAACCCCGGTGGGTTCGTCCAAAATCAAAATATCCGCCTGACGATACAGCGCCTTGAGGATTTCCACCCGTTGCTGCATGCCCACGCCAATGTCTTGGATGATGGCATCCGGGTCGATCGACAATTCGTATTCCGCCGCCAGTTCGGTCAACTGTTTGCGGGCTTTGCGCAAAGACGGCATCAACCGGGCGCCGTCTTCGGCCCCCAGGACCACGTTTTCCAAAACACTGAAATTTTCCACCAGTTTAAAGTGCTGGAACACCATGCCGATACCCGCGGCGATGGCCGCTTGGCTGTCGGGAATTTCTGTCTTGCGGCCCGCGATAAACACTTCGCCCGCATCCGCTTTGTAAAAGCCGTACAAAATCGACATCAGGGTCGATTTGCCCGCGCCGTTTTCCCCGATGATCCCATGGATGGTGCCCGGCATCACCCGGATCGAAATATCCTTGTTGGCCTGCACCGGACCAAAGGCTTTGGAAATGCCCTTCAGTTCAATCGCGGGCGCGGTCATGCGCCGACAAATCCCGCAAGAACTTTGAGTGTGTCGCCGTCCACTTCCGCGAAGTATGTACCGGCTTGTTCCATAGGGCTGCCATCGGGGCCCTGCCCGCCAAAAATCACCTTGGCACGGACATATCCATTGATGGCATCACTGGTGGAAACCGTTGCGGTCCACCCCGGTGCGTTGGCAGAAAACATGGCAACATATTCTGAAATCGCAGCCAAACCAATCAAACGGTCCCCCGATCGCGGATCTGAATAAACCGTTGTGTCATCCACAACTTGCGCAATCATTGCGTGACGCGCTGCGGGATCTGTTTCGCCCCAAGCAGAAAAGAATTTATCAAGTGCGGACATGCGAAACGGGCCTTTGCATCAAAAAAGACCGCGCCTGTCACCAGGCGCGGTCCATGTCGTCTTAGAATGTCAAAGCTGGGCAGCTTTCATCGCTCATGTAGTCATGAACCATGATTTCACCCGACTGGATTTTCATGGATGCGCCATCAACAGCTGCTTGCATGTCCGCGGACACCAAAGCTGCGTTGTGTTCGTCCATGGCGTAACCCACGCCGCCGTTGGCCAAGCCCATGACGTTGAAGCCAGCTTCCAAACCAGGGCCATCTTTGAATGCGTTATAAACAGCAACGTCCACGCGTTTCATCATGGATGTCAAAACTTTGCCGGAGTGCAGGTAGTTTTGGTTGCTGTCCACACCGATGGACAAGATGCCTTCGTCAGCAGCAGTTTGCAGAACGCCAACACCGGTACCACCAGCAGCGGCATACACAACGTCAGCACCCTGGCTGATTTGCGCTTTGGTCAACTCAGACC
Source organism: Planktomarina sp. (assembly GCA_020629775.1). Classification (GTDB taxonomy): domain Bacteria; phylum Pseudomonadota; class Alphaproteobacteria; order Rhodobacterales; family Rhodobacteraceae; genus Planktomarina. The sequence goes on from JAHDCP010000140.1 coordinate 1,544, forward strand.
CTTTTACCGGGTCATTCCATGCAGCTGGTGTTGTGCCGGTCATGTTGGCCACAACTTTTGCGTCTGGGTTCGCGGCCATAACACCTTGGGCGTACCCACAGGCAAAGCGGCGGATCAGCGGAATGTCCATGCCGCCGATGAAGCCAACGGTGTTGGATTCGGACGCCATGGCGGCCATCATGCCCACCAAGTAGCTGCCTTCATGTTCGTTGAACACAACGGAACGTACGTTTGGTTCACCCACCACCATGTCGATGATGACGAAAGATGTGTCAGGGTAATCTTTGGCAACTTCACCCAGCGCGGATGCAAAGGCAAAGCCCGCCATCACGATTGGGTTGGACCCCGCTTCTGCGAAACGGCGCAGGGCTTGTTCCCGCTGGGCTTCGTTTTGCAGTTCGATTTCGCGGAAGGATCCGCCAGTTTCTTCAGCCCAACGGGTCGCGCCAGAGAAGGCAGCTTCGTTGAAGGATTTGTCGAACTTGCCGCCCAAATCGAAGATAATTGCAGGGTCCGCTGCAGCGGCGCCGGCGGTCAAAGCCAATGCGGCAGCAGAGCCGAGGATAGATTTCATAAATGACATGCTATGTCTCCCAGTTGGTGCGGGGAAGCCCCGCAGTCGAGCAGATCAGGTGATCACCAACAGATAACCCCGGGTCGGGGGGCAAGGGCAACTGGATTCAGCCCCCAATGGGTCGTTTTATTAACTTTTGCTGAAAGCTTGGGCACCCGTTGGGCGGGTTTATTGGGACACGCCCAACCGAAGAACCAGGGCATCTTCACGGGCACCACTGGTGGTGGCGTAGTATCCCTTGCGCCGCCCCACTTCGACAAAGCCAAGTTGCAGATAAAGGGCCATTGCGGGCCCATTTTCTGCAGAAACTTCCAAAAAAGCGGCATTTGCGGCGGTTTTTGTGAATTTTAACAGATCTTGAACCACCTGACGGCCATGCCCTTGGCCTTGGTGGGCTGGGTCCACCGCCACGGTCAAAATCTCCACCTCTTGCGCCACTGTTTTGCCCAATGCAAAGCCATGATCCGTGGCCGCCAGGGTGACGTAAGGGTCATTCAGGAAATCTTGGAAGTCTTCCATGCGCCAGACCCTGCGATTCGGGAAAGCGGCGGCGTGAATGCGGGCCATTTCAGCGGGGCTCATGGCACCAATGTCGGCGCTTGGATTTTGGAAGGGGCCGCGTCGGGGCGCTTGACGTACAGCGGCTTCGGCTTTGGCAAATTGGGCAGCCGGAATTTGCCAGCCGTGACCTGGGCGATGGTGGCTACCTGATCTTCGGGGGACACTTCCGCCGCATGCACCACAGGATCCGGCAAACCGGCCAGGACTTCGACGGGTATCAAATGCGGCGCGCCATGGGTCACATCCAACCGCTGGACATAGACCTGCCCGCGCGGCCCCGGCACCGCAACGTTGTAAGGAAAACGGTGATTTAACCCCGCCGACTCGAACGCGCTGACGCCCACAGCAGGAATGTCCAATCCAAGGGCTAGACCCCGCATGAAAGACACCGCGATGCGCAGCCCAGTGAAATTCCCCGGACCGGTGCCCACGCCCAAAGCACCCAAGTCCGCAAACGCCAGGCCGTAGTCCGCCAGAAAATCCCGGGCCATTGGGGCCAAGGCTTCCACCTGGCCCTTGGCCATG
>JAHDCP010000141.1 GCA_020629775.1 Planktomarina sp.
AAGGCCCACTATGCGCGATAACGCGATCACCCCATATCGCGTCGTGATCGTGACGTTGGATGCCCATTCAGCCGGGCCAATCCAACGCGTGTCTGCCGCCTTGGCGCAGGATTTTCCTGGGTTGGTGGTCAGCATTCACGCCAGCGCGGAATGGGCGGAAAGCCCCACCAGCTTATCCCTAGCCCAACAAGATATTGAAAACGCAGATATCATCGTGTCTGGGCTGTTGTTCTTGGACGAACATATCCAAGCCATCCTTCCCGCCATCCAAGCCCGCAGGGATCACTGCGACGCTGTCATCGGCATGATTTCAGACGAAACCATCGTGCGGTCCACCCGCATGGGGGATTTGGACATGGGCAAACCCACATCGGGTTTGATCAAGTTACTGAAAAAACTGCGCGGGTCTTCGTCCAAAACCACCGACGCGGGCCGCAACAAGATGAAGATGCTGAAACGTCTTCCAAAAATCCTGCGGTTTGTGCCCGGCAAAGCCCAAGACTTGCGCGCCTGGTTCATGTGCATGCAGTATTGGCTGGGGGGCAGCGACGAAAATTTTGAAGCGATGATCCGCTTTCTGATTTCACGCTATTCGCACCGGGCAGATTGGCAAGGCGCGGAAGCCGCAGCACCCATCGAATACCCCGAAGTGGGCTTATACCACCCTGATTTGCCCGAACGCATGACACAAGACGTGGCCCGTTTGCCCAGCCCAAGCACGCCCGTGGCAACTGTGGGTTTGGTGATGCTGCGGTCGTATGTTTTGGCCAAAGACTGCGCCCATTACGACGCGGTGATCCGCGCGTTGGAAGCGAAGAATATCCGCGTCATTCCGGCCTTTGCTGGCGGTTTGGACGCACGCCCTGCGGCGGAAGAATATTTCATGGGGCAGGTTGATGCCATGGTGTCCCTGACTGGGTTTTCCTTGGTGGGTGGCCCGGCTTACAATGATACGGACGCCGCCGTTGCCCTGCTGACGGCGCTGGACGTGCCATACATCGCGGCGCACCCGCTGGAATTCCAAACCATTGACCAATGGCGCGCCTCTGGCACGGGGCTTGGCCCTGTTGAAACCACGATGTTGATCGCCCTGCCGGAAATTGACGGGGCCACAAACCCCACCGTTTTCGCGGGCCGCAATGCCACGTCATCCGCCGATGCCGCGGACCGGGCCTTGATGCCAGAAATGGAACGCGTGGCGGCTTTGGCCGATAAGGTGCACCGCCTGGCCACGTTGCGCCAGAAAACCAACAAAACCCGCAAAACAGCGATTGTGTTGTATGGGTTTCCACCAAACGCAGGCGCCGTGGGGACGGCCGCCTATTTGGACGTGTTCCAAAGCCTGCACAACGTTTTGAACGGCATGAAGGCGGACGGATACACCGTGGATGTGCCCGAAACCGTGGATGATTTGCGCGATGCGGTTTTGAACGGCAATGCGGAGACTTACGGCATGCCCGCCAACGTGGCCGCCCATGTTTCCGCCGATGATTTGGTGCGCAAAACCCCGTGGTTGGACGAAATCGAAGCTGTTTGGGGCCCTGCCCCCGGTCGCGCACAATCCGATGGGCGCGGCGTGTTCATTTTGGGCGCCCATTTCGGGGATGTGTTCGTTGGCGTGCAGCCTGTGTTTGGGTACGAAGGCGACCCGATGCGGTTGCTGTTTGAAAAGGGCTTTGCCCCGACGCACGCCTTTTCCGCCTTTTATCAGTGGTTGAAGCATGACTTTGAGGCCGATGTGTTGCTGCACTTTGGAATGCACGGCGCTTTGGAATTCATGCCCGGCAAACAGGCCGGATTGTCCGGGGACTGCTGGCCCGATCGGTTGATTGGGAACCTGCCCAACGTTTACCTTTATGCAGCCAACAACCCGTCCGAGGCATCCCTGGCCAAGCGCCGGTCCAATGCCATTACGGTGACGCACTTAACCCCACCCACAGCCCAGGCCGGCTTGTACAAAGGGTTGCAAGATCTGAAAGACAGCCTGACCCGCTGGCGCGAAATGGCCCCGGATGATGCGGCCCGCCCTGAGTTAGAGGTTTTGATCCAAGATCAAGCGGCGGCCGTTGATTTGGAAGGGGCTGCGGATGATCTGTGGCTGAAATTGTTGGACACTGAAAACGCGCTGATCCCCGATGGATTGCACGTGGTGGGCCAAGACATGAGCGCTGATGCCCGCGCCGCGTTGTTGGACGTTTTGCCTGACCAAGACATGCGCGATGCGGTGGAAGAAAAGCTGCAAGCCAACAATGAAGTGCCAGCCCTGCTGCACGCATTGGCGGGGCGGTTTGTGCCGCCGGTGCCGGGCGGGGATTTGATCCGGTCGCACGATATTTTGCCCACGGGCCGCAATATCCATGCGTTTGATCCGTTCCGCATGCCCACGGCTTTTGCCATGAACGAAGGCAAGGCGCAGGCGGACTTATTGCTGAAAACCCATAAAACCCTGCCAAAATCTGTGGCTTTGGTTCTGTGGGGGTCTGACAACATCAAGTCTGATGGATGCCCAATCGGCCAAGCCCTGGCATTGATGGGGGCGACAACGCGGTTCGATAATTTCGGGCGTCTGTGCGGCGCAGAATTGATCCCATTGTCCGAACTGGGCCGCCCGCGCGTGGATGTGGTGATGACCCTGTCCGGCATTTTCCGCGATTTGTTGCCGTTGCAAACCAAACTTTTGGCCGAAGCCGCTTGGCTGGCCGCCACGGCAGATGAACCGCTGGACCAGAACTTTGTGCGCGCCAACGCGCTGGTGTATGCCGAAACCATGGGCTGCGATATGGAAACGGCCGCTTTGCGGGTCTTTTCCAATGCGGAAGGGGCCTATGGGTCCAACGTTAATCTGTTGGTGGATCAATCCGCCTTTGCCGATGAAGATGAATTGGCCGACGCGTACGAGGCGCGTAAATCCTTTGCATACGGGCGGGATGGCAAGCCTGCGCAGCAAGCGGAACTGTTGCAAAAGTCCCTGGCCGATGTGGAAGTGGCCTATCAAAACTTGGAAAGTGTCGAACTGGGGGTCACCACCGTTGACCATTACTTTGACACCCTGGGCGGTATCAGCCGTGCGGTCAAACGCGCCCGTGGCGGCACAGAAGCCGCCGTTTACATCAGCGATCAAACCCGCGGCGAAGGCAAAATTCGCACGCTGAAAGACCAGATTGCCTTGGAAACGCGGTCGC
>JAHDCP010000044.1:0-4275 GCA_020629775.1 Planktomarina sp.
GCAGCTGCCTGAATTGAACAAACGCGCCATTGATTTGCGCAACCGGTTGGAATTGGCCGATGTTCGCGCGCCCATGGCTGGCACAGTTGTCAACTTGGCCTTTGATACCCACGACATGTACGCCCCGCGCGGCGAAACGTTGGTGACATTGGTGCGCGAAACCGGGGATTATGCGGTCACGTTCACCGTTTCTGCGCAACAGATTGACCAGGTGTCGGTGGGTATGGGCGGCCATGTCATGCTGACCAGTTTGCCCCAACGGAACTTGCCAAAAGTGCGGGTCACGATCACCAGCCTGTCCCCCCAAGCCACGCGCAATCGCGAAGGCGCGGTTGTCGGGTATGAAGGCCAAGCCGTCTTAAACGCGCAAGACGTGGAAGCTTTGAAAGCTGCGATTGGCGATGGGGTGCGTTTGTCCAATGATATGCCGGTTGGGTTGGCCTTTGAAGGACGGCGTTTAACGTTTGCGGATTATCTGGTGGCACCTTTCTTGGTGTTCTTAAGTCGGTCCATGCAAGATTAAAATCTTTGGAAAGCTGCCGTGGTGTGGTTATGATTTTGCAGCAGGTGCAGTGTTGGGGGCAGAAAGATTTTTCGCGTATTGATTTTGACAATCGTCCTCGTGGCGCAAACCATTGCGGTCCATGGGCAATCTGACCCACCAACAACGGGCAATATCCTTGAAGATGCGCGGCAGATCATAGCGTCAAAGAAAGGCGAAATTCGCATTTGGCACCATGCACCGCGGGTTTTGATTTTGACCGATGATCCTGAAATTATCAGCCGAACCAATGCCATTCTGGAAAGAATGGAAAATGCCATCACTCCTGGCTATGGCGATGTTCTTTTCGGCCCTGTTATGACCCGGCCCTTTCCAAAGAATTTTGGGCATGGTGCCGAACGGCTGGAATTTAGGCTGCGCCGGGACGAAAACAATGAAATCGCTGCAAATCTGCGGTTAGGGGATGGCGCAGTTTTAAAGGTGGATTTGGTAATTGCCGTTGGCCACCGGCCAAATATTGCGGTGCTGAATGGTCTTTGGGGCATGTCCCCCAATCACAACCGGGCCCAAATGTCCGGCGGTCGGGCCCGGTGCTTTTATTCGTCCCGATCGAAGAACGGGCGGCGATTGGGGGCTTATGTGTCGATTGTGGACCATTCGGGGTTTGCAGAAGACACGGCAGAATGTCTTTGGGAAGAAATTCTGCATGCCATGGGTCCGTTGATTGATGCAAAGGGGTCCCCCTTTTTCACGTTCGACGATCAGGCAGGGTCCACAGAACGGAAGAAACAGAACGACATTTTGCTGCTGAAGGCGATGTATGAAAGCGGCACTGAGGCGGGTGAAGGTCCGGAGAAGACTTTGCGGGTGTTCGCGGATCTTTTGGACCAGCGCCGTTAACAAATATTTAAGAAAAAATGGTGAGCCCTGCAGGATTCGAACCTGCGACCCACTGATTAAAAGTCAGTTGCTCTACCAACTGAGCTAAGGGCCCACGAGGCGGGTAGTTAGTGGTGGTGGCGCGGGCGGTCAAGGGGGATTCCTGCGACATACTGGATTCCCTGCAATACGCTGGATATATGCAGCCCATGGGAAACGCACGCTTCATGAAAATGCACGGTTTGGGCAATGATTTTGTGGTCATTGACGCCCGAACGACGGAATTAACGGTAACACCCGCTTTGGCGCGTGCCCTTGGCGATCGGCATCGCGGTGTGGGCTTTGACCAACTTGCCGTCATCGAATCGGGCCAAGACAGTGATTTGGATCTGACTTTCTGGAACTCTGATGGATCCACCGCTGGCGCGTGCGGGAACGCGACACGCTGTGTGGCCCGGTATGAGATGGATCGTTTGGGCACAGACAGTCTTGGACTGCGCACCGAACGCGGCATACTGGCGGCCCATCGCCAGGGCGATCTTGTGGCCGTGAACATGGGGCACCCCCAGCTGACATGGGACACCGTGCCCTTGGCCCAAGACGTAGATTTGTTACACCTGCCCATCGATGGCGATCCGGTGGCCACCGGGATGGGCAATCCCCACTGTTCGTTTTTCGTCGAAGATGCAGAAGCCATTGATTTGGCAGCCTTTGGCCCGGGCGTGGAACACCATCCGCTGTATCCAGAACGCACCAACGTGCAAGTGGCCCATGTGGTGGGGCCAGATCATCTGCGGATGCGGGTGTGGGAACGGGGTGTGGGTGTGACCCTGGCATCGGGGTCATCTTCTTGTGCTGTGGCCGTTGCCGCCCATCGCCGGGGGCTGACAGGCCGCCAAGTGCGTTTGGATTTGGACGGCGGGCGCATTGATATCGACTGGCGCGATGATGGTGTGTGGATGACGGGGGCAACCGCCCATGTGTTTGACGCAGAATTGACCCCAGCATTCTTGGACAGCCTGGCATGAAAGCCCCCATATTTTCGAACCACGGGTGCCGCCTGAACATGTACGAGACCGAGGCGATGAAGGACCTGGCTGAAGGGGCAGGGCTGGAGGACGCTGTGATTGTGAACACCTGCGCCGTCACGGCCGAAGCTGTGCGCAAGGCCAAGCAAGATATTCGCAAACGCCGCCGCGAAAATCCGGATGCAAAAATCATCGTCACCGGTTGCGCCGCGCAAATCGACCCAGATGCGTTTGGTGCCATGGCGGAAGTTGATCACGTGATCGGCAACACCGAAAAAATGCAGGCGAAAACATGGGGGGGTCTGGCCGGGAACTTTGGCACTGAACCCATTCAAGTGAACGATATCATGTCTGTCACTGAAACAGCGGGGCACATGATTGATGGGTTCGGGACCCGCAGTCGGGCCTATGTTCAGGTGCAAAACGGCTGTGACCACCGCTGCACATTTTGCATTATCCCCTATGGCCGCGGCAATTCCCGGTCAGTGCCTGCCGGCGTGGTGGTGGACCAAATCAAGCGCTTGGTGGACAAAGGTTTTAATGAGGTGGTGCTGACCGGGGTCGACATGACCAGCTGGGGCGCGGATTTACCAGGTGAACCGCGCCTTGGGGATTTGGTGATGCGCGTCTTGAAGTTGGTGCCGGATTTGCCGCGCTTGCGCATCAGTTCCATCGATTCCATCGAGGTGGACGAAGCCTTGATGCAAGCCATCGCGACTGAGCCGCGCTTGATGCCCCATCTGCATTTATCGCTGCAACACGGCGATGATCTGATCCTGAAACGCATGAAGCGCCGCCATCTGCGCGATGATGCGATCCGCTTTGTGGAAAACGCACGGTCCCTGCGGCCAGACATGACCTTCGGGGCAGATATCATTGCGGGCTTTCCTACAGAAACCGATGCAGCGTTTGAAAATTCAGCCAAATTGGTGGCGGATTGCCATCTGACTTGGCTGCATGTGTTCCCATATTCCCAGCGCCCAGGCACGCCGGCGGCAAGGATGCCGCAAGTGAATGGTGCAGTAATCAAAACCCGCGCGGCACACTTGCGGGCATTGGGGCAAACGGCCGTTGAAACACATTTGGCCGCGCAAGTGGGGCAAATGCACCAAGTGCTGATGGAAAACCCAAAGATGGGCAGAACGGCACAATTTGCGGAAGTTGTTTTTGCCGAAGATCAAGTGGAAGGGGCCATTGTGCCCACCAGTATTGTCGGCATCACAGGCACCCAGCTGCAGGGTCAGGCTGCATGACCAACCCTGTGTTATATTCCTTCCGCCGCTGCCCCTATGCCATGCGCGCACGTCTGGCGATCCAATCTGCTGGGGTGCAATGTGACTTGCGCGAAATTGTTCTGCGTGACAAAGCCGCCGCGTTCCTGGAAGCCAGCCCCAAGGGCACAGTGCCAGTGGTGGTGCAAGGGGATCTGGTGATTGAAGAAAGCCTGGACGTCATGGCCTGGGCATTGGCGCAACACGATCCCGAAGGCTGGCAAGACATGCCCCCCGAGGGCCAGGATTGGATTGCCCGCTGTGATGGGCCGTTCAAGCACAATCTTGACCGTACGAAATATGCCACCCGATACCCCGATGCGGACCCTTCTGAGGCGCGGGCAGGGGCAGCGGAATTCTTGTTGGATTTAGATGCGCAGCTGGGTGCTAAACCGTGGCTGTTTGGTGATAATCCATCCTGGGCAGACTTCGCCATTCTGCCGTTTGTTCGCCAGTTCGCCAATATCGACCGCACTTGGTTTGACACCCAAGACTGGCCCAATGTCATCCGTTGGTTGGATGCGTTTTTGGAATCAGACAGGTTTGCAAACATCATGGCCAAATACCCAAAGTGGGAACCGGGTGATGCGGTGAC
>JAHDCP010000044.1:4375-19612 GCA_020629775.1 Planktomarina sp.
TTCAAAGCTTTCGTTTCAGCGTATCCCCAAAAGCAATCTTGGGGCTTAATTCGATCTTATCGCTGTCCAATTGTTCCGCCATTTCATTGCGCGCTGCGATGATTTGGGCGGCTTTTTCGCCAATCTCAAAGCGGCAGCTGTCCATGGTGGCCAAACGGGGGGTTATGCCCTCGATCAGTTCCACCTGGTTGAACCCGGCCAACCCAATCTGCCCGGGGATATCAATCCCGGCGTCCTGCAAATGCAGCAAGCCCCCGGCGGCGATCAGGTCGTTGGAAAAGTACAGAAATTCCAGGTCAGGCGACCGTTCCAAAATGGCAGCTGTCATTTCGCGCCCTTTGGCCAAGGCGGAGCCGCCTGTGTAAAATTCTCGGTCCATGATTTCGACGCCACCTTGGGCCAGCGCCTCGGTGAAACCTTCGAAGCGTTTGCGCGCGCGGTGGTCCAGCGACATGGTGGTGCCCAAAAAGCCAATGTGTTCGTAACCCGCCTTCATGATCGCTTCTGCCATCATGCGCCCAGCACGGCGGTGCGAAATGCCCACCATCGCGTCCACCGGGTTGCCGTCTGTGTCCATGATTTCCACCACGGGAATGCTCGATTCTTCCAGCATTTTGCGGGATGCATCGGTGTGTTCCAACCCGGCCAGGATTACCCCTGATGGCCGCCACGACAACATTTCATAAAGAACTTCTTCTTCCTTTTCCGGGGAATACCCGGTCACGCCCACAACGGGTTGCAAGCCAGTGCCATCAAGGGCTGCTGTTATGCCCTGCATAACTTCCGGAAAAACCATGTTGGACATGGAGGGAATAACCACCGCCACCAAATTAACCCGTTGGCTGGCCAAAGCCCCGGCGATTTTGTTGGGCACATATCCCAGTTCTTTGGCCGCTGCCAAAACCTTTTCCCGCGTTGCGGCAGACACATCGCCCCGGTTGCGCAACACCCGGCTGACCGTCATTTCAGACACGCCAGACGCTTCGGAAACATCACGCAGGGTAAGGGGGCGTTTTTGGTGGGACACGGGCAAGCGACCTTTCAATTTTGATGCACATTAACCGTGACACATTGATTTGTCCAAGGCCAACCCATTGGACTTTTCCCCTAACCCCTCCATAAGCATTGCCAAAGGCCCCGTGGCTCAACTGGATAGAGCAGCCCCCTCCTAAGGGGCAGGTTGCAGGTTCGAATCCTGCCGGGGTCGCCAGTGATGGTAAGTTGTTTGGCGGATGTAGGTGCGGTGCCTGGTCATCCCACCCCCGGGTCACCAAGTTCTTTATTGAAAATCGTCAAAGGAATTGCGTCAGTACCCGGCGAAAAACGTCTTCCAATTCGCCCCTCGTTTTTGGTGTGTCACCCATTTGGTGTTGCATCGCGTACCGAAACGCCCCGTCAAGAAGCGCATAGTGGTATGCGACGTTGGGCGGCACGGCGTGGCCGGCTTTGGTCAGCGCCAGGCTTACAATGTCAATCAGTGCGGTTTCAATTTCATCGACCACAGGGCGGAATGTGGCATCGAAAAACGCTTGGTTGCGAATGTCGTACCACAGGCGGTGGGTCATATCATCATCGATGATGGACGCCACCAACGCTTGTGTGAACGCCTCAATAACTTGTTCGGGGCCTGACGCATCGTTCAGTGCGGTGCGGAAATCGTGGACAAACGCTTCTTTGTAAATCCCAACGCAATAGATGATCAGCGTACCGCGGTCTTCGAAATAGTAGTGCAACATGCCAAGGGAAAGATCGCTGTGGGCGGCGATATCGCGCAGCGTTGTGTTGGCATATCCAAGGTGCTTCAACGCGTCGATCGCGCTTTGTGCGATCTGGCGCTTCTTGGCGTCGCGTTTGGAGGTCATACGATCTGCGCGCGCTTTAAGCTTGGTGGACATCTCATTCATGCCGTTCATGTGGTTTCAAAAAAGGCCAAGGACAACATGCCTTTGGCCTTGTGACGGATCATCCCAGCAGCGCGTTCAGGAATATCCTTGGCAGTTTCAGCCAACCGGGTTTGTCCTGGAACCGGGTCAGCAGTTTGCCCAGTTTATTCTGCTTTTTGTTCGTGATGAAAAACGGTGGTTTGGGCAGTAAAGTGAACTGACCCGACAAGAGCCCGCGCGGGAAGGGCCGCCAGGGCGCTTGGATCACCACCTTCTGGGTGTTTTCCAACATGAAGGCGTTGTGCACAGTTCCGATACCAGATCCGATATCGTCAAGCGTGTGGCCTGGGTGCGCGCCCCATGGGCAGGCGGTTGCCAAGAAGGCCAGGCCGGTCCAGGTGTTGATGGCGATGCTGCCGTATTTCAGGTCTGCAAGGATTTCATCGAAGCGGTGCTTCCCAATCTCACGAATGGTTTTGGGATGGATCACGATGTTTGCCCCCAATGTGCCCCACAGTTCTGTGTTGGCATATTCGATGGCCGCGATCAAAAAGCTTTCCGCGTCTTTTGCATCCAGTTCCTTCACACCCAAGGCGGGACCAAAAACCTCGCAGGATCGGTTTAGGCTGTCCGGGGCCATGTCGCCAATCAGCACCGCTGGCGCGTTGGGACCGCGATCAATTGCTTCCACTGAACCGCTGTTTTGGGCATAGGTGTCCAAGCGCTGTTCGGCCCCTGGATACCAGGTCGGGCGCGTGGAGGACGCGATAACCGTTTTGAGGTTTTCCATCAGTTCCGGGGCTTTGTCCCAGCCCTTGGGCATCACCAATGTTTGCAGGGCCACGCAGTTGTGGCCAGAATTATGCAGCTTCATGGTGGCGATGTTTTGGGCTTGGAACTGCAAGTCAGCAGCAGACCACGGGCCGGGCACCACGATGGCGGGGCTGACGGATCCCAATTCAGACGTAAAGCGCTTGGTGTTTTTTGGCGTACCAGCCTTTTTGTTGGCAGCACCTTCTTTTCCCACACCCCAAACAATCGCGTCGTGGGTGGCATCGGATCCGGTGATGTGCAGTTCTTCCACGATCGGGTGGTCACACAGATACGCACCGCCCGTTGCGTCGCCTTTGACAATCCGCAGGAACCCACCATCAATGAACGGCTTCATGGCGATTTTGTAAAAATCCGTCAGGTAGTCGTTGATGGGGTTCATCTTCAAGATAACCACCTGATCTTCCAGCAGCAGCTTTTGCAGCACGTCCAAGGGCGTGATCGCCGCCACGTTGCCAGCGCCCAGCACCAAAGCCACTTTGCCCACACGATCCTGAACCGGAATGTCATAGGCACCAGCGGCATGGCTTTTCAGATTGGCGGCAGTAACGCCGTCTTGCATCCACACTTCTGCGTTCACACCGGACAACAGTAATCGGTCCCAGATGGTGTGGGGCATAACCTTAACACCCAACTGGCCAGTGGGCAGGGTCCGGGTGGGCAGGTGGTCGATAAATTTCTTGCCGTCCATCTGTGAAAGTGTGGCCATGAAAGCGTTGACCCCAGCAATGGTGGCATAAGGTCCGGCCAGCCATTCTTCACCCGCAATGGCAGTGCCGGGCACCAACCCCTTTTTGCGGGCGGATGTTTCGGCCCAGTCTTCGGCAACTTTCATGATGCCGTCTTTCATTCCCGACAGCAGTTTGATCCGGTCCGCCGGGGGCACTTTCACCCAATCATGCTTGGCTGTGTCCAAATCGGCCAAGGCCAGGTCATAATCTGCAAACAGGGCTTCTTGCCCGTCGATAATCAGTTGTGCGCCATCCATGTCAGACACCCCTTTCGATTGATTGTGTACCGTCTATCACAGTGGATCATGCGGCGTATTCGGCTTTGATCATATCGGCGCATTTTTCTCCGATCATGAAGGAGGGGGCGTTTGTGTTGCCTGACACCAGAAGGGGCATGATGGACGCATCAGCCACCCGCAAGCCCACAAAAATAAAATCAAATTCCATCTGGCCCTCCCAAGTCATCGTGTTGAAAATAGCTGAACATAAAAACTGGACGGCTGTACAATTTTTTATCGAGCCAGTGATTTTCAGGTTTTGGGAGTTTCATTGGCAGCGCGTTGCCCCGCCATATCAATGGTGTCGGTGTTATTCGCCTGCGTCGCGTGATTGTGCCAGGGCATTGGCGATGGCCCGAACGGAATCAAAACTAAGCGGCGCGTTTGCACATTTTTTTGCGGCTTCAACAGCTTCGCAAAGTTTGAATGTGGCCTTGACAGTTGATCGGTTGAACACGCCTGTGGCTTTCCCTTTCAGGGCCCCAGATCGGATCAATTCCTTTTGAAGCGCGAACACATAGGCGTTGCGGCTTATTCGGCGCATTTCGATCAAGCCAGCAATAAAGGCGTCGCCGCGTTCAGCGTTCAACAAGCGATACATCGTTGACCAAGCCCGCGAAGGGTGGGCCTTGGCCGTGTCCCTTAAGAGTTCAGGCACAAGTTGCGCGCGGTCCATGTTGGCCCCGAAGCGGCGAATTATTTCTTCCCGCTCAGAAGTTGCGTTGGCAAAAAGATCAGGCCGTTCCCGCAAGAATTTTGCCAGCACTGCCGCAGACCGCCCGTCACCATCTTCGGAGGCCGCTTTGAGTTGCTTTACCAAAAAGCCAATGTCTGCCGAACGGCCACTGCCATCACCCAACTTGTCCAAAATGGATTGGGAGGCGCGTAAATGACCGGCATCTGACAAATCCGTCAGGGTTTGCCACCCTTGGGCATATTTGGATTTGCGTCCAAATCGTCCTTCGGAATGGGCGCGTGCAAGTTCAAAATCTGCGTTGTCCACATCGGCGGCAATTGCACGATCATAGGCTTGCAGAGCTTCCTCATAATTGTGGGCGCGGGCATGGGTGTTTGCCAAGCCAAGTTCGGCTTTCAAGTAGTCACGGTCAATCGCCTTTTGGTACCAATCCAACGCCAGGTCTATATCTTTGTCGGTGCCGTACCCATAGGTGTAAGCGCGCCCAACCTGATTCATCGCAGGCGGATAACCATCGTTGGCAAGCGCCAGCATTTCAGCAAACCCGCTTTTGATATCCAAGCCCGTTCCAGTGCCGGTGGATTTTGCATTGGCCACCAAATACATCGCCCGATGTTCGCCCGCATCGGCGAACTTTTGCAGCATTTCAAAACCGGTTTCCGCGCGCGAGGCCGTTCCAAATTTCTTTAGAATATGCCCATAGGCGATCTGAAGCTCGGCCTTTTCATTTCCACCTTCCATGGCGGCTTCCATGGCCGTCAGCGCCAGCTTCCCTTTGCTGGTTCGCATGTATGAAAGACCAAGCAAATAATTGGCTTCTGGATACCCATTTCCAACGGCAGATTCAAAACACAGTGCGGCACGGGAATAATCGCGTGATCCCGTTCTGCCGAAATAAAACACCCGGCCTTGCCGGTACCACCCAATCCCTTCACCGGCTTTCGCATCCTTCAAATAGGATTGCGCTTTATCCGTGATTTCCTGTGGCCCAGCGTTGGGATCAAGCGCCAAATCATCTGAAAAAAAGCACGTTTCAGTGTTTGCAAAAGCCGACCCGGCCATCGCAATGGTAGCCAAAAACAATGTAAAATTTTTTGTGAATGTTTTCATCATCTGCATGCCTGATTTGAACCACTTCCAAGGGGGGCTTTGAAATGGAAGTACTGCGAAAAAATTAATTTTGCCCCGCATCGTTCACCTTAGTCATATCTGTTCAATATCAAAAATTTCGCCAGATATAAAATCAACCGCTGAACTCATTGCATATTTTGCTTTTAGATGGGTCATTTCCGCAGGGCCAAGCGGATCAGGCAAGGTGCAATATGCGCAGCCAATATACCCAAGAAATGGAAGCAACCGAAAATCGTTGACCAGGAAAACAGGTCTGCAAAATGGATTTGTGCTGTTTTCCACTAAGAAAGTTGTGAATGCAGCGCCCAATTTGGTGGGATCTTCTGTTTTTGTGACAAACCCCACCACGGGCAACAGGGATGGGTTTTGTGAAACAGCCGTGGTGCCAAGGGGCACCTGCACAGCAGACTTTGGCTGCGCAGAGTCTGCCAGATCGAACAGCGGATTTTCGCCTGGCGGTTTTGCCGGACGTCCCGCTTCATGGTTTTGAAAAAGGAACCGACCGGACACGATTGCCGACAATGCCCCTTCCAATGCCATCCGCGCATTGGCTGTTTCTGCGGTTTTGGCACGGCTGGCCAATTCATGGAGTTGATCAAGTTCAGCCATTTATGGTGTCCACGATAATCTGTGCCATGACCGACGCGCCATTTTCTGACGGGTGGCGATTGCGGCGTTTCTTGCGTTTCACTGCGTCTAAAAACCCATCGAATGCGGCCACTGATTGTTGCCGGTGTTCCAAGTCAAAAACGTCCACCAAATCTTGGTGTGCCGCAAAATAGGCGCGTGCAGCTTGGTCATCCAACCGTGCGTTTTGCGCTGGTACAAAAAGTACAGGCGCATCGCACAAGGTCAGCGTTTCATGAAAGCTGTTATACCCCGCCGCACAGATAACACCGTCAAACGCCGCAAGATATTTGGCGATGGGGTAAATTGATTTGGAATTGATCGTTTCAGCTGTGGTGGAAAAGGCAAAGGGTGATTTGGCGGCAATGAATCTGACCCTGTTTTGCTTTGATGCTGCTTCTATCAACGTGGCGATATACCCCTGGCTTGCCAGTGTATCCCCGCCCAAGTTCACAAGGCAAAGTGGCTTTCTTGAGATGTGCCCCAGCTTTCTGCGGGCCTGCCAACGGGAATAGACTTGATCAGGTTCAATCGACACGATGGGTGGTGATTTCTGCAGATTGGCCAATCCCGGGTAATCGGCTTGGAAATTTGCGATGGTGCCGGGGTCGGATGCCTGTGCAAGATCTGCGGGTTCTGCAATGAGATCCGCAAAGTGGCTGTCTTGCAAAGGGGATGTGTCAGCATCCGATTTCCACATGCCGCGGCGCACCCAAATAAGCCGTCGGTGGCCGTTTTCAGGCAGCAATTGGGCTGTTTTAATGGGTGCCAAAAGTGTGCTGCCATCCACCACGATGGCGTGGATATCCTTGGCTTTCAGAAATGCGCTAAATTCGGCGCTTTCCCATTCATGCCAAGGGTCAAAATCGCATTTCAAATGTTCTGCGGTTTGGCGGATATGGGTTTCATACCCGAATTCAGAAAGCAGAACGGCTGCCCGCGAATAACACCAGAAGGTAATGGTATAATCATGGCGCGCCGCAAGTTCAGCGGCGATTTTGCTGAGCCTTGTTAAATGGCCCAAGCCAACCCCGTTAGAGACCACCATGACAATGTTTCGATTTGCGGCATTCGTCTGGAAAGGGATCGACCGGTTCAAGGCCGTGGCGCAGGATTGCAGGTCAACCGACGCGCCGGGCGCGGTTTGGAGGTGCAAACGCCCAATGAACCGTCTCCAATTGAAATGTGTCGTGGAAAAACGGCGTGTTGCATCGATGGTGATGTCGCCGGTCGCCTCAATCTGTGCAAGTTCAAGATGGGGGGTGGGCGTTTGGGTCAACGGCAAAACATGCATCGGCAGTTGATCGCTCAGGTCGCTTTGCGTCAGCCCCCAAAACACAAGATCCATATCCGAGGTGGCCGCCAATTCCGCCAAGACATGCAACTGGGACGCAAATTCTTCTTGGCTTCGAACGTCTGAAGGGCCGCGCACAAGGACATGAATTTGTACGGCCCGTTTTAAACAAGTTTTGACGCAGGTCAGAAACAGTTCTTGGGTGGCAAACGCTATGACTTGGCGGCTTGAATCTGACGGACCAAGCTGTGCCGCAAAGTCACAATGTTCAGCGTGTTGGTCGACCAAGTGAAACAACACATGGGCACCGGGGTCTTGCGGGGTGCCCACCACCAAAGCACTTTTTACAGACGTTTCAAGCATGGCCATCCGATGCACCGTAAAGCATCTGCATATCAGCAGAAATTTTAGCCAAGCTGAAATTTTCGGCAATGAAGCGTTTTCGGTCTGCTTCACCGATCGCCAAAGCGCCTGGCAGCCATTCGGCGATTTTGTCTGAAGCTGTGTCGGCGTTGATATCTTCATCCAGCAAAAGTGCTGTGCCTGGGCCATCCAGAAGGCACGCTTCACGCGTTCCGCCCACGTCACATGCGGCAACGGGTAACCCAAACCCTTGGGCTTCCAACACAACGTTTGGCAAACCTTCGACCCGCGACATCAACAACAACGCATCCAATCCAGCATAGATTTCTGCCATGTCTGTCGTATTGGTGACGATCTTGAAATTCGTGACCTCCAAATCAGTGATCATTTTGGACAAATTTTCTTCCAACGGCCCACGCCCGAAAATCCGCGCTTCGATTTCAAAGTCGAGCTTTCTTTGAAGCTTGGCAAATGTCCTTAACCAAAGTTCTGGGCGTTTGTTAAAGGCCAACCGGAAGACCCCGCCCAAAACCACTGGCCCTGCGGGTTTGCGGGACCGTTGGTTTAGAATCTTGGGCAAGTTTAACGCGTTTTTGACAACGGCAACGTCACCGGTTTGAAGGCCAAGCCAATGTTCATAATCACGCGCGCCGATGTCTGAATTTGCGATCATTTTCACATTCGGTTGCTGAACAATCCATTTATACATGTCGAATGCATATGGCACGGTTTGACCACGTTTGCTGGGCTGCATGTTCCGAACGCTCATAAACAACTTGCGGTCCGGTGGCCCGATCCCGGTCCAGGCCGCTGCCAACGACGCGCGGTCTTGCCATCCGTGGATGATGCCGGGGTTCAGCTGTTTCACCAGGGTTTGCAGTTGCAACGCATCGTTGCGCAAAGGGCTGGGCAGCAAGCGCGTGGCAAGCGATTGGATATCGTGCATGTCCAGCGGGCTGGGTTGAACGGTTGAAAGGTCATGGATGTGCACATTCTCTTGGCGCAGCTGCGGCAGGAAAAATGCGTGCCCGCGGTCTTCACTCAGCGAAAACAGCGCAACATGAATGCGCGACGGATGAACATCCGCCGATTTGATGGCCTTTACCAGTTGTACCAATTGTCTTTCAGCGCCGCCCATGGCCAAAGTCGCGTTCACCAAAAGTACAGCGTCACTGGTGGGTTCGCCATCAGCCCTTGGAATTTGCTTTGCTAAATGGGGCAAGAACAACTGGGGTGATGTCTGACTGCCCCCCATGCCGAAGTGTTTGCGATGGCCCAGTTCAATGGAAAACGTGCGCGCCAAATGTTTAAGAAGTTCTTTTGCGCCTAAATCATGGGTTTCTTGTTGAAGCACCAGTGCTGCAAAGTGATCCAACATTCCAAAATCAAGGGAAACATTGGCCAGCTTTTCATGATCTTCGTTTTCGTCGGGGGTCAGTATGGCCCTGTCCAGCAGACCACGTACTGTATTGGGCAAACCCAACACGGCCCCGCATCGCGCAAGTTGAAAGATCGGAATGTCGGCTTGCAACGCAGAACTGAACAAAACGAGGGCCTGTTCTGACTTATCTTGGCGCTTTAACAAACGCATCAGATTAAACAGGCATTCGCCTTCTTCGGCCAAGCCTTGTTTGCGAATATCTTCCCAGGCTGTTTGGGATGCGGCCCATTGGCCAAGCGCTTCTAACGTACGGGCTTGGCGCACCAAAAAGCGGTCCGGCCGTGGGGACTGTTCGATCTGGTGCTGAATTTCATTGGCGGCAATTTCAAACCGCCCCAACCGTCGCAGCAGATCAATTCGCATCAAAGCCACGGTGTCATCGACCAACAAATCATCTGGTATGCGGTCCAGTGCGAAAGATGGGTCAAAGGCTTCGAAGGCCCTGAAATAGACGGCCACATCTTCTGCAGTTTGCAGTTTTATGTCAGGGTATTGCCTCAGAAATTCTTGGGCCGGTCCCAAGTTTCCATCTTTCAAAAGCAGTTCCGCGTGTTCAACAACGGCAGAGCTGGATCCCGCGCCGCTGGAAAATATCCGATCATACACTTCAAGGGCCAGGGCATCGCGGCCCGCAAGGACGCAAGATGTTGCAAAGCGTTCCCAGACAACCGAATAGTCGGCAATATCACCGAAGTCTTGTTGCAAGATACCAAAGGCGCCCATGAAGTCTTGCGATTGGACGAGTTTATCAAGAACGTCCCTCTGGTTATTGCGCGGCTTTTCATTATTCTGTTGCAAGAAACACGCCGCCGTAATCAACTAAAAGTAGTATTCAGAGTAAGAGCCCACATGCCCCTAAGTCTACCAAGCATTGAAAACATGGCAAGTTCAACTGACTTGGTATTGTTGGAACAGATATTGGATGCCCAATCTGGCAAAGAAGGCGTGGCCGTTGAATTCGGACCATGGTTAGGCGCGCTGTCTGTGACCCTGGCCCAATCATTTGATCTTCACGTGGTTGATAACTTTGTATGGACCAAAGACCATGCCAAACGGGTTGAAACAGACATCAAGGTTGGCCAGGACTTTTCTTCCTTGTGGCACGCCAACATGAAACAAAACGCCGTTGCGGGTGTGGCGCATGTGGCGGACTTTTCT
Source organism: Planktomarina sp. (assembly GCA_020629775.1). GTDB lineage: Bacteria > Pseudomonadota > Alphaproteobacteria > Rhodobacterales > Rhodobacteraceae > Planktomarina. The sequence continues at coordinate 14,810 of JAHDCP010000044.1, forward strand.
GATTTCAAATGGACCGGCGGGCCGGTTGAATTTGTTTATATTGATGGTTCGAAAAAGCCGGAAGATCTTACCGCTTGTATCTTGTCTGTCATCGATGCGTTGACGCCAGCGGGCCTGATTGTCGCCAAGCATGTGTTGGATCCGCGATACCCTGCGTTGTTGCTGGCGGTTGCCAAATTATGGGCCGACGGCGTGGTCCAGGCAGCATTGCCCAATCCGCATACATCGAATTCCCAGATTTGCCTGAAGAAAGCATCTAAAAAGCCAGCTTTGCAGGGTGACCTTTCGGATGCTGCTTTGCTGGTCGAATTTTTGAAAACCACCGATCTTCCGTCGACACATATCGGGCGATCCTGCCCGTTCTTCATGTCCATTCTGTCCAATGACACCACATCAGAACCGTTGCGTTTGTTGGCGGGCTTAGAACGGTCAAAGTCCTTTCGTTCGCAGTTTGAAAAGTGCCGACCAGGATTGGAAAAGGCCGGTGTGCCCGCAGACCGGTTGCGGGTCTTGGGCGATTTCTTCATGGTTCACCACGGCGGCAAAGAACCTGGAGACGAGCCGATAAAGTTTCATGGCACCCATGAAAACATGGTTCAGGGATACTGGCTTAACAACCTGGAAAACCCCGACCGATTGGCGGCGTTTCATGATCCCATAATGCAGCGGGCTTTGGATTTTGGGTATATTTCATGGCCCAGCAAAGTGCGGTCTGTGGTGGTGGGCCAAGATGTTTTGGATATTGGATGCGGCCCCGGTTTACATGGGCTTGGATATCTGGCGGCAGGGGCCAAGTCCTATACCGGTTTGGACCCAATCGTTAAGCGCGACAAAGACCGCGTGAAAAACCTGACTGCAAAAACCAAAGAAGGTTTTGGATGGTCCCCGATCGAAATAGAAGACATCATTCCGGACTGGAAAATTACACCCTTGCCGATCGAACAGCTGCCAAATACCCGCGATTATGATTTGGCGACGTTGCACAACGTGACAGAGCATTTGCACGAAATTGAAATGATCTTTGAAGAAACAGCGAAGCGTCTGCGAAAGGGCGGCAAGATGCTTTACAACCATCACAACTTCTATTCGTGGAATGGGCATCACCTGCCACCAAAGACCACCAAGGCCATCGATACTTCAGATCCTAAGCAACGCGAAATGATGGATTGGGGCCATGTTGAATATGAACCAACGCCGGATCATTACATCGCGCGTGGCCTGAACAGAATAAGTTTGGATGACATCATTGCATTGACGGAAAAGTTCTTTGTGATCGAAGAAGCCGAAGAAATGCCTTCGCGTGCTGACACGGGCAAGGACCGGCTGACCGATGAAATTCGGCAAAGATATCCGTATCTTACGGATCGCGACTTCCTGACCCAGAACCTGTATTGTGTGGCGCGCGTTAAGTAAGCGTCGACTTTAATTACCGCAATTTTTTTTGGTACAGTCGTTATCGCCGTTGCCACCGCCATTGTCATAGTGACCCGGCTTATGGTGGGCATTGTGAAGCCAATTTTGCAAAACTTCTTCGCGGGTGCCTTGCATATGGGTCCGCAGGCTTGATCGGGCTGCCAAAAATTCCTGAAAGACAACGGGGCTGGTTTTCACCTTTGGGTGGTCGGTCCAAAAACTGTCCAACTTTACCCATTCGCTGCGTTCCGTCGCCAAATAGCTTTCCCGAATGGAATCATACACCAGCGGAAGTGCCTCTGGGGTGGATGCAGGATCTGGTAACTGAAAATCAAACGCGCCGTTCGGCGTGGACATCGTTTCCAAATGCCGGCGCAGATTTTGCCAGTTGTCTTCTGGCGCTTGCGCTTGGGGGACAGCCGAAACAACACTTGCCCCCGCCTTGGACGCGATCAGCGTGCCCAAGATGGCGTGTTTGATATATTTCGCAAAGGTTTTCATGAAAACATCCAGGTCCGCTTAGTCATTCGCGAACACAAACCCCGCGATAGAATAATCGTTGCTGGTGTCAGCTTCCGCAGTGAATTCGATCGCCTGTACGCTGCGGCCTGGCCACATGGATTGCGGCACTTCACCATTGGACACATCACCGATAACGCGTTCCAATTTGGACGCTTCCAAAATGTCGCCCAACTGTTCGATATTTGCCAAAAACGCCGTCATGCGTTCATTGTTGATGGTGTTACCTTCCACCAATGGAATGTCCATTTGATCCGCAAAGTTAAGGGCAATGGTCATGCTGTCCTGTGTCAGGCCGATGTCTTGCAGGGCATTTTCTGTTCGTTCAGCATTTTCATCCAAACGCACTTTTGTGGTTTCCAACAAACCGGCATCATTTGTCACGCCAGACAAAACACTGGCTGTGCCATCTTCGATCAACAGCCGCTTGCGAAGATCACCGCCGGTTTCAAAAACATCGCTGTTGATGACTTCGTTAAATTCCACCGTGGGCAGATTCACGACCCCGAATGTCACAGTCTGTGTCGGATGACCCGCACTTGTATAAATCGTTGCACGTGCTTTCTCGTAATCCCGAGTCAGAACATTGGCCGGGCTGCTGAGGCTGTTACGCTGCTTTGTAACGCGGCCATAACGGCTTTGTTCTTTTGCAAACAGATCAGTGTACCAAACGTTCAAAACGTTTTTTGGGTCGTCGAATCTTACGATGATTTTTTCATCGGCGTCGATTTCATCGTCTTGGCCGCCTCCCAAAACACCCAAGCCATCCACCGGATCCCAATACAGCTTTGCTTCTGCCCAATCGGTTCCAGTTTCATTGATCCGGTACGCATGAACCGATGCCCCTTTGGCACGGCACACGGGTTTTCCGTAGCAGTCTTTGAAAGACACATCTCTGAAATCAAGCTGGTTTTGCAGCTCAAAATCGATTGCGGCGGGCCGCGCCTGCGGAGTTATTGCAGATGCCAAAATCAAGTCAGCCGCGGCCAAAAATGTTGGGGAAAGTCCCAGACCCGTTGCCATACAGGCGGTCATCATCAATTTTTTCATCTTCTAACCACGCTACTAAAAAGCTGTCGTTGTATTGCACTCCCGAGTATTCATCGGGCTCTTTCGCCTTAAAGGTGAAACCTGGCGGAATTTCATCAAATTTGAGATAAATCATGCTGTTTCGGCGCATTCTTGCCCAATTTCAGCTGTTGTTGCGCGGTTTTCGGAGGTGTGTGGGGTTATGTTTCAAGATCACCATCATCTATTTCAACCTGTTCGACCGTTGGTCAAAGGATGAAACCCGGTCATTTTACATGGTTGCCAACAGATTCGAATTGGCACCGTGTGTCGTTCAAACCGGGCATGGGTGCGCGGTTTGGGGACCGCAATTGTCAGAACGTTGCTTTGGCTGTCATGGCCAGTGCGCCGTCGCTGCGCCGTGCCCATAACGTGCCATCGGTTTTGCCTTCCACGTGAAACGGGTTTTGGCCAGCGATGGGGGCCAAGGCGCGGAATTTGAAAGATGTGGGGGTGGCGCCGCGGTGTTGTGCCGCCTGGTTCACCAAAAGCGTGGCGGTCAACGGGCCGTGGAACACCAAGCCATCGTACCCTTCCACCGATTTGGCATAGTCCAGATCGTAATGGATGCGGTGCCCATTGAACGTCAGCGCGGAATACCGAAACAGCATAACTTGTGTGGGCGTGACCGTTTCAGAAAAATCTGGGTCCGCCGGGGCAGGGGCATAATTTGGTTTGGGGGCATCTGGTGCGGGGTCTTCGCGGTACACAATGTCATGGTCTTCCGTGACCGCCAGACTGCCATTTTGAAAGATTTGGTGCTGGACTGTCACAAAACACAGCGGCCCGGTTCGGCCGCCTTTTTGCGCAACCGATGTAATGGTGGATTGCTTTTCAACGGCTTGCCCAAGCACGAGCGGCGCATTGAATGTGAACCGCCCCCCCGCCCACATGCGGCGTGGCAATTGAACCGGCGGCAAAAAACCGCCCTTCTTGGGGTGGGCGTCGCGGCCCAATTCACGGGCGGGCCGGGCATCCAAAAAATACAGCCAGTGCCACAGCGGGGGCAGCGGATCCCCAAGGGCCAAGGACGGATCTTGGTCCAGCGTGGCCTGCATGAACCGCGCCGGATCTGGGCGCAGAATGTCTTGGGCGGTTGTGGTCCGCCCAATCCAATCTTGCAGGTTTGGTGTCTGGGTCGCTGCCATTTTGCGCTATTTGACTATGAGTTCTGGACCCATGACGGCGTTGGGAAGGACCGTGGATATCCACGGAATATACGTGATCATGATCAAGAAGATGAACATGATGCCCAAGAACGGCAGCGCCGCGCGGACCACGCCCATCATGGACATGTTTGCCACACCCGCCGTCACGAACAGGTTCAAACCAACGGGCGGTGTAATCATCCCGATTTCCATATTCACCACCATGATGATGCCAAGGTGGATCGGATCAATCCCCAGCTCAATGGCGATGGGGAACACTAAGGGTGCCACAATGACCAGCAATCCGGATGGTTCCATGAATTGCCCACCGATCAGCAAGATCACGTTCACAATCACCAAGAACATCACTGGGCCAAAGCCATAGGACAGCATGACTTCGGTGATCTTCTGCGGGATTTGTTCATCGGTGATCACGTGCTTCAACAACAGCGCATTGGCGATCACAAACATCAAGGTGATGATCAGTTTGCCTGCATCCCGCAGTGTGTTCATGGTGTCTGGGTGCCAGAACGCTGTCAGCAGGGCGTGCGGTCTGCGCATCAAGGATGCTCCATCCGCCAAAGGCCCCATGTCCCGGTCCACAAAGCATGCCACAAAGAAAAATGGACGCCACAGCGGCAGCTTCTGTCGGGGT
>JAHDCP010000045.1 GCA_020629775.1 Planktomarina sp.
CTGCCAGGCCAGTGATTCGGGATAAGTCTTCCCCTTGCGCCCCTGCCCGCCTATACACCCCGTGAATGGCGAAAGGTGGGTCTGATGCGCACTGCGAAAATTGAACGCGATACCAATGAAACCAAGATTTCTGTTCAGCTGAATCTGGACGGAACTGGGGTCTATGACAACCAAACCGGCGTTGGGTTCTTTGACCACATGCTGGACCAGCTGTCGGGCCACGCCTTGATGGATATGACCGTGCGCTGCACGGGGGATTTGCACATTGATGACCACCACACAGTGGAAGACGTGGGCATTGCCCTGGGGCAAGCCTTTGCGGCCGCGGTTGGTGATAAAAAGGGCATCCGCCGGTACGGGGACTGCCACTTGGCCATGGATGACGCGTTGGTGCGTGCGGCGCTGGATATTTCCGGACGCCCGTTCTTGGTGTGGAATGTGGATCTGCCAACGGCGAAGATCGGAACCTTCGATACCGAACTGGTTCGTGAGTTTTTTCAAGGGTTTAGCACCCATGCGGGTCTGACGCTGCACGTGGATCAACTGCACGGTATCAACAGCCACCACATCGCCGAAGCCGCCTTCAAAGCGGTGGCCCGCGCCCTGCGCGACGCGTTGGAAACCGATCCGCGCATGGCGGATGCTGTGCCGTCCACCAAAGGAACGCTCTAACGTGCTGACGGCCCTTATTGACTATGACAGCGGCAATTTGCATTCGGCGCAAAAGGCGTTTGAACGCATGGCCGCTGATCTGGCGAACGAAGATGTTATTGTAACCTCCAACGCGGATGATCTGCGCCGTGCAGATCGTATCGTGTTACCTGGTGATGGGGCTTTTCCGGCCTGCAAAGCCGCCCTGACGGACCGCCGCGGTCTGTTCGAGGCTTTGGTGGAATCTGTGGAAGTTGATGCCAAACCGTTCTTGGGAATTTGCGTTGGCATGCAAATGATGGCCAGCCGGGGTTGGGAATATGAGGAAACCCCAGGTTTGGACTGGGTGGCGGGCGACGTGCGCGCCATTGACCCCACCGACCCAACCATGAAAGTCCCCCACATGGGGTGGAACGATCTGATGATCACGGCACAACATCCTGTGTTGGCGGGCATCGAAACCGGCCAGCACGCGTATTTTGTGCATTCCTATCAGTTCCAGGTTTCAGACCCGGCCGAGCGCCTGGCCCACGTGGAATATGGCGGCGATGTCACGGCGATTGTGGGAACCGGCACAATGATCGGTACTCAGTTCCACCCAGAAAAAAGCCAGAGCACTGGGCTCCGGCTGATTTCGAATTTCTTAAACTGGCGACCTTAAGATTACAGGCGCGTCCAAGTTTGGCTGCGACAGATCAACCCCCCCGCAACACATCCGCTGACTTTCAGCTTGTTGCCTGACAGGGACATTTTGGATTTGTACGTTTTGTCCGTATCTGGTGCCCAGATTGTGCCGCCGGAATAAGATCCGCTGCCGTTGGACTTCATGCCGTTGATGATCTTACGGCCTACGATGGACTGGTTGTCGTTGCCCACAACTTTGGTGATTGTGCCGCAAACTTTACTGCCACATGGCGCGATTTTGACGTGGATGTAGCCACCGGATTCGCCGGTTTGTGTTTTCCAAGTACCTGCTGCTGGTTCAGCCAAAGCGGCCCCTGCAACCATTACCAAACCAGCCGCAGCTGCAATAATCTTGTTCATTTTCAGTTCTCCCTGACATGTGTTTCAGACATGGTGCGCGCAGTCTGCCCGCAAATGGGCCATTTGGGCAACCCTTACGCTAGGTCGCTTTGCACTTGGTTCGCCCCCATGTCATAGGCCTTTTGACTTAATACTATCGGAAAGTGCGCCCAATGATCCTGTATCCCGCGATTGATTTAAAAGACGGCCAAGCCGTGCGTTTGGTCCATGGCGAAATGGATCAGGTTACCGTGTTCAACGACAACCCTGCGGCCCAAGCCAAGGCATTTGAAGACGCAGGGTGCCAATGGATTCACCTGGTGGATTTGAACGGGGCCTTTGCTGGCGAACCCGTGAACGGTGGCGCGGTTGAGGCGATTTTGGACGCTGTTTCGGTGCCGTGCCAGCTGGGCGGTGGGATCCGGGATTTGGCCACGATTGACGCCTGGATCGACCGTGGGCTTGCCCGGGTGATATTGGGCACCGTCGCCGTGGAAGACCCCGATTTGGTGCGCAAAGCGGCCGCCAAACACCCTGGTAAAATCGCTGTTGGCCTGGACGCCCGCAACGGCCGCGTCGCCACGCGTGGTTGGGCCGAAGAAACCGAACTGATGGTCACCGATCTGGCCAAATCTTTTGAAAACGACGGCATTGCCGCCATTATTTACACCGACATCATGCGCGACGGTGCCATGAAAGGCCCAAACATCGAAGCAACAGAGGCTTTGGCACGCGCTGTTTCAATACCCGTTATTGCGTCGGGCGGCGTGTCTTCCATGGCGGATTTGGAAGCGTTGAAGGCCACAGATGTGATCGCGGGGGCGATTTCTGGTCGGGCGCTCTACGACGGTGCGATAGACTTGAAAACAGCTCTTGCTGCGCTCTAACGGGCCAGTGCTTCACGGACCCAGCAGACCAGACCCACACCCAGTGCGGGCAACAAAAGCGAGAATTTGATCCAGGTTGCCATGACGTGACGGGCAATAAGTTCTGTTTGCCCGTCCAACAATTGCAAGTTCATGGTGTTTTCCCAAAAATCAACGCACATGCCCGCCAACACCAAAGCGGACAAAGCCACGCGCATCGAACCTTTGAAGTAACGGCGAAACGCCAAAAAACCAGCGGCGGTATAGGCGACTGGCAAAACAGTATCCACATACAACGTCCCGAAGCGGTGCCATTTGATGTCGGCTTGGGTATATTGAGCAAGCGTTCTTTCGACCCAGCCAACTGTCATGACAAAATCCAAAGAAATGCCGGTGCTGAGAACCAAAGCGTAAAACACAGCCAAGGTTGCAAAAACCAACAAGGCAAAGATCACGGCAAAACTGACAAGACGAAACGAAGGCATGTCCCATCGTACCAACGCGTTTGAATTGAACAATCCCTTTTTCCAGCCTAAACGGGACGCATGTTAAAAACACGTATCATCCCTTGCCTGGACGTTGCCGATGGCCGCGTTGTCAAAGGCGTGAACTTTGTGGACCTGGTGGATGCCGGGGACCCTGTAGAAGCGGCCCGTGCCTATGATGCGGCGGGTGCGGACGAGTTGTGTTTCCTGGACATCAAAGCCACCCATGAAAACCGTGGGACCATGTTTGATTTGGCGCGCCGTACGGCTGAACAGTGCTTTATGCCGCTGACAATCGGCGGTGGCGTGCGCACCCCTGATGACGTGCGGGCCTTGCTGTTGGCAGGTGCAGATAAGGTCAGCTTCAATTCAGCGGCGGTGGCCAACCCAGATGTTCTTGCCGCCAGTGCAAATCAATTTGGCAGCCAGTGCATTGTCTGTGCCATCGATGCCAAAACCGTATCGCCTGGGAAATGGGAAATCTTCACCCACGGGGGGCGGCGCGAAACGGGCATAGATGCCATTGATTTTGCCAAAACCGTGGTGGCCAAAGGCGCTGGTGAAATATTGCTGACATCCATGGATCGCGACGGCACGCGCGCTGGATTTAACCTTCCATTGACCCGCGCAATTTCAGACGCTGTTTCTGTGCCCGTCATCGCATCCGGGGGTGTTGGCACGTTGGACCACTTGGTGGATGGCGTAACCGAAGGTGGCGCAAGCGCCGTTTTGGCAGCTTCCATTTTTCACTTCGGTGACTTCACAATTGGCGAGGCCAAGGCCCACATGGCTGCCGCCGGTATCCCCATGAGGATGGAATGACCCTTACAGATCTTGCCGCCACCATCGCCACCCGCAAAGGCGCCGACCCGGACAGTTCTTGGACCGCTAAACTGCTGTCTAAAGGCCCTGAGAAATGCGCCGAAAAGTTTGGGGAAGAGGCGGTTGAAGCCATCATTGAAGCCGTCAAAGGCGACAAAACCAAATTAACGTCCGAAGCGGCAGACGTTTTGTACCACCTTTTGGTGATGCTTGCAGCACGCGACGTTGATATTGCGGATGTGTTTGCAGAACTGGATCGCCGTCAGGGCACATCTGGGATCACAGAAAAAGCGTCCCGCGGATAAAAAAGCGCCCAGGTGAACACCCGGGCGCAGTCAGGAACGAGGGACAGTGAAAGTTGAAAGCGGGTGTTCCGAGCCGCCTTCCCTTCAGATTTATGTACAACTGCAAGTGCTTAAAGAGCGTCTCATCAATTTGTGAACAGCCCGTTAACCCAAGACTTTGGGCCAATTGGCGTTACCAGCGGCGATATTGTCATCTTTATTGATGGACCACCGCGCGCGCACCGCACGGTTGAAGTTCAGATACAGTTTACCATTATGGACCGACCATGCATTGGGTGATGTGGACGCGGTGTATCCTTTGGACACAGCCCAGGCACAATACCCACCGAATTGCGGGGCGTATTTGGCGGGATCGCCGTCAAAAAGGGCTTTGTTCTCTGCGCTGGCGAATTGGAAGGTGGCCCCATCCCATTCACTGGTATGATCCGCACTGCCTTCGACGGCGTCTGATTGGGTGAAATATGCAACCGGGTCATATCCGTTAATGGCGACACCGCCCGTGGCATACACTGGGGGTTCAGCTGCAAATGCAGGTGTGACTGCGGCCATCATCGGTGTGGCGGCAGCTGCTGCAATGAATGTACGACGGTTCAGCATGGGAGTGTCTCCTTCAAGAAAATCAGCGGTGTGTTGCATATAACTTGAAGGCTGGTGGTGGTTTTGCAAAGCCCCCTCGCCGGGTTGTGACGGGCTGTAACAAGTTGGCGTTAGTCGAAAATATCTTCCAATTCGTCCCAGACTTTTTCGAATAACCAACTGGCTTTGCTGCGTTTTTTCTTCTTTTTCTTCTTGTCCCACTTATAGCCTTTGATGGGATCATCGGGCTTGTTGCGGATGCGTGATGGTTTCACTGTACTGTGTTTTACCGGCCCATCATGGGGTTTTGACACAGGCATATGTTTCAATTCATGCAGCGGGGCACCACAATTACTGCATGCCAATTCGTGCTGCACCTTGCCTTTCAAAGACAAAGCTGTGCGGGACCCGCAGTAACAACAGGTTGCGATTTTGCTGCCGTAGCTCATGGATCAGCCTCCTCTTGTCACCTCATATAGGGCGACTGCGGCTGCATTTGAGACGTTGAGCGATCCGAAACTGCGTTTGGGGTCAATTTTTGCCAGGATATCGCAAGTGTCGCGAGTTTTTTCCCGCAGGCCCGGCCCTTCGGCCCCCATAACCACACCAATGGGCTTACATTTTGCCCAAGTCACGAATATCAGTTTCGGCAAGGCCGACTAAGCCCACCAAAAAATATCCCATGTCTTTCAGGCGTTCCATGGCGGTGGCCAGGTTTTGCACCCGCATGTAAGGCTGGCGTTCCAGTGCCCCGCTGGCCGTTTTGGCCAATGCACCTGTTTCCGGGGCGGAATGGCGGTGCGGGGCAATGACTGCGCGCGCACCAAACACTTCAGCTGATCTTAATATTGCCCCCACATTGTGGGGATCACTGACCCGGTCCAACAAAACCACCACGTTTGGTTCGCCCTCAACGGGGCGCAACTGATCCAAAGCGCCCCAGTTCAAGGCCTTCACTTCCAAAGCCGCGCCTTGGTGCACCGATTGCGGGTCAATGGGCGCTTTGAATTTGCGCGGATCTTGCATGACAGGGTCCATGCCACTTGCTGCAATGGCATCTGCCAATTTGTCAGCTGCGTTTTTCGTGGTCAGCAGTTGCAACTTTTCACGGTCTGGATTGACCAAAGCATCGCGCACCGCGTGCAAGCCAAACAGCCAAACTGTTTCCGCCGCTGCGGCCCGTTTACTGCGTTCCTTTTCCACAACCCATGTTGGCTTTTTCATCAGCTGATCCTCGTGTCTTGGTGGGCTTGTGCGCATGGCCGGCCCGCATTGGCAAGAGAAGCGCCCATTCGGACTGGATTTTGATATTGACGGGCGTTGCACTGCTGGTTATCTGCCCACCCATGGTTAGGGCGACGTGCTGCAAGGTGCGGCAGCGGACTGTAACTCCGCCGAGGTGACTCATGCTTGGTTCGATTCCAGGGTCGCCCACCATCAACTTCCCACTTTTATGAAGAACTCGTTGAAATGGCGCGAATCGTGCGCGCTAGAACGTGTCGTTTCAACCCCAATGTATCCCCTGCTGTAAGACCGCTTTTTGCTCAGGGCGTTTGTGGTTGGTCGCGAGGATTTTCCCTTCCACGACAACCAAGCGATTTCTGCCTGTCACAACACTGAAACACAGTTTGCAATTTTTTTAGGCGCTTTTTAGAGCCGACTTCTGCTTTTTGGGCAGTGCACAAACGCCGACTTGGCCGCTGCTTTGGATCCCATGCCGCACTGCAGCTAACTTGCAAAAATCGAAACTTTGCGATAGCCCCGGCGTTCCGGGGATGTGATGGGCTGGACTACGACGCTGTTCAATTCAGCCTAGGTGGCCTGGCACCATGACCTCTTTTAAGGTGGGAGACGGCAATTGGGACGCGATACGCAAAATTACCTGTTTGATCCATCGCTTGAGCACAGCTCTTGCGGTGTTGGATTCCTGACGCGCAAAGACGGCAAACAAACCCACGATATTTTGGTGAAGGGCCACGAAGCATTGTGCGCTGTTCCCCACCGGGGCGGAATGTCTTCTGAAGGTGTTGGCGATGGCGCTGGTATTTCTGTGGACCTGTCGATTCCGTTCTTTTCCAAGCTGACCGGTAAAAGCTTAGAGTCTGGCAAATTTGGCGTCGGAAATTTCTTTTTACCCAGTGATACGACCCAGCATGACCGTGCAGCAGCGCTGGTGGAAAAAGCCTTGGCTGATGCTGACCTGAAAGTTCTGACCGCACGCGATATGCCGGTGAACAATGATGCCATTGGCGCACGGTCTGTTCGTCACCAACTGGCAATCCGCCAATGGATTTTTGAAGCGCCAAAAGGTGTTTCAGGTGACGTTTTGGATTCGCGCATCCATTCGGCCCTGCTGGCGATTGAGGCTGAAGCCTACACTGATCCCGGCTTGGACGGGATGTACCCATTGTCCATGTCCGCGCGCATGCAAGTGTTCAAAGGGCGTTTGAATTCCTGGGAAATCATGCCGTATTTTGCGGATCTGATGGATGAAACCCACGAAGTCCACACAATGTACTTCCACACGCGGTTTTCCACCAACACAGACCCACACCCATCCATGGCACAGCCTTTCCGGCTGATGGCCCACAACGGTGAATTGAACACCGACAAAAAGAACCGTTTGTCAGAAGCCGCCGTGGCCTTGGCCCGCAACAAAGCCATCGTGCGCCCCAAAGGCCAATCCGACAGCTGCCGGTTGGACCAGACGTTGAATTCGCGCGTCTATGAAGAAGGCTTAGATTTGGTAACGGCCGTGGTGGCCATGATGCCGCCCGCGTGGGAAAACGATACCCGTTTAAGCCCAGACGTCCGGGCGATGTTTGAATATTTTTCTTTGTCCGAAGAAAAGAACGATGGCCCTGCCGCGTTGATCTTTGGGGACGGCACCATCATCGGCGCGCGTCTGGATCGTTTGGGTCTGCGCCCAATGCGGTCTGTTGAGACCGAGGAATACTTGGCCGTTATGTCCGAAGCCGGGCAAATCAGCTTCCCGCCAGACTCCGTTCTGCGACGGGGCCGGGTTGAAGCTGGAGGCATGATCTATTTTGATCATTCGCAAGGTCGCGCTTTTGAAACTGAAGAAGCCTTGGAACTGTTGGCAAAGGCCAAAGATTACACATCCTTGCTGAAAGACGCGCAGGTCAACATTGACGATTTGCCCGATGCTGAAGGCGACGTAAAAGTGGCGGCCAGCCGATACGAAGGTGATTTAGACACCCCTGCCCGATATGTTGGCTATACCCACAACCAAGAAAGCTTCCGCTTTTTGATGGACCCCATGCTGCAAAACGGCGTCGAAAAAGTGTCTGCCATGGGGTACGGCAACGCCATTAACGCGCTGTCGGACAACGAAGGCGGCGTGGCCAAATACTTTAGCCAACGATTTGCCCAAGTCACCAACCCACCATTGGATTCGATCCGCGAAGCGGACGGTATGACCTTGCGCGTTGCGTTGGGCGAAAAACCACAGCTTGGATACACGCGGTCCCGGCAATTGGTGGTGAATTCCCCTGTCCTCAGCATGGCGGATATTTTGAAGATCAAAGCCCAGAAAGACACTCCTTGGGATCGCTTTGACATCTTGTTTGAGCCGCATTTCACAGATGGGCCCGCCAACGAAAAATCCCTGGTGGATGCCATTGATGCCGTGGCTAATAAAGTGGTCGACTTTGCCCGGGACAAAGGCGGCATTGCCATCCTAACCGACCGCCACACTTGTCGCGCCCAAGCGGCAATTCCCATGACTTTGGCCGTTTCTGCCATCAACCAACGTTTGATCGAAGAAGGACTGCGGTTCAAAGTAAGCCTGGTGGTGGAAAGCGGCCAGATTGCATCCAGCCACCACATTGCCTGCGCATTGGGCTTTGGCGCAGCGGCGGTGTATCCATTGGCCGTGCGTTTGCGGGCCGAAGAACTGTTCGGCCAAGGCGAAGGCGCAACCGAAGCGTTCTTTAAATTCAAGAAGGCATCTGAAAAATCATTGATGAAAACCATGGGCAAAGTCGGCCTGTGCACCGTGGAAAGTTATTCCGGTGGTGAATTCTTTGAACCGAATTTCTTGGACACCAACGACCCAGTTTTTGCAAAATACCTGCCCAACATGAAAGCCATTGTGGGCGGCGTGCAATTCGATGTGGTGGCCAAATCCATCGCCGATTGGCACCAGCGCGCGTTGAATGTGACGTCTGAAAAAGACATCCCTATTTTGGGGTTGTTCAAAGAACGCTCTGAAGGGGCGGGCCACAGTTACGGCACCACGGCTGTGCGCAATTTCGTGGATCTGACAGAAGAACCGATTTCCTTTGCAGACGCGGAAGGTGAATCCGATCCTTTCCGTTTGATGACATTGCGCCAAATGGACGATGCCTTTGGCATCAACGAAGACAGCTATGTGAACACGTCTTACGACAAACTGTCCCAAGACCAAATTGACGGGTTCAAAATCACGCCGGGGTACCGGGCTTTCAGCAGTGCGATGACCGAAGAACGCCACCGCCGCCCCGCGGCATTGCGGGATGTTCTGGCCTTCCCTGCCGACATCACCTTCATGGACAAAACCGAAGACATGAAGCGCGAAATGATGTTGTTCAACCGTGCAGGTAACAATGACTTTGTTATTCGCGGGCTGGAATGCACAGCCATCGGCAACGATGAATTCATGCTGAAACTGACAGGTCCAAAGTCCAAAGACTTGGGCCGTTTGGATGTGTTGGCTGAAACCTTGGTGGAACGCTTTGACACCGACGTTGAAGGTCACTTCATCACGAAGGGACAGCTGAAGGTCACCGCCAAAGGCCAGGCATTGAACTATCTTGCCCGCTTGCGCCCTGCCCCTGATCGGATTGATCTGGCATCGGTGCAACCCGCATCTGAAATCACGCCCCGCCTGGCGTCAGGCGCCATGTCCCATGGGGCATTGGTGGCCTCAGCCCACGAAGCAGTGGCGCACGGCACCAATATGGTGGGCGGCATGTCCAATTCCGGTGAAGGCGGCGAACATATCAGCCGGTATGGCACCATCCGTGCCAGCCGGATCAAACAGTTCGCATCTGGTCGTTTTGGTGTTTGGGCCGGGTATTTGGCCGATCCAAACTTGCAAGAAGTTGAGATTAAGATTGGCCAAGGCGCGAAGCCCGGTGAAGGGGGGCAGCTGCCCGCACCCAAGGTCACCGTGGAAATCGCGGCGGCGCGTGGCGGCACGCCAGGTGTTGAACTGATCAGCCCCCCGCCCCATCACGATACATATTCCATCGAAGATTTGGGTCAGCTGATCCACGACGCCAAAGCAGCCCGCGTGCGGGTGATCGTCAAGCTGGTATCTTCCGAAGGCATTGGCACCATTGCCGTGGGCGTGGCCAAAGCCGGTGCTGATGTTATCAACGTCGCTGGCAACACAGGCGGCACCGGTGCTGCGGCGGTGACATCTTTGAAATACACAGGACGCGCAGCTGAAATTGGCATTGCTGAAGTGCACCAAGCATTGTGCCTGAACGGCATTCGCCAGAAAGTGATGCTGCGCTGTTCTGGGGCCATGCAAACCGGCACGGATGTGGTCAAAGCGGCCCTGCTGGGCGGCGACAGTTTCGAATTTGGCACCACTGCCTTGATGATGCTGAAATGCGTGATGGCGAAAAACTGCAACATCAAATGCCCAGCGGGTTTGACCACAAACCCAGAAGTGTTTGACGGCGACCCACGCGCCTTGGCGCAATACTTGCTGAACATCGCCCATGAGGTGCGTGAAGTGTTGGCAAATCTGGGCCTGACATCGCTGGCAGACGCCCGTGGTCGTGCTGATCTGTTGCACCTTCTGGACCACCCCTCATCGGTCGGCAAAATGGATTTGCGCGCCATGTTGCAGCACGTTCCCGAAGTGAAGGTAGACGACCCAATCTATCTGGAACGCGATTTTGCCGTGGACGATGCTTTGCTGGAACAAGTGACATCACGCATGGTGGATGGATCAGAGACCGCCATCGAAGTGCGCCCCGACGCCCCGTTGAACAACCGCAACAAAACCGTCGGTGGGCAATTGGGCATCGATATCGAACGCATGTTGAACCACGATCGTGTGGACATGGCGTCAGCCTTTGAAGATGAGCGCGGACGCCGCTTCTTGGACCCGCGCAGCATCCGTGTAGTGACGACGGGATCTGCTGGCCAAAGCTTTGGCGCGTTTTGCAACGACGGCATGATGTTGCAACACACAGGCACCTGTAACGACGGCGTTGGCAAAGGCGCGTCGGGCGGTGAAATCATTGTGCGCAGCCCTGGCGGCGGCACCCAAGACGAAAACGTTTTGATCGGCAACTTCGCGTTGTTTGGCGCCACCGGCGGCCGGACATTTATTGAAGGCCAAGCCGGGGACCGTTTTGCCGTTCGCAACTCTGGGGCAACGGCCGTTGTGGAAGGCGTGGGGGATTTCTGCGCGGAATACATGACCAATGGTGCGATTTTGAACTTGGGCGATTTCGCCAAAGGATACGGCAACGGCATGTCCGGCGGATTTGTGTATCAATACGATCCGGAAGGTCGTTTGCCCGATATGTTAAGCCAAGATTCCGTGTTCATGGGCACACTGGTGGACGGGTCAGACCATGCCAGCATCCACGAAGACGCGATTCTGCAATTGCTGGAATGGCACGTGGAAGCCACAAGCTCTGCCAAGGCGACTGCGCTTTTGGCTGATTGGGACACTGCCCGGGCACATATGGCCTGGGTCATGCCCAAGGCCCTGCTTCAATACCAGGACGCAGATGCCATTTTGGCCGCCCGCAGCCGTAAAGATTTGGTGGAAGAACTGTCCACTGCTTTGGCGGCTCACCAGATTGTGGAACTGAAAGCTGGCTGGAAAAAAGACGCACCAGTCCACGGCGGGGCTGTGCCCACCCACGGACGTGTGGATGATGGGAACATGTACCGTTTGGTGAACAGTTACACCGTTTTGGAACATGCCCAGGTTATTGCCGATAAGCGGCTTGGCAAAACGGACATTGCAGCGCGTGACAAAGGCGTGCGCAATTTGATCCTGACGGAAGATTTCGCCTTGATGACCGCGCTTTCAAAACACGCAAAGAAAGCGTTGGATGGCTACGATGATGCTGGATTGGCGGTCTTGGTGTCCCACAAGCGCTTGCGCGATTTCAAAAGCGCCCTCGCCTTGCGCAACATTTTGAACATGGACAGCCCCGGTACATACGGTTGGATTTTACACCAAGATCGCAAGAACCGCGCCGCATTGGGCGACATTCCAAGCTTTGATGAACTTTTTGCCCAAAACGCGCTGCCTGATTTGGTGGCCCGTACTGCGGCGGAGTGATGACCATGACCAAAACTGCATCGAAACTGCCCCATATCCCTGAAGACGCCCCGTTTTCTGACGAACAGAAAAACTGGCTGGGCGGTTTCTTGGCGGGCTTGCAAACATTGCAAGCCATGGGGGCCACCACAATCGAAGCGCAAACGAACAATGGCCCGGCCCAACCGCTGGACATTATCTTTGGCACCCAAACTGGCACCGCCGAAACCATCGCAGAAGAAGCCGCCGAAAAGGCCCGGGCCAAAGGATTTCTGCCGCGCATTGCGGAAATGGACGAGATCGAGATGGACCAACTGGCGCAGATGGAAAATCTGATCGTTGTTGTGTCCACCTATGGTGAGGGCGAAATGCCCGACAACGCGCACCAGTTTTGGGAAAACCTGGCGGCCAGCACAGCGCCACGTTTGGAAAACCTGACCTATGGCGTTCTGGCGTTGGGCGACACCAGTTACGAATATTTCTGCCAAGCGGGCAAGCTGGTGGACACGCGCCTGGAACAGTTGGGCGCAAAACGCATGTTGGACCGTGTGGATTGCGACCTTGATTTTGAGGACGCCGCAGAAGCATGGATGGAAAAAGCCATCCCCGATACCGGCAATGCGGTGGCAGCCAACAGTGAAGAAGGTGCCCCTACAAGTTCTAAGAAATCTGGGTGGGGCCGTAAGAATCCGTTTATGTCCACAATGGTGGATAACCATGTGGTTTCCGGCACAAAATCGGCCAAAGAAATTCGCCACATCGCCTTTAACTTGGGTGACAGTGGCATGACGTATGAGGCTGGCGATGCGCTGGGCGTGATGCCCCTGAATGCCCCTGATTTGGTGGACAAATGGCTGACCCGTCTGGGGGCCGTGGCAGCGACAGAAGCCCCCGGTTTTGACGCCCCATTGGGCGAGGTTTTAACCCGTCGTTTGGAGATCATGACCCCATCGCGCGATCTGATCCGGGCCATCGAACCGATTGTCAAAGATGATGAACTGACCCACGTGGTGTCCAACGGCGATAAAGAAGCCTTGGAACATTACATGTGGGGCAAGGACGCCTTGGATTTGTTGAATATGAACCCTGACGCGCCCTTGGATGTGGCCGAAGTTCTTGGATGGCTAAAACCATTGCAACACCGCGCCTATTCCATATCGTCCAGCCCCAAAGCCCACCCGGGCGAAGTGCACCTGACCGTGGCCGCTGTGCGGTGGATGTATGAAAACCGCGCCCACCGCGGCGTGTGTTCCACATGGATGGCCGATCACGTTCCAGAAGGGGCCCAGGCTGGCATCTTCATGTCGCCCAACAAAAGTTTCCGCGTCCCAGAAGACGACACAGCGCCGATGATCATGGTGGGTCCAGGCACAGGTGTGGCCCCCTTCCGTGCGTTCTTGGAAGAACGCCGCGAGCGGGCCGCCACAGGGACCAATTGGTTGTTCTTCGGCGATCAGCACCGGGCATCCGACTTTATTTACGAAGATGAAATTGCAGGGTTCAGCGAAAGCGGTTTGTTGACCAGGCTGGATTTGGCGTTTTCACGTGACCAGGCAGATAAAATCTATGTCCAGCACCGCATGGTGGAAAACGGCAAGGAACTGTTTGGCCAACTACAAGAAGGTGGCAGCTTCTATGTTTGTGGCGATGCAACCCGCATGGCCAAAGATGTGGACGCCGCCTTGCACAGCATCGTGGAAACCCACGGCGGCCTGTCCGCTGAGGATGCGATTGATTACATCAACAAAATGAAACGCGAAAAGCGATACGTGCGCGACGTTTACTAAGGATTGTCCGGCGCTTTCCAGAAGCCCGAAATGCGCAGTTCTTTCGGATCCCAACCGGCGTTTTTGGCAAAATCCCGAACGCGGGCCGCTTGGCCCCGTTCCCCTGCAAACCAAACATCCGCTTCAAACGGCGTTGCCATGGCTTTGATCATGGCTTGTTCCAAACTGTCGCCTTCATTGCGCGCCAGCCATTTGACGGTGATACCATCCGGCACATTCAAAGGATAATCGCACCCGGCCCCTTCGCCGGATTCCAAGAACAGTGTCCCCGTCACACCCTGGGGCAGATTTTCCAACATGCGCGCCGCAGCTGGCATTCCGGTTTCATCGGCGGCCAACAGAACGTTTTGGGCTTCCAATAGGCCACCCCCCAACGGTCCCATAATGCCAATATTGGCGCGGGATCTGTCGCCGGACATGACCTCGCGCGCCCATTCAATGGTTTGTCCGCCTTCGTGCAGGAAAATATCCGTCACCAACGTGCCAGCCGCATGATCAATGGACCGGGCGGTATAGACGGGTTTATGGGGCGCTTCTTCGCCTTCTGGCCATTTCACAGACCCAATGGGGGCCAGGAATGGCCAAGCGGGGTCCTTCCCCTTGGGGGGTTGCACAAGACGAAAGTGAATCGATTCGCGCCCATAGGCCGCGAAATCATCGCCTTCCAAGACCACCCGCAAGAACGCGGATCCCACCGGATACACTTCGCGCACGGTCACCAATGTAAATGTCGGCGGCAAAACGGGGCCTTGCCCAGCATCTGACCACCGCATGTTTTCGGTCACTTCGGGGAATTGCTTTTTCAACTGCACAACGATGGCGTTTTTGACGATGAACATCCATCGGTCGTCTTCTGCCGTGGCAACAGCCGTGACGGTGCCATCATCCGATGCGGACAGCCCCATGGTTCCATGGTCCGATTGAATGGTCAGTGTGCTGGCGTCATCTTCCAAAATGGACAGATGGCCCGCAGTGGCCATGGCCAAAAGACAATCCCGCGCTTCAGCAAAAGATGTGGCTTGCAGGTCAGCGTAGACTTTAAGGGGATATTCAGGACGCGGCATTGCGGGCTTTCTGGCTGATGGTTTTGATGCGATTTCAACCCGCCCTACCCTTCGGGTCAATGCGACGCAATGTGGGGCGTTGTCAGATCAATCGGGATAGTGCATTTGGGCGGCAGACGACAGCACGGTGGATGCCATGACCCTGACCCCAACACTCGCGACCATTATCTTTGTTTTGGCCTGTGTGGCGGGCATGCAGTATCGAAGTGTTTGGAAAAACGAAGGCCCCACTTGGCAATTGTGGGTGTTTGGCACAATTGCCGCTGCGGGGCTTCTGACTTTGGGTTTTATCCCGATGGGCAGTTAAACTGCCGGATCAACCCCTGCGCGTTCCAACATCTTGCGGGCTTTGGGGCATTCAAGACGATCGCGCAGCGGGCTGTTGGGGTCGATTTCTTTGTGACAGACAAGGCACTGGTCCGCGTCCCCCACTGCATTGAGGCCACCACAACTGCCCTTAATCGTCCGCCCCATCATGATAACGCCGATGGCCATGCCAGTGACGATGATGAGGAAAATGATGAAGGTCAGAAGAAAGGTGGCCATCAGATGCGTCCTTGTGCGTTTTTAGGCAGTCAGTTCATTAAATCGTGCGCTTGCCACTGATTTAAAGCCCGAAACGCCAGATGTCGCATCACGATCTGTAAACAATACCGCGAGGTTTTGCGCATTTGCCAAAGCCAAGCCTTCTTCGCTGCCCAAGATCAAGAATGCTGTTGCCCATGCATCTGCCAACATTGCGTTGTCAGACAGCACCGTTGCCGATGCCGTTTTGTGGGCAACGGGGCGACCGCTGCGTGGGTCGATCAAGTGGGAATACCGCTGACCATCCTGTTCGAAGTAATTGCGATAATCACCGGAGGACGCCATGCCCAGGTTGGACACACCAACCACACGGAATGCTTCGCGCGCGCTTGGGTTTGGTGTTTCAACGCCGATCTGCCAAGGCATGCCAGCTTCGTTGCGGCCGGCAGCGTACAGATCGCCGCCGATTTCCACCATGTAATCGGTGATGCCGATGGCTTCCAATTCGCGACCGATCAAATCAGCGCCGTAGCCTTTGCCGATGGCAGACAGATATATCTGCGCGTCAGGCTGTTGCTTTTGCAAAAAGCCATTGCCCACTTGCAAAGTGTTTGCGTGACCAGCGCGGGCTTTCGCCGTGAGGATATCCGCGTCTGATGGCAGGTTCTTCGGCTTGCTGTCGGCGCCAAAGCCCCACAGTTCGATCAACGGACCCATGGTTGTGTCAAACGCACCGCCGCTTGCGCTGTGAACATCAGCTGCAGCCAACATCACTTCGGAAAATTCTGGCGATACAGAATGTGGGGCCGTGTCTTGCGCACCGTTGAAAGCGGCAACTTCGGATCCAGCGTCCCAGTTGGACATCTGTTTGTTAACTGTGCCCAAGGCACCATCCACGGCGCGCTGGGCGTCGGCTGCGGTTACCTGTCGCGGCGCGTCCACAACGATTACATTGTAAGACGTGCCCATGGTCAGGCCCGTCAGGGTGAAAGCAGCAGCACTTGGTTTACAAGCGGCGAGGGCCAGCGGCAGGAACAACATGCTGCGGCGCGAGAATTTGATTGATTGGGTCACGGTCTACCTCGTTTGGCGTACTACGGTGTAGTATCAGGTAAAGTTGTTTTTGAAATGCGACAATATTGGTCTTTTCAAAAAAAATTGCCTGGGGTACGCAAAAGCATACCGCAGCACACATTGGCATGGGATAACTTGGGTTGTACCATGGCCTTGTGTGCGTTGTGAGCCAGAATAAAGAGGTGCAACGTGCAGCGATTCGCACTACGCAAAGGTCTGAACATTCCAATCTCGGGCGCGCCCCGTTTGGAAATCGGAGAATCCCCCACCGTCAAAACAGTTGCCATTTGTGGCGATGACTACGTTGGCTTGAAGCCAAGGGTTGCCGTTGAAGAAGGCGACAAGGTTGTGGCGGGATCCCCCATTATCGCGCACAAAGACACACCTGACGTGCATATCGTGTCGCCGGTGGCCGGGACGGTGAAGGCCGTAAACCGCGGCGCACGGCGCAAACTGATCAGCGTTGAAATCGAAGTGAAAGGGAAAGCTGCCCCAAAAGATTTCTCTAAGGTTGGGAATGACACATCGGCTGATGGACTTGCCAAGAAACTGGCTGCGGCCGGTTTGTGGACATCCTTCCGCACACGTCCTTATTCTAAAGTTCCCGGTTCGGATGAACGCCCTGCGGCCATCTATGTTACAGCAACTGATTCTGAGCCGCTGTCGGTTGAGCCTTCTTTAATCATCAACGAAGCCGCTGACGACTTTGCAACCGGCCTTAAAGCCGTTGCGATGTTGAGCGAAGGAAAAACGTTCCTGTGCCTAACAGATGGTGTGGATTTGCCCGGCACGGATGTTGCTGGCGTTGAAGCGGCAGCATTTGCCGGGCCCCACCCTGCTGGTCTGGCCGGCACACACATGCATTTCTTGGAACCGCCACGCGCCGACCGTTTTGTTTGGACCATTGGGTACCAAGACGTGATTGCCATCGGCCGTTTGTTGACCACTGGAAAATACGACCCATCGCGCATCATTGCTTTGACCGGGCCGATGTGTGCTGATCCCCGTTTGGTGAAAACCATCGTCGGGGCATCCATGGTTGAACTGTGCGAAAATGACTTCGCGGGCGATGCCCCGGTTCGCATGATCTCTGGTTCTGTGTTGTCAGGCCGCGCGGGCGAAGGCCCCAGCGCATATCTTGGCCGATATGCCCGCCAGATCACGCTGATCGAAGAAGACAAAAAGCAAATCCCCATGGGCTGGATTCGCCCCATGGTGGAAAAATACGCCGTGCAACCCGTATTGGGATCGGCGCGTGCGAAAAAGACATTCCCGCTGACATCCAACTTGAACGGTGGCCGCCGCGCCATGGTGCCGCTGGGCACGTTCGAAGGGTTGGTGCCACAGGATTTCCTTCCAACGCAACTTTTGCGGTCTTTGTTGGTAATGGACACCGACCAAGCCCAAGCTTTGGGTGCTTTGGAATTGGATGAAGAAGATCTGGGCTTGGTGGGCTTTGCCTGCCCGGCCAAGTATGAATACGGCATGGCCCTTCGGGACTGCCTAACGAAAATCGAGAAGGAAGGTTAACCGATGGGCGTGCGTGACTTTTTCGATCGGATCGAACCCAATTTTGAAAAAGGTGGTAAGTGGGAACGGTATTTCCCGCTGTACGAGATGGTGGAAAGCTTTCTCTATACACCGAAAACTGTAACGACCGCTGCACCACACGCGCGGTCATACATCGATATGAAACGCATCATGACGTATGTGGTTCTGTCGACCATCCCTTGTATTCTGATGGGCCTGTATAACGTTGGGTACCAAACCAACATGGCCATCGCTGAATTCGGTGCCGAAGGGTGGCGCGCATGGATCCTGTCCACACTGGGCATTGGCTTCAATCCAGCCAACGCATTCGCAAACCTGGTGCACGGCTTGCTGTATTTCTTGCCGATTTACATCACCACCTTGGTGGCAGGCGGTATTTTCGAAGTGATCTTCGCGACGGTCCGCAAACACGAGGTGAACGAAGGTTTCCTTGTATCTTCAATGCTTTACGCGCTGATTTTGCCAGCCACCACGCCTTTGTGGCAGGTGGCGTTGGGCATCATCTTCGGTGTTGTGATCGGCAAAGAGGTTTTTGGCGGCACAGGTAAAAACTTCCTTAACCCTGCCCTAACCGGCCGCGCATTCTTGTACTTTGCGTATCCTGCACAACTGTCTGGTGACAGTGTCTGGGTGCCTGTTGACGGGTTCACTGGGGCAACAGCCCTGGCCGTATCCGCCGCAGACGGCATCCAAGCGTTGGGCGCACAGGGCATGACGTGGTGGAACAGCTTCTTGGGCTTCGTTCCTGGGTCCATGGGTGAAACATCTGCCTTGGCCGCGTTCATTGGCTTGGCCTTCTTGTTGGCCACGCGGATCGCGAACTACCGAATGGTGGTGGGCTGCTTGGCTGGTATGATCGGGTTCTCACTGCTTTTGAACCTGGTGGGATCAGACAGTAACCCCATGTTCGCCATGCCATGGTACTGGCACTTGGTGGTGGGCGGTTACGCCTTTGGCTTGGTCTTCATGGTTACAGAACCAGTGTCCGGGTCACATACAAACTTGGGTCGCTACATTTACGGTGCGTTGATCGGGTTTATGGTTGTCATGATCCGCGTCATCAACCCGGCCTTCCCCGAAGGCATGATGCTCGCGATTTTGT
>JAHDCP010000046.1 GCA_020629775.1 Planktomarina sp.
CCAAAGCATCGCCGATCAAGGACCATCCCTTCAGCATCAGATACGCCGACAAAAATGCGCAAACCCCGCCCACCAAAGCGGAAACCCACATGGCATTGGTCATGTACCCATAGGCGAATGGTTCCAGCAGCGTGTCCATTAGGGGCGCTTGTCCGGCTGGTGGTCCGATTGTTTGTCTGTGCGCTGGGTTTTGTCGCCGTATTGAACAAGCGGGCGTTCATCATCGGTAAAGATGGTCACGGAACGGGCGTCTTCATCATCATGCAGCGCACTGCCGCCCAAGGTGAAGTGCCGCAAAACCCCACCAAATGCGGCTTCCAGGTTTTCACGGGTAAAGGTGGTTTCCGTGGGGCCATGGGACAAGACAGTGCCTTTCACCAAGATGGCACGATCACAAAATTCGGGAACGGACCCAAGGTTGTGGGTGGACACCAACATGACCCGCCCTTCGTCGCGCAATTCGCCCAACAAGGTTATGATCTGTTCTTCTGTTTTAACGTCAACGCCGGTGAACGGTTCATCCAATAAGATCACTTGCCCGTCTTGGGCCAAGGACCGGGCCAAAAACACGCGTTTGCGCTGGCCCCCGGACAGTTCGCCGATTTGGCGGTGGCGAAAATCTTGCATGCCCACGCGGGTCAGGGCTTGGTCCACGGCGGCGTGATCCGCCGATTTTGGGCGGCGCAAAAACCCCATGTGGCCGTATCGGCCCATCATCACCACGTCTTCCACCAGCACTGGAAACGCCCAATCCACTTCTTCAGATTGTGGAACATAGGCCACCAAGTTGCGGGCCAGTGCGTCTTTTACAGACAGGCCCAAAATCTTGATGTTGCCTTTGGCGGTGGGAACAAACCCCATGATTGCCTTGAACAGCGTTGATTTCCCGGCCCCGTTCACCCCCACCAGGGCCGTCACTGTGCCGCGGGGAATGTCAAAACTGGCGTCCCACAAAGCCGTGTGCCCGTTGCGATATGTGACTGCCACATCTGCGGCGCTGATCCCGGGGGCCGTGTCAGTTTGCGGCATTGGTTAATCCGTCGGCCACGGTGGTGGCGGTGACGCGCAAAAGATCAAGGTAAGTTGGCACCGGCCCGTCCGGGCCGCTGAGACTGTCCACATACAAAACACCGCCGTAGGCCACGCCTGTTTCACGGGCCACCTGTTCAGCGGGTGCGGTATTCACCGTGCTTTCGCAGAACACCACGGGAATGTTGTTTTCGCGCACGCCATCAATCACGGACCGCACTTGTTGGGGCGTGCCAACTTGGTCTGCGTTCATGGGCCACAGGAACAATTCCTGCATTCCAAAGTCGCGGGCAAGGTAACTGAACGCCCCTTCGCAAGTGACCAACCAACGGCGGTCTTCGGGAATGGTGGCAATGACGGCCCGCAAGGGTTCCAGCGTGGCGCGCAGGTCTTCTTTATAAGCTGCCGCATTGGCGGCATAGATTTCAGCATTGTCGGGGTCTTGGGCCACAAAGGCCGCCAGGATGTTGTCGATATAGATCAATGCATTGTCCAAGCCCATCCAAGCATGGGGGTTTGGTTTGCCCTCATAACTGCCAGATCCAATGGCAATGGGGGTAATTCCATCGGTCAATGTGGCGGACGGCACGTTTTTCAGATTGGACAAAAACTGTTCAAACCAAAGTTCCAGGTTCATTCCATTCCAAAGCACCAAATCCGCGTCAAACGCCCGCACGATATCGCGCGGCGTGGGTTCATATCCGTGGATTTCTGCGCCCGGTTTGGTGATGGACACCACTTCGGCGGTGTCCCCTGCCACGTTGGATGCCATATCTGCCAGCACAGTAAATGTGGTGACGACTTTCATTTTTTCAGCGGTGGCTGTGGTGGCAAACCCGGCAGTCAAGGCAACTGCGCCAGCAATGCGAATGAATCGGGACAACATGCGTTTCTCCTTTTCAGAGTGAAGAAACGTAAATGCAAATCATTCGCAAGTGTCAAGAAAATTGAGAATTATTCGCAACTTTGGGCGCACATGCGCCCTGCCCGATTTCAGAAACCTTGGTTTAAAACTGCCACTTCGGAATGCGACGGAACAGAACGGATCCGCCACAGCTGACCTGCTGGTCATAGGCAAAGCCCGCCGCGGACAGCGCGTCAAAGCACATTTTAATGCCGATCCGTTTGATTTTCCGGGTGTGAATTTCCAGGTAAATCTTGTCGATCCCGCGCAAATCCATGGTCTGGAACAGGTATTTTTCGCCGCCTTCGATATCCACGATCAGTGTGTTGGCTTTGAAATCTTTGATCAATGTGGACAATCGTTTGGTGGGAACCTGAATCTCGTTTGCATAAGGTTCATCATCATCCATGGACGAAGACCAAAATTGTTCGCGTTCGTAAAAAGAGGTGGTGCCTTCTTCTTCGGCATCCCCCAACGCGATGAGGTTTTTAACTTCCACCCCCTTCACACGGTTCAGTGCATGCACTTCTTGGATGAATTCGCACAGCTTTGGGGACGCTTCGATGCACATGAAACCCTTCACGCCGATGGTGGTTTGCACGAAGGTCGAAATAAAGCCGATCCCGGCACCCAGTTCGATAATCCGGTCATCGGGTTCCACAAATTTGGGAATGCCGGACACTTCGTCCAATTCATATTTCTGCTTGCGCAGTGACCGTTCGATCTTGCCGGAAATGAAGTTCGGATTCAGCGGCACTTTCACGCCCTGGCATTCAACAATATCGGTCATCTGCTCACTTTCTGTATTGCAGGTGTGTATATTCGGAATGGTAGACAATTTACAGCAACAAAACTTATTGTTGCGCTAATTTTAACAATCATTTTGCTGTATCCCCCGAAAAATTACACCATAATGGCGGCAACACAGGGCCCCGAACCGGGGCAGGAGCGCAAGACATGACATTACCAACCATCGCAAGTTTGTGGGTCGGGGACCGTGTGTCCTGGCTGGAACAGTTGTGTCTGCAATCCTTCTTGGACCACGGTCACGAGGTGATTTTGTATGCCTATGACAAAATCGAAGGTGTGCCCGCGGGCGTGAAAATGGAAAATGCCAACGACATTTTGCCGGCAGACACCATTATTCGCCACGCCAAAACCGGCAGCCCCGCATATCATGCGGACGTGTTCCGGCTGCATCTGATGATGAAGACTGACTACATTTGGGCGGATACAGACGCATATTGCTGTCAGCCTTGGGTGCGTGAAGGCGGGCATTTCCACGGTTGGATTTCGGATGAAAAACCCATCGTAAATAATGGCGTTTTGGGTTTGCCCAAAGATTCCAAAACACTGGCTGCCATGGTGGAGTTCACCAGTGATGAATACCCCATCCCGCCTTGGTTTACGGACAAGCACAAAGCCAAATTGCAGGCTTCAAAGGACGCTGGCGAAGGTGTTCACGTGTCTTTGTTGCCCTGGGGCGTTTGGGGCCCTGATGCCATCACCTGGTTCTTGCAGGAAACCGGGGAAATTGAACATTCCATGCCGGGGCACATGCTGTATCCCGTGCCGTTCAAACTGGCGGGCGTTACATTAAACCCCAACCGCATGAACAAGGCAAAATCGTTCGTGAAGGACGACACATTGTCGATCCATCTTTGGGGCCGGCGGTTCCGCAATGTCGCGGGCAAATACGGCGGCGTGCCCCAGCCCGGTTGCTTGGTGCATGAACTGCTGGAAAAACACGGCATCGACCCTGCCCCAACTGCAGATATGATGGCCGCAAAAGAAGACAGTTAATCTGCTTTAACAAATGGGCAGTAGTCAGTAGTCATCCGTGACTGCAGTTTTCCCAGGACAAATCATGGCGCAAAAGGCCACCATTTATAAAGTTGAACTTTCCGTGTCTGACATGGATCGTCACTACTATGAGACCCACAAACTGACGGTTGCCAAACACCCGTCAGAAACCGACGAACGGTTGATGGTGCGTCTTGTGGCGTTTGCTTTGAACGCCCACGATCAACTGGAAATGACCAAGGGTCTTTCAACAGATGATGAACCTGATATTTGGCAGAAAAGCCTGAGTGGCGAGCTGGAGCTGTGGATTGCCTTGGGGCTTCCAAGCGAAAAGGTCGTGCGGCAATCTTGCGGGAAAGCTGACAAAGTTATCGTGTATTCTTACGGCGGCAGTGTTGCCGACATGTGGTGGGAAAAGATTAAAAACAGCACGACCCGTTTTGATAATCTGTCAGTTGTGAACTTGCCCGAAGCAGAAACCACGGCACTGGCACACCTGGCAAATCGCACGATGAAGCTGCAGGTCAATATCCAGGACGGGGAAGTGATGGTCAGCGCCGATGAAAGCGTTGTGTATGTTAATCCAGTGAATTTGAAGGCTTGATCTTACTGATTGGGTATTGCCCTTAATTGGGATCATAGACCCCATTCAAACCCTGTCGCTTGTTCAGAGACTGTCCAAAGTTTTGCCATAACGTTCTTATCGTATGCGTGTGGATTGAGCGTGCCCTTGCCCACAGGCCCACCGGTTTGCATCCGGCCGGTTGGGCCATAAAGCGCGCGTTGGTCCAGCCCATTTTCTGTCGCGCACATAACTTCAGGATACGCCCCTTTTTCAGCACTTTGGACCAGTGGTGTTTTGCTCATCAACCACCACAGACTGCGCGTCATCAAACCACCACTTGTACTGATCAACGATGTGGCTGATGCCCCCGGATGGCACACATAAACTTGCACCGCTTTGCCCGCAGCATCCAACTTATCTTGCAGTTCATAGGCGAACATCATCTGCGCCAACTTGCTTTGAGAGTAGACGGGATTTGCGCTGTAATTTTCATCCCAGTTCATGTCGTCAAATTGAATTGTTTTGATCCCCATATTGTAGCCAAGGCTGGCGACAACAACGATCCGGCCTTGCGATTGTTCGATCCGATTGAACAGCAAACCGCAAAGTAAAAAGTGGCCGTAATGGTTGGTGCCCAGTTGGCTTTCGAAACCATCCACTGTGATCTTCTGGGTGGGCACTTGTGCGATGGCAGCGTTGCAGATCAAGGCATCGATTTTGGGGACCGTTTTCAAAACTTCCTCTGCAGCGCTTCGAACGCTGGCCAATTCTGAAAGATCCATCCGCACAAAGCTTACATCAGTGTCAGCACCAAATTCTGACTTCAATTCTTGGACCGCCGTTGCCGACTTTTCGGCGCTTCGGTTTAACATGACGACTTTGGCGTTTTTCTTCAAAAGAAGCCGGGCTGCTTGGAACCCAGCGCCCGCATTCGCACCGGTAATCAAAAACGTTTTCCCAGCCAAATTTTCAAGTCGTTCCGGCGTCCAGCCCTGGGGACCAAATGTTGTATCAGCCATATCTGTACTCCGGTTTGCGCCGCAAGTATCAGGCGGCACGATCACCACTTGCGTCGGGCAAATCTGCTTTGTCGTGATTTTTATCCCGTCGAATGCAAAAATGTGAAGGGCTTTTGGGCAGACACTTTCTGCCTTTATGTACTAATATGCGCTGAACCCCAGGCCATCCGGTAAGGACAACATGAAACTTTTCCTGCTGACTGCGCTGACCATGGTGGCCTTTGCCGCCAATTCTGTTCTCAATCGTTTGGCCCTATTGGACGGCAGCATAAGCCCGGCAAGCTTTGCCAGTTTGCGCGTCTGCGCGGGGGTTGTGGTGCTGATCGGGTTGATGGCTTGGCGCAGTGGTTTGCCCCGCCCTGGCCGCCCGGATTTTTTGGCTGTGGGTGGGTTGGCTGCATATATGCTGGGGTTTTCCTTCGCTTATGTATCCATGGACGCTGGCTTGGGTGCGTTGTTTTTGTTTGGCGGCGTGCAAATCACCATGTTCATCGGCGCACTCTGGGAAGGGGATGCCCCGCCTTGGCAACGCTGGGCCGGAATGATCTTGGCAATGGGGGGCTTGGCTGTTTTGTCTGTGCCCAATGGCCCTGTTTCCATTCCTTTGCCCGCATTGGGATTAATGGGTTTGGCCGCAGTGGGATGGGGCATTTATTCGCTGTTGGGGCGCGGGGTCAGGGACCCGTTGCGCGCCACAACTTGGAATTTTGCATATTGTTTGCCGATCGTGCTGCTGGTCTGGGTTGTGGTGCCGGGTGACAGCCCAGCAACATACACCGGCATCACTTTGGCGGTGATATCTGGCGGGATTACATCCGCCTTGGGATATGCCCTGTGGTATGCGATTTTGCCCCAAGTGGGTGCCACCAAAGGCGCGCTATCCCAATTGTCTGCCCCTGTCATTGCCCTGGTCTTGGGGGCCGCATTCTTAGGTGAAGCCATTACGATGAACGCGCTTATGGCAACGGTCATGATCCTGGGCGGCATTGCCCTTGGTTTGCTGGGCAAGCGTTAATTCAAATACCGATCCGCACTGTAAGGTGCCATATCAATATTGGGACCTGCGCCGCCGATCATCTGTGCCAACAAGCGCCCGGTTTTTGGCCCACTTGTTAAACCAACGTGTTGGTGCCCAAAGCCCGCGAAAATGCCAGTGTCCTTTAGTGGGCCAATGATGGGCACACTGTCAGGTAACGTGGGGCGATTGCCCATCCATTCTTGGGTGCCTGTGCACGTCAAATTTGGGAAGGTCGCTTTGACATATCCTTGGATCAAATCCAGTGGTCTTTGACTTTGGGGGGATGTGTGGCGGGCCAGTTCGACCGTGCCTGCAAACCGCAACCCCATGTCCATGGCGTTGACCCCAAACTTTCCGTCCGACAACAACATCGGATTGCGCGGCAATTCGGAAGGGTTTTCATAGATCACGTGATACCCACGTTCCGATTCCACAGGAATGTTCAGGCCCAGTTTCCGGGTCAATTCCTTGGACCAAATCCCACTGGTGACCACCGCTTTGGCGCAATCAAACGCGCCCTGGTCCGTGCGCACTTGGGACACGTGGCCCCCGGTGAACCCAAAGTCCTGGACCGTTGCCCGTACAAACCGGCCGCCTTGGGCCGCAAAATGTTCCGCCAGTTTTGCTGCGTAATTGCCAGGGTCAGTGATGTGACCCGTGCCGCTCATCTGGGCAATGCATTGGATGCGCGGCCCCAAGATTGGTTCTTCTTCGTGAACAGCAGGTCCGGTGATCACGTCTGCATGCTGCCCTGCATCGGCCATCAAATCATAATTGTATTTGTCACGATCAAACGCCCGCCGCGTGGGATATAAGAAATTAATCTTACTGTCGTGAACCCAACTTTCCACGGCAGTGCCCTTCACCAAAGCGCGATGTTGATCCACCGCATCAGTCAACAAAGTTGCCATGGAATTTGCGATCTGGCGTGTTTTGCGGTCCGTGGCGTTGCCCATGAACTTGGCCAACCACGGGGCCATCTTGGGCATATCACGCCATTTCAAAAACAACGGCGCCCGGCGGTCTAACACCATGCGTGGCAAAGCCCACCACAAACCAGGGTACGTAACAGGGGTGACAGCCCAGTTGGCGATCAACCCGGAATTTCCATAGGACGCGGCTTGGCCGGGCTTGTCCTTGTCCATCAAGACAACGTCGTGCCCGTCCCTTTGCAACCAAAGCGCCGTGGATATGCCGACGATCCCTGCGCCGACAACGATGATGGGGTGTTGTGTCATGGCGGAAACTACACCGCGCTTGGGACCCAAGGGCAAGGGAATTCCCCTGCCCCAGGATCAAAGATCAGAACTTTGCCACCAAGTTGATGAACACGCCCTTATCGTCATAGGTCATGTCGGTCAGATCATCGCTGAACGACCCAAAGTTATACCCCACGCCCACTTTCGCATTGTTGCCCACATGGCGGTACACAGTCAGCAGACCGCTGGTTTCTGCAAAACCGGTGCTCCAGGCGGCCAGGTGGCGCACTTCGAAAAGCGAATCCCATTTATGGGTCACGTGATACCGGGCATTCGCCACGATCAAGCCTGCGTCATTGTCCACAAAGGGTTGCCCGGCGGCGAAAGATGTTTTCGATTTCCGCACACCGATTTTGCCGCCAACCGTCCAATGGCGGTTCAGATCGTATTCTGTATCCCAGTTCAGAATATGGGAAACTTGGCGCGGGCCAGGCGTGGCCGTGCCGTCGATCTGTTGGCCATACATGTCCCGCAGGTAAGTGTATTTGAACAAAGTATTCAGCTTGTCATTGTCCACCGGACGATAGGCATAGCCCAAGGTAAATTGGGTCAGATCCCCATCAATGAAGGATGCATTGTCAGACTTGGTGTCTGCGTGATGCAAATTGACCAAAAGCCGCGCGGAATCGCTGAACTTGTACCGCAGTGTCCCCGAGACCAGCAGGCTGTCCACATTGCGCGAACCGCCACCGATCAAGCCGCGTTCTTTGCGCAGTTCCAAACGCGCTTTCGCGGCCAAGTCTTCACCGTTGTCATATCGCACACCCACGGAAAACGCCGTGCGGGTGAAATCGCCGTTGATGGAATCTGACACTTCGCCCCGTTCAATGGACCCGCCATAGCTGAGGTGTTCTGTCGGGGTGACTTCCACACCGTAAGCTGCCGAAAGGGATTCATGGGTGCCAAACAGATCATAGGAATTTTCACCCCAAGCGGTGGTGTAATCATTGATCTTGCGTTTGCCGCCAGCCACAAACCGGCCGCGGTCACGGCCCGACAATGTGACGCCGTTCAAGTCCCGATCGGGTGTCAGCTCGTACCCGAAATATGTGCTGTTGTTGCTGTCTGTTTCGCGCACCACCATGGCCCGCACACCCATGCCCAATGTGCCGTCGGACACGTCCGCCTCAACACTCCAGCCGTTGGGGTTGGTCAACTTGGTGGCCACGCCGTAACGGTCATCTTTGGCCAAGGCCCCACTGCTTTTCAAACTGTGACGCACATAGGGGCTGACAGTCCAACGATCTGTCACCGCCACATCCGCGCGCACCGCCAGTTGGGTCCGTGTTCCCGTCTTTGACGCATCCGCCACATCCACTTGGTCCAAATGGTCCAAGCCAAGATGCCAGGTCAAACGGTCTGATTGTTCAAACTTTGCTTCCAAGGTTGCTTGATCTTTGCGATCCCCCAAAGCGTTTTCATAACGATCCACCGCAAAGGACAAATCCAGTTTCTGCGTGGCTTTTATCCGGCCCGACAGGCCCCAAAGGGTTTCATCACTGTCCACGTCATAGTCAGAAGTGGAGAACCCCGCCGTGCGATCTTCGAAGTAAACGGAAAGATCACCGTTCCAAGCCGTGTTCAGATCTTCCAGATCCAAGGCGGCTTCAAACCGCAAAGCCTGGCCTTCCAGCCCAGTGGGGGTTGTGGAGTTGATGATAAACCCGCCATCCGCAGAAAATGTGGAAGCGTTGGCCGATCCTTCGGATTTGGCAAATTCCACTTCAGCCCAGGTCCCTTCGGTGTGCTGATACCGCACATCCAAACCGTAAACTTTATGTTCTGTGGTGCCGCGGTCTTCCACCATGGCGGTGGCGCCCACGCGCCACTTATCGCCGGCCCAGGCATGCGCCCGCCCGCCATAAGAAAACACGTCCACATCCCCAGTGGTGGGGGTGAATTCATACTGCGCCACCAAGCGCGTTTCGTTCGTTGATGTGCCCGTGCCCGCAAGACCGCCCGGAACAAACCCAGACAATGGCCCAGACAAAACCACCTGCCCCTGCAGATAGTTGATGTCGTAATCGCGGCCCGCCACCAATTCCACACGGTCGATGATCCGGCCTGTCACCGGATCAACCACCGCGATGAACAGCGTTTCAGATCCAAGCGAAATGTCCTGCCGTGATAAGAAATACACCGAACCGCCGGTGCCCCGGAACACATCCCGGCCGGGCAGATTGTCAGGCTGTGCCGCGTAAATCGTCACGGCGGCCTTGGCATCCCCATTGGCGGTCACGGTGTTGGTTTCATAGTGGCCTTGCAAACCGTAAAGCGTGCGGTCGTTGCGAATGTATTTCGCGCTGGCCACCCGGCCCTGGTAATTGCCCCACATCAGGTAATTGTTGTCACGTTCAATCTTGGCGTAAAACTTGCCGCTGGTGGGGGCATCATCTTCGGCACGGCTGTCATCACCGTAAACCGGGAAACCGCGATCATCATCAAAACGGGCCAACAAGGACCGGGGGTCCTTTTTGTCCAGGTTGCGGAAAATATCATCCAGGTCTTCTTCACCGGTGTCGATCGAAACGGTGATTTCATACCCAGAGGCGGTTTTCCCGTTGGCATAACCCGCAATGCGCCCGTGTTGGTATGTGCCCGTGCTGGCCCCTGGCCCGGCAGACAAAGTTTTGCCCACGGTGATGTCCACAACGCCCACATAGAACCATTCGCTGGCCGGAATTGTGATGTCACGCACCACGTCAACGCGCTGTTGCCATCCGTTTACCTTTACATCCACGCCGTGATCGCCGGGGGGCAAAATACGTTGGACAACAAAGGACCCATCAGCATCCGCCTGAACCGTTTCCCCCATGGTTTCCACACGGGATCCTGGGGCAACATTCTGGCCGCTGACCGTGACCGCGCCACCGCGTGGGGTAAACCCTTGGCGCGTTGTCTTGTCGGTCCCAGCTTCGAAATCACCGCTGCTTTGCCGCACGGTTCGCTGGGTCAGTGGCATTTCAACCGTTTCATTGTACCGGTTGCGGTCATCATAGACCCGGTACACCACCACAACGTTTTCCCCTTCCGGAACGGTGGTGGTGACTGTGCCATTGGCCGGCAAGGCCACAACTTTCAGGGTGCGTCTGCGGCCGCGTTCATCGATTTGGATGAACCGCGCTTCGCCCTTTTTAATCCAATGGGGATAATTGGTGTGCCCATGCAGGGTAATGTTTGATCCTGCGTTGGTGGTTGTCGCCTCGATCCCAAGATCAAGACGCGGGCGTACATCCAAGCCATCAAACCGGACTTGTACTTCTGCTTTTGCCAGTTGGACGTCCGCTTTGCGTTGGGTTTGGCGTGGGGCCACTGCAGTCCGCACAGGGTTCTGGCGGTCAATGACCCGCGGGTCCCCTTCCACAGTTTCCCCATTTACCGAGATGGCATAGCCTTCTTCACCCGCATCAACCCCTGTGCCCGTTTCGGTGTTTTCACCGGGGGGCATGGTCACCACAGTGCCAGCTTCCGCAAACTCACATTCAGGATCAAT
Source organism: Planktomarina sp. (assembly GCA_020629775.1). Taxonomy (GTDB): domain Bacteria; phylum Pseudomonadota; class Alphaproteobacteria; order Rhodobacterales; family Rhodobacteraceae; genus Planktomarina. The sequence continues at coordinate 11,091 of JAHDCP010000046.1, forward strand.
GATGCCCCCAATGGTGGGGCATGTGCCGCTGGCCTGTCCCCAGGCCATTTGCGCACTGGTCAAAGACATCACTGACACCCCGGCCATTAACAAGCCTTTGGCGAATTTCCGTTTTTCAGACGACGCGTTCATACCTGTACCCACCATTATCGTTTGCGTGTGATCGAACGTTCGATCACCAGCTTATATCTGCCCGTGCCGCGCCATTTGCGGCGGATTATTTTCTCTAAGTATCGGATGCGCACTTGTGCGCCCCGCACATCTTCGCCTGCCCGCAACGCATAGTTGATGCGGATCGTGGATGGCTTGGACCGGATCCCGCGCAACACGCGATCCAAGGCCTTGTCAAAGCCAGGTTTGATGTTGGCCCGTCCTGCAACGAAAGCGTTGGTGTTGATATCGATGTCCACAATGTTGGAGATCGCGACACCAAAGTTCATCTTTGCCATTTTGCCCGGGGTCACGCGGATCACACGGGGGTTTTCCGTTGTCAGACGGTACCCGGTGGGCAAGCTGCGGGTGTCCAATTTCAGAACAAAGTTCGACCCGATGCTGCGCGGCAATGCCCCACACGGAATGTGATACCGGCCGTGTTCATCCGTGGTGATGCGCAAACCATTGGGGGTCACCAGACGCACGCCTGGCATGCCAGGTTCTGTTTCTGTAACCCGCTTGGGTTCGCCCAGTTTGCCACCACGGTATGTTTGGTCCGTGATGCCGTAATCTTTCTTAGGCCCGTCCTGGTATCCGTTTTGGTTTCTGTCATCGAAGACTTTGCCGATGATATCAGAACAATCGAACACGTGTTCTGGTTCCACCCGCACGTTTGCTGTGGCCACATTGGACACACGGCCACCGCTGTCTTCCAACCATGTGCGGTTGGTCAATGTCCCTGAATTCCCCCGCGCCGAAACACGCGCGGACAGTTGGACCCGCACCGTTTGCGCAGGTGCAATGGTATAAGGGGACCACGTCAACGTGGTGCCGTTGACCGAAGGTTCTGTCGCAACGCCATCCACCGTGGCTGTCCCTGGGGTATAGATAATGCCCGCAGGCAGCCGGTCCACAATGGACGCACCTGTTACAGCCCGCGACGTGTTGTTGGTGAAGGTCAGCGTGTACGTGACCGTATCGCCAAACACCACGGACTCCTTGTTCACCGATTTGGTGGCCAGAATGTCCGGGCTGGCCGAACAATTCTGCAAAGGAATGTTGTTGGCCAGGATATGGGGATCGCCCGCTGCAATGGTGAACGCCGTGTAAAATGGCGTGTTCGTCGCAGCCGTGAAGTCCGCCAAACGCCCTGTTGATCCGAATTCCGTGGACCCAAGAACCGCTGGATTGCCTGTCAGAACAGACGCATCTGCCGTTCCGCTGGTCAGCCGCGATGTGCTGGGCACACCAGACGTCGGATATGTCAGGTTCAGCGTATATGTGCCCGGCGCCGTGACATAGAACTGGAATTGGCCATCGGACCCATCCCGGATGATGTGGATATTGTTGCCCACGCCCACGCCGGTTTGCGTGCCTGCTGGGCCCGTTACCGAAACGCTGCCGCCAGACAGAATGCGCCCGTCTTCTTCACAATAGAAATATCCTGTGGGGTCGTAATCTTCACGGTCACAAATCCCATCGCCATCGCGGTCAGAATTCGGGCCACAACCTTCCAAAGTGTCCAAAGCACCGTCGCCGTCGTTATCAGCCAGGGCCATGGCAACTGCTGCATTTTCAGCCACAGGAATTTCGTCAGACACAACGGACGCTTGGTTAAAGTTCGCCGGGAACCCATTCAGCGTATAATACGTGGCAGTCACAAAGACCTTGCCCACTTCACCGGAGGCCAAAGACACCGGTCCTGCCAAGGTTTCCACAACGGACACGCCGTCATAAGCCGCATTGGCGCTTCCACCTGTGAAGCCACTGTTGGTGGTGCTGGCTGGATATGTTGATGACATCAACGTTGCTGGGGACACAAAGACCGTCAGGTCATCTTGTACCCGGATATTGTTCAGCGACACGTTCCCTGTGTTGGTCACCGCAATTTCAAACGTTGTTGCATAAACTTCTGGGAACAAGGCCACAGTTTGCACAACGGTTTTCGCGATTTCCACATCGGGGCGCGCGTTAATGGGTGCCACGGTCGGATCATCAAAGCTGTTGCCGTCCGTATCATCGCCATCATCCGAAGTGTCGGTCACACCCGCACCCAAGGGCGAAGTCCCCGTTGCCACAACAGTGTTGGACACAAACCCTGAATCCACATCCGCTTGGGTGGTGGCGTAAGTCAGGGTGTATGTCGCGGTTTCACCGGGGATCAACGTTCCCACGGCAGACCCTGCCGAACTGCTGCCAAAGATTGGTGCCGGAACAACCAGGGCCGTGCCGTCACCGTTCACCATGGTATCCGCCAAAGCGATATCGGTCAGGGTCACGGTGCCTGTGTTTTCCACAACGATTTGGAAAACAATGTCATCCCCCACTTCGATGTCAGACGACGCCAAAGTTTTGGTCACTTCCAAAGATGGCGCAGGCGTAAACAACACCTCTGCTGGGTCGTTGGATGTGTTGCCATCCCCCGGAACCCCATCGTCAGAAACATCTGAAACCGCATCGCCCGTCAGCACATCTGTGCCTTCAATGGTGGCCGTATTCAAAACACCACCTGCATCGATATCCGCCTGGGTCAACGTATGGGTTGCTGTCCAGGTCCAAACTTCGGTTACATCCAACTGGCTGTCGGTGTCCGCATCACCTGCGGGGCCTGAAATGGACAAGGCCAACGCTGTGCCGTCTGCGCGGGTGAACGTGTCCGTCAGGGTGATCAGTTCCAGATCAATATCGCCAACGTTGCGTGCCGTGAAGGTAAAGGTCACCACATCCCCCGCCACAGCGGTGGGGGAAACGCTGGCGGATTTCACCAAGTTGATGGCCGGGCCAGGAATGATTTCAAAGACCGTCGGATCGTCAGTGGTGTTGCCATCGTCGTCCAACCCATCATCTGATGTGTCGGTCACGCCGGTGCCATCGGGGCCTTCGCCCGTGACAGTCACGGTGTTGGTGACACCGCCGGCGTTAATATCCGCTTGGCTGATGGTATAGGTGGCGGTGTAAACCCACGTTTCGCCAACGTCCAACAAACTGTCTGTATCAACATCACCCGATTGCAGGGCAAATGGTGCGTCCAGCGCGGTGGTGCCGCCTGTGTTTGTCACCATGGTGTCCCCAACCGCAATGTTGGCCAAAGTCACATTGCCCGTGTTTTGAACCTCCAACGTATAGGTCACGGTGGATCCCACAGCTGTGCCCGTGGTGACAAAGGTTTTGGTCGCTTCCAGCGCTGGGTTTTGTTCTGGACCATCGGTGGTGATGGTGTCGTCATCGGTGGTGTCAGACCCATCGGGCGCTGTGCCCGTGGCCGAAGCCGTGTTGATAATCTCGCCCGCATCCACATCCGATTGCAAAACAGTGTAAGGCACCGAACAAGACGTATCGGTGGTTCCCACCGCAATGGATGGGATCACACAGCTGAACCCTGGGATCAGCGGATCAGACACGGCCACATTCGTCAGCGTCACGTTGCCGGTGTTTTCCACCGCAAACATATAGGTCACCACACTGCCGACCGCGCCGAAAGGCGATGGGCTGGCGGTTTTGGTCAGCACAAGGGCTGGCGCATTGGCGGGGCCAGGCACCGTCACATCATCCGTGTCGGTCACGGGATCACCGTTTGGATCATTGGCCGTCACAGCGGCTGTGTTCAGCAGTGTCCCTGCATCAATTTCTGCCTGCGTAATGGTGAACGTCGCAGAACAAGTGTGGGTGTCGCCCGGTGCCATTGTGGGCAAGCTGCAAGACAAGGATGGGATCAACGGATCGGTCACCACCATGCCCGTCAGGGTTTGGTTGCCAGTGTTCACCACATCAAAGTCATAGGTAATCACGTCACCCACAAAGCTGAAGCTGCCAGGAACTGCGGTTTTGTCCAAGGAAATGGATGGGGTTTCGTCGCCCGTTACAGTTACCGTATCAACATTTGAACTGACAGGCGTGCCCGTGAAGTCCGTTTGCGCATAGGCATCGTTGACAACTTCGCCCGCATCCACGTCAGCCTGGGTCACGGTGTATTGCGCCGTACAGGTGGTGGTTTCGCCAGCGATAAAGTCCAGATCACCCGGCAACGCGGTCCAGCATCGGAATGCGCCGATCTTATCATCCGTGATGGTGATATCTTGCGTAAACGCCACCTGGCCGTTGTTGGTCACGGTGTACGTGTATTCCAACACATCGCCTGGGGCATTGAAGGTGGATCCAGCCACAGCTTGCTTGTCCACATTCAGCGATGGGGTCCCCTGGTTCGGGATGGTTTCATCGGCTGTGTTGGACGTGGTGGTGCCATCGCTGGCGCCCGCAATGTTGGTAACGGTGCCCAAGGTCACATCGGTTTGGGTCACAGTGTAACTGGCTGTACAGGTGTACGTGTCACCCGGTGCCAAACCCGCCGCCGGATATGCAGGACAGATGATGTCACTGGCCGGGATCAAGTTATCCGTGATTGTAATGGGCGATGTCAGGGTCGTGTTGCCTGTGTTGGTCACAACGTAAGTGTAATTGGCCACGGCCCCCACGATGTAATCTTCGGGTTCCATCACGTCAGCCGTTTTGGTCAACGCCATGTCAGGGGTTTGAACCGCCGGAACAGTCACATCATCTGGATTGGATGTCGTGGTGCCATCGGTGGCTGTGGCAGTGTTGTCCACCTGACCCGCATCAATATCAGCCTGGGTCACAGCATAACTGCCTGTACAAGTGATGGATGCCAAAGGTGCCAAAGGCGGCGCAGGACAGGCAATGGTGCCCCCGGCCCCAGTGATCAATGGGTCAGTAATGCTGATGGGGGCCGTGACGGTCACGTTGCCCGTGTTGGTCACGACAAATTCGTAATCCACAACATCACCCACAGCGTCAAAACTGGTCAGCCCCGTGGCGGCCAATTGTTTGATCAACGCCAAGGATGGATCAGCCGGAATGTCCAAAGTCGTTGGATCATCGCTGTCGTTCCCATCGGTATCATCGGCATCGTCAGACGTGTCTGTTACAGGGGACCCTGTGGGCGGTGTGCCTTGGGCCACCGCCGTGTTGTTGATGCCGCCTGCATCAATGTCAGCTTGGGTCAAAGTATATGTTGCCTGATACGTCGCTTCCTCGCCCGGGATTAAAATCCCAGCAGACGATCCTGCATCCGCAGACACCCAGCTTGGGCCACTGGTCAAAGCCAAAACGGTACCGTCAGCGCGGGTCAATGTATCGCTGGAAATTTGAACGCCCGTCAACGTCACGTTGCCCGTGTTCACCACATCCAATTCAAAGGTGACCGTTTCACCCAAAGCAATCGTGGTCGACGTAATGACCTTGGTCAAATTGATCGAAGGGTCAGGGTTGATCATCAATTGCGTGTCGTCAGACCCTTCCACCGCGGTATCGCCCGGGTCATTGGCCGCAACATCGATCACGTTTTGAATGCCGCCCGCATCAATATCAGACTGGGTCAGCGCGTATGTCGCCTCAAACACCCAAGTCTCGCCCACCTCCAAGATGGATGTCGGGGGGTTGTCACCGCTGACATAATCAGGCCCAGACGCCAGGGTCAGAACCGCGCCAGACAGATCGGTCAATGTGTCGGTCAAAACAACGCTGTCCAGTGTCACATTACCAGTGTTCGCAATGGTAATCTCAAACGTCACCAGATCACCTGCCACTGTACCTTCCAAGGCAGAGATCGACTTGGTGACCACCATGTCAGGGTCACGCGCTTCTGGTGTCACAGACGCATCATCGGTGGCATCTGGGTTCACCCCATCGGGGCTGGTGGATGTAACCGTTGCCGTGTTTACCAAAGCGTTATTGCTGTCGATATCCGCCTGGGTCACTGTGTATGTCGCGGTGAAGTTTACCACATCACCGGGGGCCAGGCTGTCCCAAACCCCGTTGGCGGCGGCATCCGTGCTGTCGCCAGTTGTGCCATTATCCGTGGCCAAAACATCCCCTGCAATCGGCAGGGCCGCGATGGCCGTGGCACTGGTGTGCGTGTCCGCCATGGTGACATTCGTCAACGTTGTATTGCCCGAATTCGTCACAGCATAGGTGTATGTGATCACATCACCCACCTTCGCGTTCGACGCGATCGATGGGGTTTTCACCAATTCAATCATGGAATCCCGCACAGCATCCAATGTTACCGTATCAGTGTTGGACACTGGGGCTTCATCATTGTCCGCCGTCGCAATGTTGGTCAGCGATCCTGTATCAACATCGGATTGCAACACGGTGTAATTCGCCGAACAGGTGACAAAAGCACTCGGTGCCAAACCACCGACCGGAAGTGTGCCACAGGTAAACGTACCGATCTTATCGTCCGTCACACTGATGGGCGTCAGCAATGTGACATTGCCCGCGTTGGTGACTTTGTAATCATAGGTCAGAACCTGACCCGCCGTGGCATAATCCGCGTGGGTGGTGGTCTTTTCCAAAGCCAACAAAGGATTGGCAGGCGGCCCTTGCACGGGAATGGTGCTGTCATCCTCAACGGCCGGATCATCACTGGCCGGGGTGCCAACACCCGTGGCGGTGTTGTCAAATGAACCCGCATCAATATCTGCCTGGGTTACGGTGTATGTAAACGAACAGGTTGCATCGCTGGCCCCTGGGATCAGCGGCCCAACGGTACACGTGCCGGGAACCATATCGTCGGTCACAGCAACAGATGTCAGTGTCACGTTGCCCGTGTTTTGCACCGTGATGGTGAACACCACGTCATCGCCAGGAACGGTATAGGCTGGCGCAGAACCTGGGTTCGGCGTGATGGCTTTGACCACAGAAATGGCCGGAACAGCAACCACAAGCGGATGTTCATCCGTGGCGTCTGGCGTTTGCGTGCCGCCATCGGGATCCGTGCCCGTGCCGCTTGCCGTGTTGGTCAACACTTGGGCATCCACATCAGCCTGGGTCACGGTGTATGTGCCCGTGCAGGTCAGCACTTCGGTCGGCAGCAACGTAACGGGGGCTGCAACATCGCAGGTCATGCCCGGCAACATTGGGTCAGAAATTCCCACGTTGGTCAGGGTCTGGTTGCCCGTATTGGTGGCGGTGATGGTGTACGTCAGCACATCCCCCAAAGCAGCCGGATCAGGGCCCGCCGACACATCCTTGGCCAGTTCCAATTTGGCTTCCACATCACCTGTGATGGTTTCATCATCAGTGTTGGAATACACTTCGGTCGAAGTGGCTGGATCACCAGGCGCAAAGGTGGAATTGGCCACAGCCACGTTCACCACTTCGCCTTCATCCAAATCGGCCTGGGTCACGGTGTAACTGGCCGTACAATCCACAACGTCACCGGGGTTGAATGCGGTGCCCGCGGGCGGCGTGAAGCAGCTGATCGTGCCGATCTTGTCATCAACAATGGTCAACTCATCCACAAACGGGGCCATGCCCGTGTTGCTGATGGTGTACTTGTACGTCAGCACATCGCCAACCGCGTCAAAACTTTGGCCAGCGGGTTCCTGCACCTTCACCAGGGTCAGCGCATTCGGTGCGTTTGTCGGTACCTTTTCATCGTCTTGGTTGGATACCACATTGCCATCGCTTGCGGTGGCAATGTTCGTCACGGTTCCAACCGCTGCATCCCCTGCGGTGACTGTATAAAGCCCAGTACATGTGATGCTGTCTGTTGGGGCCAGGCCGGTTGCTGGCAATGCTGGGCATGTCAGGCCGGAGGCGGGGATT
>JAHDCP010000047.1 GCA_020629775.1 Planktomarina sp.
TCTTTCTGTCACCAACAAAAACGACCAGTCCAATGGCCCCTGCAAAAACGGCGACATCCGCCAAATTGAAGACAAAAGGATTTACGATTCCACAGCATGTGACATTCAAAAAGTCCACCACATGACCAAACATCAAACGGTCAACAACATTGCCCAAAGCGCCGCCAACAATAAGCCCCACGAAGACATGTGCGATTTTGCGCGGATCTTTACGAACCCAGACGATCAAGATCACGCAAATAACCAAGGCCAAAGCAATAAAGACCCATTGGCCAAGACCACCCAGAATTCCGAAGTTGATGCCGTCGTTTTCACCTTTAATGAATGAAATGAACCCTGGCCAAATTTCCATCACCTGAAATTTTTCCAGCCCCAATTGGACCACAACGTACCATTTCGACAGTTGATCAATGGCCAACGCCGCCAGGGCCGCAAGAAAGAAAGGCAATCGCATATCAGTGCCTAAAGTGGCGCATGCTGGTGAACACCATGGCCAACCCCAATTCATCTGCTGCTGCAATGACTTCTTCATCGCGCATGGATCCACCCGGTTGAATAAGCGCAGTGGCGCCGGCTTCTGCCGCTGTGGTCAACCCATCCGCGAATGGGAAAAATGCGTCAGACGCAACGACGGACCCTTGCGTTAATGGCGTATCCAGTCCCATCGCGTCTGCCATGTCTTGTGATTTGCGCGCCGCAATGCGGGTGCTGTCGACACGGCTCATTTGTCCTGCCCCAATCCCCACAGTGGCCCGGTCTTTCGCGTAAACAATCGCGTTGGATTTGACATGCTTTGCAACCTGCCATGCGAAAAGCATGTCAGCCAATTCAGCATCGGTCGGCGCGCGTTTCGTGACAGTTTGCAAATCACCTGCTGCAATGTGCCCAACATCCCGGTCCTGCACCAATAATCCGCCTGCAACTTGGCGCACAGTCTGCGACGGCACAGACACATCAGGCAGACCGCTTGTTACCAACAACCGCAAGTTTTTCTTTTTTGCAAAGATCGCCTTGGCCGCGTCGTCTGCTCCTGGTGCAATAACCACCTCAGTGAAGATTTCAGTAATCTCTTCTGCTGTTGGGCCATCCAAGGGCTGGTTAAATGCAATGATTCCACCAAAGGCGCTGGTGCGATCGCAGTTGAATGCGGCTTGGTAAGCCTCTTGCATTGTTGCACCCTTGGCAACACCGCAAGGATTGGCATGTTTGATGATCGCACATGCTGGCCCGCCCGAAGGCGCAAATTCTAAAACCAGTTCAAACGCAGCATCAGTGTCATTGATGTTGTTGAAAGATAACTCTTTGCCCTGCAACTGCTGGGCGGTGGCAATGCTGGGGCGGTCAGAGCCATCTGTGTAAAAGGCCGCTGTTTGGTGCGGATTTTCACCATACCGCAAAGTTTGCGCCAGCTTGCCCGCAAAAGAAACGCGTCGGGCCGTTTCCCCCAAATGGGACGCCATCCAACCGGACACGGCTGCATCATACGCGGCCGTGCGCGAAAACGCAGTCAACGCCAAAGACTGGCGGAACGCCAGCGTGGTTGAACCATCATTTTCCGCCAGTTGATTCATCAAGGGGTCATAGTCTTCAATGTCCGTTACTATGCTTACAAAACGATGGTTCTTTGCGGCAGAACGCACCATGGCTGGACCGCCAATATCAATATTTTCAATGATCGCGTCAGGTTCAGCGCCCGCCGCCACTGTGGCTTCAAACGGATACAAATTCACGATCAACAAATCGATGGTTTGAATCGAATGGTCTTTCATTGAAGCCAAATGATCATCTGCATCCCGCAACGCCAACAAACCACCGTGCACCCCAGGGTGCAGAGTTTTGACGCGGCCATCCATCATTTCTGGAAACCCAGTCAGGTCCGACACGTCTTGCACTTTTAAACCTGCGTCGCGCAATGCAGAAGCGGTGCCCCCGGTCGATACAAGCTCAACCCCTTTATCAGCCAATGCGCTGGCAAGTTCCACCAACCGAGTTTTGTCAGAAACAGAGATCAGGGCCCGGCGGATGGGGATAAGATCGGTCATGGAATTCCCTTGTGATGATGTGCGGGCCGTTTACGATGCCACGCTTGATTTGACCAGGGACCACCGCACCCTGCTGATCGGTTTTGACACAAGAAACGACATGACAATCTGCTGGGTTACCCGCGGCTCCGGCAGTGCTTGTTGAAAATATAGACTGTGTTCTAACGACACTGCAGAATATCCATCGTGACTGAAGGTCCACATCTGCCCCGAATCCAAGTGCAAATCGACAGCGCCCTTTTCGACATTGAGAACTGGTTTGACTTCGGGATGAAGATGGAACCGGATCACACAATTCAAATCACGACCCAACTTTGACTTCGCCGCTTGGAAAGCAGCTTCTTCTGTTTCGCCTTGGGCCACCAACATGTCTTCGCCCACCAAACCAGTACCTGTAGTCGTCAGATCCAACGTACGTGCATGCATAACTCCAAAATCTTTTAGATAGGCATTATGCCCAACCTGTACGCGCATCCCATCGATCGCCCGGGTGCGTTTGAACGGTATGTCTGTTGGTCCCGAAGAAATGCATGAATTTATGTCAGTCAAATCCACAAAACTTGCTGTGCTTTGCCGCTCTAAGATCAGAGTCGAATGCCCATCTGTTGCACGCGCCTCCATCGCGAAATCTGGGTCAAACCCCAGCGCAGAACCGCAGGATACGATAATGGGTGAAGACCGATAATTCATCTCCATTGCGCCTGTGGATGCGTGGGCCAAATTGGACAACGCCCCGTTGGCAGGGGCCGCCGTGTCTAACAAAATGCTGGAAGCACCCGAGGTTAGCCTTGTAAAGCCCATCGCATCTTCCAAAGGGGTCTCAGCCCGAACGCCGGCGAAAGCCAGCGCCGTATCAAGCTGTCCTTCGGCACCACGCGATCCGCCATGAAACCTTGCCAAAGACCCGTCGCCATGACGCAACGCCCGCAATACAGGGCCGATGGTTTCTGCCTTTTCACAAAGATCTTCGGGTGGAACGGCATTCAAGTCATCGCAGGCCCGAAATACCCAAGCCAACAGCGTTAACACTTCCGCCAATTCTTCAGGGTTTCGGGACCGCACGGCCCCGTCGGGCGTCAAACAACGAGAAATTTCTTTGTCTAAGGCCGCAAATCGGTTTTCTAAACTGGATACGGTTTTGCCCGTGGACATTTCTGCGCAAATGAGGCCGGTCAGTGCCACAGCGCGATCAAAGCCCGCAGCAGATTTTGACCAGAATTTACGCAAAAACGCGATGTGTTGTCCGATCGAAGAAATGGCATCTTGGTCCGGATCAGAACCTGTAAGCCCCGTAAACGCAGAATGATTAATCCAACGCAGAAGGCGGTAAGCGACGGTTGCAGGTTGCCAAGCTAATACATCCCCAGATCCAAATTTCTCAATCCATTCGCTTTGGGATCGCCGCGCCAAGGAACGGGCGCGTTTATCTCCATAGGTGGCCAAATCGTCCAGCCACTCGAAGCGATGCAATTGTGCCGTCACCAAGGTGGGTGTCCCGGGAATATCCCAGATTGATCCATCCCCAAAAGACGCCTCAAAACCCGTTGTGGTCAGCTTGCCATTGCATAATCCATGTCCACGCGTGAAATCACCGACTGTTCTTGGTTCAGGCACAACGCAAAATTGAACATCCCGAGCTCGGGCCCTGGATTGTGCCACTTGCCATTTAGTGATGACGCTACGCAGAAAGTTTGGCTTTGGAACACTCAAAGGCAGAGGCATATTTACCCATTTTCAGCAATCGATTGGGTGTAAGATAGGAACCCCGCTCCCATCTGTCACCCAGCTTTTAAGCCAGTGTGCGCCTCAAATGGGCAAAATAGAAGCCATCCATTCCGCCTTGATCGCCCCAATAGTCTGGCCGCAAACGCACGCCCCCCTCCTGCGTCTTCCATTCGGGGTCTATCCAATCACCAACGGGGTCCTGGGCGTTGAACGCTTTGTTCCTTGCCAAAAATTCTTCAACTTGAACTTCACCTTCGTCAGGCAAAAGCGAACAAGTGCAAAATACCAAAGTGCCCCCCGGGGCCACCAACTTTGCAGCATGGTCCAAAAACCGGGCCTGTTGTTCGATTAAGAAACCGATTTCCGCGCCGTCACGTGCAAAGGGCAGATCGGGGTGGCGCCGAATGGTACCAGTGGCAGAACACGGCGCATCCAACACCACAACATCAAAGGGACCGCCTTTGAACTGCAACGCATCGGAGGTCACGATTTCTGCGGTCAACCCAATCCTGTCTAAGTTTTCTGATACGCGCCCCAAACGAACATCGGACACGTCCACGGCAGTCACCGATGCGCCCGCGGCGGCCATTTGCATGGTTTTGCCACCTGGGGCTGCGCAAAGATCCAGCGCCGTGACACCTTTAGAAATATCCAAACTGGCAAGCGGCATGGCAGAGGCAGCGTCCTGCACCCACCAGGCCCCATCATCAAAGCCCGGCAGTCCTGTCACGCGACCACCCGAAGGCAACCGGACCGTGCCACTGGGCAAAAGTGTGCCCCCCAGTTTTTCAGCCCAAAGCGCGGGTTCTGATTTAGCCGTTAAATCCAACGCTGGACCCTGGCTGTGGGCACGCTCAATCCCTTGAAGAACGGAATTCCCATATGCGGCAGCCAAAGGTTTGCGAAGCCATTTTTCTGTTTTTGGGATTGGGGCCTTGTCCCAATTTCCTTCTAGCTTTTCTATCGCCCGGCGCAAAACGGCGTTAACCATTCCTTTATGCCCAGCGGTCCGGTTGGATCGGCCTGCCAGTGCCACAAGATCATGGACCACAGCATGGGCAGGCGCACCTTCGCCGCAAACTTCCACCACACCAAGCCGCAACAGATTGCGAATGGTGTCGTGGGGCAGCCGTGTCAGAAAAGGCTTCAATGCCCAATCAGCCCTGTCCGCAAATCGCAAAGTTGCCGTCGCCAAACGCAATGCTTCAGCCCGTTGAGCGGGTTCCAAAGACTGGTGTTGATGCATGGTCAGAAGATCGGGCAACACCGTTTGGCCGATGATCACACCGTCCAACAAACGCCAAGCTTCCTTGCGGATGGGGTTCACGGGGGAAGATTTTGGTTTCGCCACGCGCGCCCTCCTTGGCGTTTGGGGTTTTGGTGGCTATATCAGGGATATGAGCGATGACAACAAAACAGAATTGCCCGAAGCTGCAAAACGTGCCCTGGCAGAGGCGGAAGCACGCCGCAAAGCTGAAGATTTGGCTGCTTTGCCGACAGAGCATGGAGGGCGCGACGGGCCTGAACCCGTGCGCTTTGGCGATTGGGAACGCAAAGGCATCGCCGTCGATTTTTGAAAGTTATTGCAAGACGAAATCGGCGCTGTCACCGGCACCTTTGTCGGTGGTGAACCGCATTTCTGTCCCATTATATTCGACCAATTGGCAATTATATGGGATTTCGCGGCTGCCCCATTTCATATCGCGACAAAAATAACCATCGATCCAGTTCCAGCGCCCGGTAACTTTCCGCGCCAAAGCTGAACCTTCAATTGACCCGTCATCGAGAACGTTCAACTTGATTGTATAAAGGCGCAACACCAGGGTTTTGTTGGTTACAAGCCGCCGAAATTCATTTTCGTCTTTGATTGGTGTCATGGCAGATGCCGCGCTGGCCACCAAAAACAAGCAAATCGTTAAGAGTACTCGAGCCATAATATATCTCCTAAGCCCAGAAACATAATACGCCTAAACTTTGAAACCAGTAACATTCTTCACAAAATCGGGACCTTCAGAGACCAAGAACATCCAACATATCATATTCCCCGGGCTTTTTATCCAAGCCCCAAAGTGCGGCCTTCAACGCGCCGCGCGCAAAAATCGCACGATCCGTTGCAACGTGGCGCAAGGTGATCCGTTCGCCCGCAGCGGCAAAAAGCACATCATGTTCACCTACGATGTCACCGCCACGGATGGCTGTGAAGCCAATGTCACCGCGTTTGCGTGCACCGGTTATGCCGTCGCGGCCGCTGTCACGGACATCCGCCAATTTCACACCACGCCCTTCAGCCGCTGCCTCACCAAGCATCAATGCCGTCCCAGAAGGGGCATCAACTTTGTGGTGATGATGTGCTTCAATTACTTCGATATCAAAATCTTCGTCCAAGGCGGCGGCAACCTTTTTGGTCAATTGCGTCAATAGATTAACGCCCAGAGACATGTTTCCTGCACGCACAATCACTGCGTGCCGACTGGCCGGTTCCAATTTTGCGATTTCATCATCGGTCATGCCGGTGGTGCCGATTACATGCACCGCTCGGGCTTGCGCCGCGATTTCAGCGAACCCCAAAGTTGCTGTCGGGCTGGTGAAATCGATCACCGCTTGCGCGTTGGCAAAGGCAACCACGGGATCATCCGTGACAACAACACCCACCGGGGCACCACCACTTGCTGTTCCAACGTCTTGGCCCACCCATTCGTGGCCTTCACGCTCAACAGCGCCGGCCAATTTTACGACATCACTGTCTTGAACAGTTTTGAGCAACATTTGCCCCATGCGCCCGCTGATGCCGGTGATGGCAATACCTGGAAGGTCAGTCATATGTGATCTCCTTTTTCAGTGTTGCTTCTGGCGCAACGCATCGGCACTTGCAAACATTTGCCCAGACGCCCTATGTGCAGAACATGGGAAAGAACAAGTTTCATGATGGCGACGGTCCATCACAAAGACAGTTGCGCGTAGGCGAATTGATCCGCCGCACATTGGCAGATGTGTTGGCGCGTGGCGACATTCACGACCCAGACCTGGGGCGCATGTCGATTACCATTTCAGAGGTCATCACCTCACCTGACCTGAAAATTGCCACGGCTTATATAATGCCTTTGGGGGGCAATAACCCACAGGATGCCGTGGTTGCTTTGGCCAGAAACAAAGGTGAAATCCGCCGGGTAATCGGCAAAAAATCTGCCCTCAAATTTACTCCAGACCTTAGGTTTAGAATTGATGAAACCTTTGATCGGATGGATGACACCCGAGAACTTTTTTCCCGCGACGAGGTGAAGCGTGATCTGGCGGATTAGTCTTCTGTTAATGGCGCTTGGCTTGCCCGTCAAAGCGTTGGACTGCCAAAATGTTGAATTCGAAGGGGCGTCCTTTTCTGTTTGCGAAGCGGACACGGCCAACGACAAAATTCGGTTGTTTCACCTGCATGAGGACGGAAAACCCATTGGCCAATTTTCGCGCCTTCCGGAAAATGTGATCTTTGCCATGAATGCTGGCATGTATCACAACGACCGCCGCCCCGTGGGACATTATGTTGAAGACGGCGATCAGTCCATGCGGATAATAACATCCGCAGGACCTGGCAATTTTGGCATGGTCCCAAACGGGGTTTTCTGCGTTCAAGCCAACCGCGTGGATGTTTTTGAAACGCTGAATTTTGTGAAGACAGCGCCTGAGTGTATCCATGCCAGTCAATCGGGGCCCATGCTTGTCATCGACGGCGCTTTGCATCCGCGGTTTATAAAGGGCTCTGACTTCCTGAATATCCGCAACGGCGTCGGAACCTCTGCTGACGGCACCCGGGTGGTATTTGCTATTTCGAATGAACCTGTAAACTTCCACACGTTTGCCCGCTTGTTTCGGGACAACCAGGGACTGCCCAATGCATTGTATTTTGATGGTCGTGTCTCGCGAATATATGCACCACAGTTACGACGGCGGGATTTTGGGGCCCTAATGGGACCCATCGTTGCCATTACAGATTGACCGACGACCCGCCCTATCATAGCGGACATCACTGAAATTTCTTGAGGACGTTCCCATGGGCAGACGCCGCAAAGGTCGCAACATTTCGGGCTGGGTCATTATCGACAAACCGGCTGGCCCTACAAGCTCGGCGGTCGTGAATAAAGTCCGCTGGGCATTTGATGCGCAAAAAGCCGGGCACGCAGGCACGTTGGACCCTGCAGCAACAGGCCTGTTGGCCGTGGCTTTGGGTGAAGCGACCAAGACAGTGCCTTACATAACGGATTCACTGAAAGCATATGAATTTGTGATGCGCTTTGGGGCAGCCACCAATACCGATGATGCGGAAGGCGAAATCATCGCCCAATCGCCCAACCGCCCCACTGATGAACAAATCATCGATAGTTTGCAGAAATTCATTGGAGACATCGAACAGGTTCCACCCAAGTATTCAGCTGTAAAAGTTGACGGCCAGCGGGCTTATGCTTTGGCTCGTGGGGGCGAAGATGTCACCCTTGAACCCCGCCCTTTGTTTATGGACAGTTTGGTGATGTTGGACCGCCCAGATGATGACACAGCCGTTTTAGAAATGGTGTGCGGCAAAGGCGGATATGTCCGATCCATTGCACGTGATTTAGGGGAAACTTTGGGGTGTTTAGGGCATGTTTTATCCCTGCGCCGAACCTGGTCAGGTCCGTTTAATTTGGACGAATCTGTCACTTTGGAACAGATAGAGGCATTCGCGAAGTCCGACGAAATCGACCAATATTTGCAACCATTGGAAGTTGGTTTGCAAAATGTAATTGCCACCACCACCACGGCCCAGGGCGCAGCAAAAATCAAAAACGGAAATCCTGCCGTTTGTTTTGGTGATGCAGAATATGGGGATGATGTTTGGATCAGCCATGATGGCATCCCCTTAGGGATTGGAAAATTCAAAGGTGGTGAATTTCATCCGTCCCGCGTGTTCAATCTTTAGCACCGCTTGCATGGCATTGCTTGCTGCACCAAAGTAACGCCTATGATCACACGCACCCATACCAAGGGCGATGCACCTTCAACTGCTGTCTATTCCGACTGCGAAAAATATCGTTACTTGTTGACCCGGGAATGGGATCCCGCCAGTGGGCGGATCTTGTTTGTGATGTTGAACCCGTCAACGGCCACTGAAGTGCAAAATGATCCAACAGTGGAACGGTGCGAACGCCGGGCGCGGGCACTGGGATATGGGGCATTCCGTGTCACAAACATTTTTGCCTGGCGCGATACCGACCCCAAAAAAATGCGCGCGTCTTCTGATCCCATAGGTCCAGAAAACGATGATGCCATTGCGCAGAGTTGCCAGTGGGCGGATACCGTTCTTGCAGCTTGGGGCACCCACGGGGAACACCTGAATCGCGGCTTGGCAGTGGAAAGCGTTTTGCGCGCCAGCGGTAAACCGATTTTCCACCTTGGATTATCTAAGGCGGGGCATCCAAAGCATCCTTTGTATATCGCATACGCGCAACAACCAGAGGAATGGCATGCTTAAGGGCTTCACCCATCAGATGGTGCCCGTGAATGGGATTCATTTGTCCGTTCACCGCGGCGGTCAAGGAACGCCACTAATCTTGTTGCATGGGTATCCAGAAAATCACCTGTGTTGGCGCTATGTGGCGCCAAAGCTTGCCCAAAATTTTGATGTGATCGTTCCAGATCTAAGGGGATATGGGGCATCGGACGCGCCGCCAGATGATGTTGATCACCAAACATATTCCAAACGAACAATGGCAAAAGATATCATCGCACTGATGGATCGGTTGGACCTGCCAAAAGCCAATATTCTTGGCCATGATCGGGGCGCCCGCGTGACGTATCGATTGGCGTTGGATCATCCAAAGCGCGTGGCAAAGATTGGCATTATCGAAATTGTTCCAACGGGGTCGTTCTGGCAGTCTTGGAATGCCGAATTAGCGATGAAAGCATATCACTGGACCTTCCTGGCCCAACCCAATCCTTTGCCAGAACAGATGATATCTGCAGATGCCGCGGGATACGCGCGGTGGACTTTGCAAAGCTGGACACTGGGAAAAAATCTGGTGCCTTTTGATGGGGCATTGGATGCGTATCAATCACAAATGGCAGATCCAAAACGCGCCCATGCCATGTGTGCTGATTATCGTGCTGGCGCAACAACAGACCGACAGATCGATGACGCAGACACGCAGGCGGGTCGCAAAATCGATGTCCCGGTTCATGTCCTTTGCGCACAAAATGGATTCCCTGCCAGCAGTGGCGACCCCACAAGCGTTTGGCGAAACTGGGCGCAGTTTGTGACAGGTTCCACCTGCGCAGCTGGGCATTTCATCCCCGAAGAAAACCCAGACGCTGTGCTGGATGAGTTCATACCATTTTTCAAAGGTAGCGATGTGAATGAGTGAGAAAAAGCCCGATCCGTTGGCCGATTTGTTGATCGAGGTTAAGCGCCTAAATCGACACAGCTACCTTGTGAATAATGCAACCATTTTGCGGATGATTTTTTATCAAGTCCTACGCGGCTTGGCATTTGGTTTGGGATCCGTCATGGGGGCCACGATTTTGGTTTCCGCAGTGGCCTATTTCTTAAGCGGAATGAACTTCATTCCAGTTTTGGGAGACTGGGCAGCACAAATTGCAGACCAAATTCAATCAAATCAAAATTGATTAAACCTGCGCCAGCGTTAAACGCGATTTGGTAACCATAGTTCAGGATTTCGTTCCCAGTTTCATCGCATACAGGGTACCAATGCGCCTTGGTGTATGAAGGATCAAGCTATGTTGGCGCTTTTCAGCTTGGCATCAGTTATGATGCTGACATCGCTGCTCATGGGCGATGACAGCCCAGATGAAGACCCCCAAGATACAGCCGCGCCGGACGAAGAGGATGGCGCAGAACACGGCGACCGCACCATGGGCTTTTTTGATGAAAGTGATTTCAGCACCCAAGAAGAAGCGGAGGAATTTACCGGCTTTGAAGATGAAGGCGACACCGTAGCTGGCACCTTTGAAGACAACTGGTTGGACGGCACCCGTGGTGTTGATGAGCTTGGCGGTCGCGATGGCGACGATCACATTTATGGCTATGGCGGCGCAGACATCGCTTACGGTCATGCAGGTCATGATTATATCAACGGCGGTGACGGGGATGACGCCCTTAATGGCGGATCTGGCGATGACCAAGTTGTTGGGTCAGATGGTGAAGACATTTTGGCCGGTGGTCTCGGGAATGACGAACTGTTCGGTGGCGAAGGTTCCGACAGCCTTGAAGGGGGTATGAACCAGGACACACTTTCCGGTGGCAGCGGCGATGACCGCTTAAATGGTGGGTTCGGAAATGACCTTCTTATTGCGGATGAAGGCACAGATGTTCTGTTCGGCGGGGAAGGCAATGATCTGGTGGATGGGCGCACCAGTGCAAGTCAGATTGATTTTCTCAATGGTGGTGCCGGCGATGACACGTTGTTTGCTGTTGGGCATGATTTTGTTCACGGCGGCGAAGGGGCTGACGAGTTCCATTTAGCAGCCCACAATGGCGCCGCCCCTCAGGTATCGGACTTTGATCCCAGCGAAGATGCGATTGTCATAACCCTCGCAGATGCGCAAAATGCAGAACTGTCGATAGAAACTGCAGAAAATGGGGCCACATCGCTTTATGCAAATGGGATCATGGTCGCTCAGTTCACCGGCGACCATGTACCCACATTGACCGATATTGTCGTTCTGGCATCCGACGCCTGATTAAGGCGCGACGGTATCATCCCCGCCAGTTGAATCATCATCGCCCGTGTTTTCGTCGCCGTCATCGCCAGGGATTGTATCATCGGCATCGGTTTCTGTTGCTTCGCGGAACACGGCTTGGAAATCATCTTCAGTAATCGCAACCGCAGACACCACAACGATCGGCAGCTGCGTTTCGCCGACATAGAACAGATACTCACCTTCAATTGTGCCAGGTAAAACCTGGACGGCGGCGGTATCAGGATCAAAATCATCCGGGTTGAGCGAGATGATCAACCCGTCTTCACCGGGATCAAAATCTTCTATTCGCGAATATGTTTCTGCCTCTTGACCATCGGCCATATCCAATACCGCTTGCAGCGTATCTGCGCCTGTGCCCGTGGTGACCTGGTCAAAACCATCCATCAAAATAAAATCGCTTCCGTCACCGCCGTCGATCACGTCAGCAAATTGGTCCGCGCCGTCAATCGCATCATTTCCTGCCAAACCAAAAACGGTGTCCAAATCATCACCACCAACAATGGTATCGTCCCCTGCCCCGCCATACAGAAGGTCGTCATCGGCATCGCCGCTAATCTCGTTCGCGCCCATCGGTCCACCAGTGATGGTGTCGTCACCATCACCGCCCCGGGCCACAATCCCCACATCTGACGCAGTCACGGCATCACTTCCGCGTCCGCCTTCGGCACTGATTGCACTGTTTGTGACAATAGAATCGTCACCGTCGCCGCCGAACGCGGCTGCACCAGCCGCAACATCATTCAACACTAACGTGTCATCACCATCTTCGCCTGACAATGTGTCCATCGCCGCGGCAACCGTTGCATCACCAGATTGATGCACAGCAAACAGTTGATCGTCGCCGTCACCACCGTTCAAAGCATCCGCGCCGGCACCACCAACCAAAATATCACCGCGATCACCGCCATAAAGATTGTCATCGCCAGATCCACCCACCAGCGTATCCTTGCCTTCCCCGCCATCCAGCAGTTTTGAACCAGTTGTTCCCGACGCCAGAAGTTGATCATCGCCGTCGCCGCCATAAGCAGTATCTTGGCCTTCGCCGGTCTGAACAAGGTCGTTGCCTTGTTCTGCGGACAATCGGTCATCGCCCGAACCACCAAACAAAACATCATTCCCAGTATCAGCAACGAACACATCGTTGCCCAAGCCACCATAGATCAAATCGTCGTCTGCACCGCCGCCCAAGGAATCATCCCCGGCTTCGCCGTACAAGGAATCGTCACCAGCATCCGCGCCAAAGAAATCTGCACCTTCACCACCAAACAATTCATCGGCCCCCGCGCCGCCGCTCAGGATATCGTCACCGGATTGGCCATAAGCACTGTCGTCACCGGACCCTGCCGTAAGAAAATCCAGGCCAGCCCCACCGAAAAGTTCATCGTTGCCGACACCCGATGTCAGTGTGTCATCGCCCAACAGTCCGGACAAAGTGTCATCGCCCGCGTCGCTGGACAGAGAGTCATCACCAGCAGTACCGCTGCGGATCAAGGAATCATCTGCGGATCCGGCATCGACGCTATCATCTCCGGATGGCACAGAAACGGTGTCATCTGCGCTGCCGGAAACTGCATCATCATCTGACCCGTTATTTGTTTCGACATCCCCGTCGCCAGAGGCCAGTCCGCCTAACATCAAAAACAAAAGGAAAGGAAGAAATTCGATACCCATAGCCTGCGCCTCCAAAAGTTAGGCTGGTGTAGCCCGCCGAGGGCACGCCACAAACGCGGATCTTCTTTGCTTTCAATTTCGGCAAAAAGTCGCAAGGCAGAATATAAAATTGGAAACAATTGGGGTGGGAACACCAAACTTACTTCAGTTTTGTGGGATAATCCCATGGCATTGTTCAAAAATCTTAAAAATCCACTGTGCAAACTCAGGTCTTCACAAGCCTGACGATTCGGACTAAGTGCGGCATGTTGCTTGCAACACACCTCCATGGGCCCTGCTGGACGACATCCCGGCTTGCGCCATCACCTTTAACCAATAAGGAGACCCCGATGTCGATTACACCTGAAGAAAAAGCACGCGTCATGAAAGAATTTGGCACGAAAGAAGGCGACACTGGTTCGCCTGAAGTTCAAATCGCCATTCTGAGCTCACGCATTGCGACACTGACAGAACACTTCAAAACCCACAAAAAAGACAACCACGGTCGTCGCGGGTTGCTGAAGATGGTGGCCCTGCGCCGTAAGTTGCTGGACTACCTGAAAGCAAAAGAAGAAAAGCGTTACACAGACCTGATCAAACGTTTGGGCCTGCGCCGCTAACCTTCTGGTTTTGTACAGTTTTCTGCGGCGATATTCGCCGCAGAATGCCAAACTTATTTGCCCAGTCTTGCGGCAGAATAAGCCACCAACATTTCCTGAACATCGCTATCCTTGTCAGCCGATTTCAAAGCGTCCAAAACGCGTGCGCGTTGTGATTTTGGGGCCAAGCCGCCCGTTGCTGGGTCGGTGTCCAAGTTCGATGGGAAGGGATAACCGTCTGTTGCGGCAGCCACAGCATTTTCCACAGCACGCGTTACCGGTTGCCCTGCCAAAACCGGGTAAAGCGCAGCCACCATGTCATTGGTGTTCATCGCTTCCATTGGCCTGCCAAAGGCCGAGGAGATTTGCACCAGGTTCGCCATTCGGAAGATATCCGGTGTAACGTTGTCCCCAGCGCCATGCATCAACGCAGGGTTAAAAAACAACATGTCGCCCTTGGACAAGGGCAGCTGCACAGAATGTTGTGCAAAGTAATCCTGGAATGCGGCCTGCACAAACTGGCGATACCCATCTTCGAATATCTGCGAAAACGGCAACATCATCGTTGTGCCGCTTTCAACAGGCATGTCGCAATGGGCGATGGCGCCCTGCAACGTCAACTGTGCAGACGTTTGATGGATATGCTGGGGATATTGGTCAATTTGGTCAGGGGTCATAAATCCAAGATGGTAATCGCGATGGGGCACTTGGGCGTTGCCCCCTGGGTTCACACGGTTCACCTGGGCAGTCACTGTGTATGCGGGGCCCAACCAAGCCAGACAGGCCATGGCGAATGCATCACTGGCATAATAGTCCGCAAAATTTTCCGGATCCTGCAAACAGTGCTTTTCGATCGCATTCCAAATACGGTCATTCGCGCCGGGTTTGGCAAAGTGATCCCCCCCACCTTGCCCCGTACCACGTTGTTCTTGAATGATTTTTTCAAACAACTCTGTTGCGCGATCCACGATTCCCACATCCGAAATTGCACCCTTGATCACCAGTGCGCCGGGGCCAGACAGAAACACTGCCCCCCATTCCAACAACAGTTCTTTGCGGCGTGCCGGGTCATTTGCGGCGGAAGCGACCATCTCGCCTTGGTAGATCGGGATGTTTTTGGCAATTTCCGAGGCATTGGGCACAGAATTTGGTGCAGTGGTTTGCGAAACTTGGGTCTTAAAGCGTTCAAAATCAGCCGTGGAGGATGGGTTGGCTGGGGAATCGTCGCGCGGGGACATGGGGAAATCCTTTGATTGGTTGCAAAGATCCTACGGGGGCAATCAAATGCGTGGGTTGAAAATCACCTCAAAAACACCTCAAAATGACTCATGACCACCAAGCATTCTCTTAAAGAAATCGCGTTCCAAGCTGGCGTAAGTCTGGCCACTGTGGATCGCGTGATCCACGGACGAAGCCACGTTCACGCGCGCACAAAACACCGGGTTGAAGCGGCCATCGCTGATCTGGACGCGCAATATACAAGCCAAGGGCGGACATCGCGCAGTTTCGCGATTGATGTGGTGATGGAAGCGCCGGACCGCTTTACCAAAGCTGTGCGGCACGCCTTGGACCGGGAATTGCCCACCATGCGCCCAGCCAGCTTTCGGGCACGTTTTCATACAGGCCAAGTTTTTGCCAACAATGATCTATGCGAAACGCTGAAGGCAATTGCCAAAAGGGGCAGCCATGGGGTCCTTCTTAAGGCACGGGATACCCAACAGGTAAATGATATGGTGGCACATTTGGCCGGCCAGAATATCCCTGTTGTCACCCTGGCCACAGACGTATCCAGCCCCAATCGGCTGGCGTATGTGGGCATGGACAATGCCCGGGCCGGGGCTTCAGCAGCTTGGCTTTTGGGCAAAATGCTGGACCGGGGCGATGGAATTTTGCTGGTGCAATCCCAAAAGGAATTCATGGGTGAAGACTTGCGGGCGCAGGGATTTGCCCGCGCGATGGCACAATTCTTTCCGGATAATCCGGTACATCGAATAACCGATGGTGCGGGCCTCAACATGCCAACACAAACCCTGGTCCAAGCTGCCCTGGAAGACCATCCGCACATTCGCGCCGTATATTCCCCCGGTGGTGGGAACCGCGCGATCCTTGCGGCTTTTCAATATTCAAACCGCGTCATCAAAGCCTTCGCTGCCCATGATTTAGATGCCGCAAATCGCCAACTTTTGGCAGACAAAAAGTTAAGCTTTGTAATCCACCACCACTTGCAAACCGACGCACGGCGGGTGTGCCAACACATCTTGCGGTTCCACAAAATGCTGCCGCAGGACGTGCAGATTGGCACTTCCGAATTCACGATTGTGACGCCGTTTTCTTGAACAAATCACGACAAGTAGGCCAAATATTGATAGCCAGAGTCATTTTAAGGCAACGGAAGCTTTTACCAAGAAAGTTTGTACATTTTGCCAACCAAAATGGTTCACTGGAACATAATCGGATTTCAAATTCTCTGGAATTTCAATCTCACCTGTCTTCTCAATACGTTCACGCAGCTGCAACCAAGGTAGCCAATGAACAGATAACGCCTCCATCATTCGTTCAGATTGAGCAAATTCACGGCGAAAAAATTCGTCTTCGCCCAGCGCTTCTATCTGTGAGCGAGGCAAATCTGGGAACTCCTGAAAAGTCTTGGTGATATTGTCGTTCAGATCATCCAATTCCAAAGCAAGGGTTGATGAGCCCGTTGTTTCTGCTTTGTATGATGATGGATAGAGATGCGCATAAGCAAGGAAAAACACAATAATCGCGATCAGCACGATCACCACGAGTAACGCAATTTTCACGAGTTCATTTGAATTCGGGCCTACAAGTTCCAATAAATTTTTCAAGAAATCCTCCATCAATACACCACAGCTAATACCGCTAGAAATACTCCAGCCACTTATACCAGCTTTCATTCCAGCACCAGTTTGGTTAATGGAAAACATCTGAAACGCGGCGCCCGGACTCCAGCGCCCGAAAATAAGATATCGGGGTCGGCGGCAATGGGGCCGCCACGAAGATTGGCCAATGGGCCAGACAGGAAAATATATAATGTTTACAGAGACTAAGAAGTCGATGCAGTGGGGTGAAGAAACCCTTACTCTCGAAACTGGTAAAGTTGCGCGCCAAGCAGACGGCAGCGTAATTGCAACGTTGGGCGAAACCAGCGTTATGGCGAACGTAACATTCGCAAAGAAACAAAAAGAGGGGCAAGACTTCTTCCCCCTGACCGTACACTACCAAGAAAAATACTACGCTGCGGGTAAAATCCCTGGTGGTTTCTTCAAGCGTGAGGCCCGCCCCACCGAAAAAGAAACACTGACCGCGCGTCTGATTGACCGCCCCATGCGCCCCTTGTTCGTACCTGGCTTCAAAAATGAAGTTTTGGTTATGTGTCAGGTGCTGAGCCATGACCTGGTGAATGATCCTGACATGGTGGCCATGATCGCAGCTTCCGCAGCGCTGACCATTTCTGGCGCGCCGTTCATGGGCCCCGTTGGCTGCTGCCGCGTAGGCTTTGAAGATGGCGAATATGTGCTGAACCCAACCGTGGATGACATGCACAACCTGCGTTACAATCCAGAACAGCGTTTGGACCTGGTGGTTGCCGGTACAAAAGACGCTGTGATGATGGTTGAATCCGAAGCGTACGAACTGACTGAAGAAGAAATGCTGGGTGCTGTGAATTTCGCACACGAGCAAATCCAACCGGTTATCGACCTGATCATTGATCTGGCCGAAGACGCCGCCAAAGAACCGTTTGATTTCCAAGCACCCGACTATTCTGACCTGTTCGCAGCTGTCAAAAAAGCCGGTGAAAAGGACATGCAAGCTGCGTACGCCATCAGTGACAAGCAAGAGCGCACAGCCGCCGTTGCCGCTGCCAAAGATGCGATCGTTGCTGGTCTGTCAGAAGACCAACAAGCAGATGCCAACTTGGGCACGGCTTTGAAGAAATTGGAATCTGGTGTTCTGCGTGGCGACGTCGTGAAAAACGGCAAGCGTATCGACGGCCGTGCATTGGACACAGTGCGGGCCATCAACTGCGAAACTGGCTTCTTGCCACGGACCCACGGGTCTGCGTTGTTCACACGTGGCGAAACCCAAGGCTTGGTGGTGACCACGTTGGGTACCGGCGACGATGAACAGATGATTGATGCGTTGCACGGTACGTATAAATCCAATTTCCTTTTGCACTATAACTTCCCTCCCTATTCGGTTGGTGAAGCAGGTCGTGTGGGCCCTCCTGGCCGTCGTGAAATTGGTCACGGTAAATTGGCGTGGCGCGCGTTGCAGGCTGTTCTGCCCGCGCCCACCGATTTCCCGTACACTGTCCGAGTCGTCTCGGAGATTACGGAGTCCAACGGATCGTCGTCTATGGCGTCGGTTTGTGGAGGTTCGTTGTCGATGATGGATGCGGGCGTGCCATTGAAGGCCCCGGTCGCCGGTGTTGCCATGGGTTTGATCCTGGAAGATGATGGCGAATACGCGGTGCTGACAGACATCTTGGGTGACGAAGATCACCTGGGCGACATGGACTTCAAAGTGGCCGGAACCGAAGCAGGGATCACATCCTTGCAGATGGACATCAAGGTTGCAGGCATCACACCAGACATTATGGAAAAAGCCTTGGCCCAAGCCAAAGCTGGCCGTTTGCATATCTTGGACGAGATGAGCAAATCCATCACGGGCGCGCAAGAATTCAGCGTGCACGCGCCACGGATTGAAACGATGCAAGTTCCAACCGACAAGATCCGTGAAGTGATCGGGTCTGGTGGTAAGGTCATCCGCGAAATCGTGGAAGTGTCCGGTGCCAAAGTGGACATCAACGACGACGGCACAATCAAGATCGCATCGCCAAACGGCGAAGCCATCGCCAAAGCGTATGAGATGATCCATTCCATCGTGGCGGAACCTGAAGAAGGCAAAATCTACAAAGGCAAAGTGGTCAAGATCGTTGACTTCGGGGCCTTCGTAAACTTCTTCGGCAAACGCGACGGATTGGTGCACGTGTCCCAAATCGAAAACCGCCGTTTGAACCACCCATCCGACGTTC
>JAHDCP010000048.1:0-4264 GCA_020629775.1 Planktomarina sp.
TGCGCGCGCCACCTGGGGGGATGTCTGCTCGCTCGCGCGCCGGATCTCTTCGTTTCGAATTGGGGTGCCTGTATAAAACCTGCTTTTCGCCTTTGCGGTCTTAGTGCCGCTTATTGTGTTTTTGTATTTCCCGTTTCGATGAAGCCGGTATTGCATGGGAATTCATGGTAATCAATAGAAATTTTTGGGATACAAACTAAAAAACCGCAAGTTATCAGTGGGTTAGCACGTTTGAGCATGAGAACAAATCAAAAACGTAAAGGCAAATATGCCCCAACTGCAGAAATTAGGCACAAGATGTAGTGGTGAGTTAGGGTTGCCCAAAAATGCCCATAATTTCCCAGAATTTTGCCAAATTCGCAGGATTTCGGGGGGTTTTGCGCTCAAAACACCAATGTTTATTGGGGTTTTCGCCCATAAGTACAGCGATTGATTCCCCCAAAAGTGAATCAGTCCCACGATTTCCCATGGCGTTCTATAATGGTCGCGCGGTCCGTCAGACCGCCCTGCCCTTAGGAGATGATGCGTTTTGCCAGATCGGTGTAAGCTTGCGCCACAGCGCCGCCCTGCAAAACCGCAGGTGCGCCAGCATCACTGGCTTGGCGCACTGACAAATCCAATGGCAAGCTGCCCAAAAATGGTAACCCCAAGGTTTCTGCCTCGGCTTTGACGCCGCCGTGGCCGAAAGGATGGCTTTCGTGGCCGCAACTGGGGCAGACAAATTGGCTCATGTTTTCCACCAGCCCCAAGATCGGGGTTTTCAGGGTGGCAAACATATCCAGCGCTTTGCGCGCATCCAGCAACGCTACGTCTTGGGGCGTGGACACAATCACAGCCCCGGCCAGTGGCACTTTTTGGCACAGTGTCAGCTGCACATCCCCCGTGCCGGGGGGCAGATCCACGATCAACGTGTCCAGTTCACCCCATTGCACCTGCATCAACATCTGCTGCAGCGCGCCCATCAACATCGGACCACGCCAAACAACGGCTTTGTCGGCTTCCACCATCAAACCGATGGACATGAAGGTCACGCCATGGGCTTTAAGTGGTATGATCGTTTTGCCATCGGGGCTGGCGGGGCGCGCGGTGGCGCCCATCATGCGGGGTTGGGAGGGTCCATATATATCTGCATCCAACAACCCCACGCGGTGGCCCATTTCGGCCAAAGCCACAGCCAAGTTCGACGACACGGTGGATTTGCCCACCCCACCCTTGCCGGACCCCACGGCAATGATTTGGCGCACGCCTGGAATGGGCTTTGGCCCTGTATCTTCTGTGGGGTGCCGGCCAATTTTCAGATTGGGCGGCGGCCCTTTGGTTTCATGGGCTGTCACCACGGCGGCCACCGACACCACCCCAGGAAGGGCTTTCACCAAATCCTCTGACGCGGCACGAATGCCTTCAAGGCGTTGGGCCACCTCTGCCGATGGGGCTTCGATCACATATCGCACTGCCCCGTCGTGCACAGATACCGCACGTACAAAATCACGGCTGACAAGATTTCCGCCATCGGGCAACTCCAACCGGGCCAGTGCTTCCAGAACCGTATCGCGCGTCAGTGATGTCATGGGATCCCCCTTTGGTCTTGGGGCCATGTCGCATGGGGCCAAGCCGGGTGCAAGCCAACGGGCAGCGGTAACCTGAACCCATGCACTTTCTGCATAGCAGCATTTCCCAAACGATTATTGTGCAGTCGCAGCATATACCCCATGTTAGCGCTGTAGGCGGGACACACCAACCGAAACCCCCGCCACAGATGATGAGGCTTGATATGGCAACTGTACAAAACACAACATTCGCTGGCGTTTCTTTGAAAGCGCGCTTTGACGCAACTTTGGCATCCCTGATGAATGCAGCCAAACGCCGCAAGGTTTACAAGACAACCTTCAACGAACTGTCTGACTTGACGAACCGTGAACTGGCCGATCTGGGGATCGCACGCAGCCACATTCGCCGGATCGCCATCGAGGCATCCCAGAACGCGTAATTCTTGATCTGGGGCATCCGCCCTTTCCTCCCTCCCAATTGGGGTTGGTGCCTTGATCAACATTGAAACGGCGGTTTGCCCCCTCCCGGCGAGCCGCCGTTTTTGATTCCGCCCCCAAAACGTGGTGCCGGATTGACGATGGGCCCATCTGCGGCCTAAAGCAGGTCATGACTGTTGACCTTTTTCTTGCGCTTCTGGCTTTTGCCTTTGTCAGTTCCATCACGCCAGGCCCCAACAACATCATGTTGATGGCCAGCGGTGCGAACTTTGGCTTGCGTCGCACCGTGCCCCATATGCTGGGGGTCGGGATCGGTTTTATGGTGATGATTGCCCTGGTGGGTTTGGGACTGGCGGGTGTGTTTGAGGTGTTTCCCGTCCTTCACACCGTCCTGAAAGTTGTAGCCATTATATATATGCTGTGGCTGGCGTGGAAAATCGCCACGGCGGCCCCCACCATCGACGGGGGCAAAACAGACGCCACCCCCATGACATTTCTGCAAGCCGCCGCGTTTCAGTGGGTGAACCCCAAAGCATGGACCATGGCCCTGACGGCCATTTTGGCCTATGTCCCGCCAAACGATTGGTTGCGCGGGATGGTGGTGGTGACCCTGGCCTTTGGCGCGGTGAATATACCCTGCGTCACGGTTTGGGCTTGGATGGGCATGCAGGTGCGGCGCTTCTTGGGCACCACAGCACGACTGCGCGCCTTCAATATCACCATGGCTGTTTTGTTGGTGGCGTCCATTTATCCCATCATCGGGTAGAATTACCGCACAAAAACAACCCTTACGTGAATTTTGATCCTTTTTTAACGAAACATTCACACCACTTTTTTGCAGGCACCCCTAATACTTGGATCACGAACTAAGGGCTATGGGGGCCGATGATGCTGACAACATTTCAAACTGTGATGCGTGGAACGTTTCTGCGCACCGGCACAGCCAACGATCGTCCAGGCGAATGGATGATTGTGTCTCGTGACGGGGCATTATTGTCAGTGACCTTAACCGGGGTCTTGGACCAAGGCGGCAGCACCCCTTGCCCTGGCGGTTTGGGCCGCAAAGCCACTTTGGTGGCCGAACTGTCAAGGGTGGACAACGCGGGCGAGCATTTCTCCCTGCTGGCTTCGTTGCCATCTGGCGAACATACAGAAGGGGCGTTTTGCGCCGCATCGGGGCAAATAACCTTGGCCGTTGATGCGATAACCGGTGAGTTGCGGTTAAAAACCACTGGTATGACGGCGGTCAAAAACCGCCCCAGCAGCGATATCCCTGCCCTTTATGATCTTGGACTTTTGTCGTTTGGCCCTTCCCTGCCGGGCGACATTGACGCGCGTCTCTATCCCACAACCTGGCGCGCTTTGGCCTGAACAGGCCCTCCTCCGCAGGGGGTGCGGCGCACAACCCGCATCCCCTGTTTTTGGACTTCGGCGTTACCCCCAAAGGGCCGCCAGCATCCACAGGGCCATGGCCAACAGGGCAATGACAGGCCGATATGTTTCTTCTTCAGGCGCATTCACGTGCAATCCAAAGTGGGCTTTCAGGTCGCTGAACCCATCAATCCGCGGCCATCGATGAACGCTTGCGGCGTTGAATTGACGTTGTGCGCTTGCTGGAACGCATCCACCGCATCGCGCGTTGTCAGCGGGATATCTTTTTCGCAAACCCTTAGCGGTGCAGCAAATCTTTGGCCTTCAACCCATGGGTCATGTGCTTTGCGATGTTTGCATGCGGTACAATTTGGCTGTTTTCTTCATGGCGCGGTCCCCAGCAGCCTTCGCCTTTAAGATGGGTCGAAAAACGCAACCTTACAAACCGCACATCAGCGGGTAGCGCCGCCGTGATTATTTAAGCGTTGCCAAAAATCCTTCAGCCGCGTCCAAATGACCTTGCAATTTGGCATCGTCCATCTTGGCTACGGTACGGCACATCATGGCCCAGCGGGGATTTCCCGCCAACGTTTCGCGGTGTTTCCAGATAAACCGCCAGTACAAGCCGTCCCAGGCCGTGGCCCAATCCCCCGTTTTCCAATGGGACATCTTGCGCACGTAATTTGATCCAGAAAAATACGGTTTCGTGGTGATCAACCCGCCGTCGGCGTGCTGCGACATGGCGTATGCGTTTGGCACCATGACCCAATCGTAACTGTCCACAAACATTTCCATGAACCACCGATAGACATCGTCTGGATCAATCTCGCACAGAAACATGATGCCGCCCAAAACCATCAACCGTTCGATATGGTGGCAATATCCGGTGTCCAAAACTCGGGCGATGG
>JAHDCP010000048.1:4364-18784 GCA_020629775.1 Planktomarina sp.
GGCGTCAGCAAGCCAATATTTAACATCGGCGTCAGCACCGAATGCCACAGCCAGTTTTCACCTTGAACGATGGCATCTTCATAATCGCCAAACAGGTGGAACCGATCCACCAAAAACCGGTCCAGCCAAGCATCCGCATCGGCGTGGCTGGTGGGGTAAACCAGCTGGTTCAATCGACCCAATGCATCTGCAAAATCCGCCAATACGGCATCGCGTGCGTCCAAATCAGACTGGGCTCTGTTCAGCGGCGGCAACCCAGGGATATCTTTCAACTTGGCCTTGGGAACTTTCTTGCGGTTGTCTTCATCGAACGACCACTTGCCGCCTTTGGGGCTGTCGCCTTCCATCAAGACATTTAAGCGGCGGCGTTGATATTTGTAGTATTCTGCCATGAACCACCGTTTCCGACCCATCGACCACTGGTCGTTGTCACGTTGGGTGTTCAGCCAGCCGGGGCTGTCCAGGACCGTCAACTTCAGCCCTTGGCACGCCGCACGCAGGCGCTTTTCCAGTGTAAAATCGGCGCAGTCGGCCACCAAAATCTCTGCCACACCTTCGGTTTTCAGGTCCGCGACGCAAGCTTGCAAAAGCGCGCTGTCAGGGCGGTATTCCACCAAGGACACGCTGTGCCCCTGGTCTTCCAACAACGCACGATACCGCGCCATCGTGGCCCGGTGCAGCCACAACTTTTGCTTGTGCATCTTTGCGGGATATTGCGGATCGCCGAAAAACAGCGGGTCTTCCACCAACACAACCTGCCCCGGTTCATGGGACAGCCCAGGGTGGTTTTCAAACAGCTGATGGGGAAAAATCAGAAGGGCCTTGGCCATGGGGCATATGTCCTGTTGCGTGACCGAATATCTAGAACCCGATCACGCCCTGACCATCCCCAAAATTAGACCAGGCTGGGCAACCACAAAACAATCGCCGGGAACGCCACCAGCAGCGCAATGGTCACAGCATCGGCAAGGAAAAACGGTGTCACACCTTTGAACACATCCTGCACCGACAAATCGTCCCGCACACCTGCCACAACAAAACAGTTCAGACCAATGGGGGGCGTGATCAGACAGAACTCCGCCATTTTCACCACCAAAATCCCGAACCAAATGGCACACATTGGCCCTGACATGCCAAATGTGCTGTCCGCAGCAGATACAAATTCGCCGCCGTTCAAGGCCATGACAGCCGGATATACCACCGGCAGTGTCAACAACAGCATGCCGATGGCATCCATGAACATGCCCAGCACGGCGTAGGCCAACAAAATACAGATCAAGATCAACATGGGCGACATGGTCAAAGACGTGATCCAATCAGAAAACGCGCCGGGCAAATCCGCAAACCCTAAGAACCGCACATAGATCAGAACACCCCAAATGATGGTGAAGATCATCACGCTGAGTTTCGCCGTTTCCAAAAGCGCGTCTTTGAGTTGCGGCCACCGCATGCCCTGCCAAAGCGCCATCAAGAAAACCACAAAAGCACCGATGGCACCGCCTTCCGTGGGCGTCCCCCAGGCATCACCGCCGAAGGGATTGTACACAAAACAGATGATCGTCAGGACAACAAACACAATGGGCAGCGCCGGCGGCAAAGAGGCAAAGCGTTCACCCCACGTGAACCCGGTGACGGGCGGGCCAAAGTTTTTGATGGTCAAGGCCATACCCACGATCAACAAACCGTAAATAACTGCGGAAAACGCACCAGGTATGAAGCCCGCCAACAGCAGTTTTCCCACGTCCTGTTCCACAATGATGGCGTAAATAACCAAGATTGCAGAAGGTGGGATCAAAGACGCCAACGTGCCCCCCGCGGCCACAACCCCGGCAGCAAAGCGTTTGTCATATCCGATTTTGAGCATTTCAGGGATGGCAATGCGCGCAAACACAGCGGACGTGGCAACAGAAGCCCCCGATACTGCCGCAAAGCCAGCCGTGGCAAACACCGTGGACACAGCCAAACCGCCCGGCACCCATGCAATCCACCGTTTGGCCGCTTCAAACAGCGCCTTCGTCAGCCCTGCGTAATAGGCCAGATACCCAATCAAAATGAATGTGGGGATCAGCGACAGCGCTTGGCTGGACACTTTGGAATGGGGCACCTGGCCTGCGGTTTTGACCGCCACGGTCAACGCCCATCCAAAATCTTCGGGATCGTATCCTTTTTTGGACCAAAAGATCCAAATCAAACCGATCAATCCCGCCAATCCAGCGGCAAACGCAACGCGCATCCCCAAGATCACCAACACCAACATCCCACCAGTGACCCACAAGCCAATTTCAATCGGTTCCATTATGCGTCACCCTGCAATTGATCGGCTTCCATTTGGGCCTGTTTCGCGGCATCCGCCACCAGGGGCACGGCTATGGCCTGACCCGTGACGATGGCGCGCATGTATGCCCAGGCCTGCAAAATCAGGCGCAGTGACAACACCCCAAAGGCCACCGGTGCCAACAGTTTGGCGGGCCAAAGGGGCAGTGCGATATCCATGGAACTGTCGCGGCTCCACAGGGGGCTGGAAAAATCAAAGCTGCGTTGGAAGTGCGCCCAGGTTCCCCAGGTCAACAACACCATCAACAAAAGCACAGCCAAAGTCGTAATCAGTTCGACGCTGAACAACAGGCGTCCGCGCAAGCGGCCAACCACGATGTCCATGCGGATATGCGCCCCTTCGCGCATCACGTAAGCCGCCCCCATAAAGGCAATCAACGGCATCGCTTGTTCAATCCAGTCCACATATCCAGGAAGCGGCGTGTTGAACCCGTTGCGCCCCGTGACAGACACCACCGCCAGCACCATCAGCGAAAACACCGCCAAGCCGCTGAGAAGGGCCAAAAAGCGTTCGAACCGCAGCAATCCACGGTCAATTTTGGAAAGCGTACTGCCATCGGCCAGCACAAGCGAAGCGGTCGCCATGGCACGTATCCTTCTTGAAAAATCTTGAAGTGCCCCCGCCAGATCAAACCGGCGGGGGCAAAATGCGATTACATTGAGTCAGCAATCATGCCGGTGACCATGTCGTACAGTTCTTGGGCAGGCAAACCAGCCGCCGTGTTCTGTTCGATCCAAGCAGCGGCTGCGGGGGCAGCGGCGGCTTCTTTGAACGCGGCCAGTTCACTGTCTGCAAAGGTGACGCTGGCGATGCCGCGTTCTTCCAAAGCAGGACCCCAAGCATCCATGGTGGCGCCATTGTAGTTGGAAATGTAGTGATCCAGTGCTTCATCCACGGACCCCAACAGGGCTGCGCGGTGATCATCAGACAGATCAGCCAAAGCATCCGAATTCACCACAACGGGGCAGTTCACGGTGCCCGGGTTTAAGTTTGTGGTCCACCACGCGCCATTTTCGATTGTGCCAAAAGACATGTGGGCGTGCGGTGCAAAGCTGACCGCTTTAACAACGCCGCTGTCCATGGCTTGGCGCACTTCGGTGGCGGACATGGATGTTGGCACAGCACCGATGGATTTCATCGCAGCGCCGATCCCACCAGTGGCCCGCACGGACAGCCCCTCAAAATCAGCCAACGTGGCAGGTGCGTCACCCACACCCACAATGTTGTACTGCGGCAGCGGGGACGGCATCAGCAAAGTCGCGTTCCAGCGGCCCAAATCGGCAACGGCTGCAGGGTGCTGGTACACAGCCATGGACAAAGCAACTTCTTGTTCCAGCGATGTCACGCCCAAGAACGGCAGTTCCAAAACTGTGATCGACGGGTTCTTGTCGCGGTGGTAGCCAGCACAGAACTGTGCCATTTCAAACGCCCCGATGGAAATCCCATCCAAGTTTTCGCGGTTCTTCGACAGACCACCGTAAGAAATATTCAGCGTGAAATCACCGCCAGTTTTTTCGCTGACCAGTTCCGCCAGTTTTTCAACGTGTTCCGTGAACGCGCGACGCTTGCCCCAAACGGATACGTTCCATTCCACAGCCATCGCTTCACCTGCGAAAGCGGCGATAACCGCACTCATCGCCACACGGCCCAAGATCTTGTTCATGTGATTTCCTCCCAGAAACTCTTTTTTGGTATGCGGCCAAGGTGTCGTTATTTCGCCAGCTGTCAACAGAATGTCGAAAACACTTGGGCGAATGGTCGCAAAAAGCCCATTTTTTGGGCAAACCAAAAAAATGCACGTGCCCTTCAAAAAAAATCTGATGCGGTTATGGTTCGGCAAATTCTTGGACGCGCCCACTCCCCTTTTCGAAAGACAACCCCGTGACCTTTACAGCAACCCTTGCGAAAATCGCCGATCTGGCCGCGCAGTACCCCAACAACATTTCTTTGCAGTGCTTTGATCCCATCTACTTTTCGACCCTGCCCGAGGCCGACAAGAAGCGGCTGTTGCAGTGTTTGAAATCGGGCATTGAAAACCCCCAAAGCGAAATGGGGTGTTATGCGTGCCAGCCATCTGATTACGATGACTTTCGGCCATTTTTTTCCAAAGCCCTGGCGGCGTATCACAAGGTCAGTGACACTGCGAAGCAAGTAAACGATTGGTCCTTGGCCCATGTTCAGGGGCTGCCCAAAGGCGGGGTTTTGGATTTGTCTGACTTGGGTTTACCCGCCCTGTCCATGCGGGTGCGCGTGGGCCGCAATTTGGCAGACTTCCCCCTGCCCGCAGCCATGACCCAAACCCAACGGGTGGCCTTGGAAACCCGCATGATGGCCGCGTTTGAGGTGTTGATGGCAGACCCGGCGTATGGCGGGTCCTATTATTCGCTGACCCCTGGAACGCCAAACACCATCGACACCCAAACATACCAAGACTTGGTGGATGCCCACCTGATGTTCAAAGACATGAGCGCGGATTCATATTTGGTGTCTGGCGGGCTGGCGGCCCATTGGCCCCATGGCCGGGGCTGTTACGTATCATCGGACCGGCGCTTCATCATCTGGGTCGGAGAGGAAGATCACTTGCGCATCATGTGCATGGAACACGGCACGGTATTGAACCAAGTGTTCGACCGACTGAAGACCGCTTTGGACGTGGTGTCAGGGATCGATGGTTTGTCCTTTGCCACATCGCAAGATTACGGTTTTGTCACATCCTGCCCCACGAACTTGGGCACTGCCATGCGTGCTTCCGTGCACATTCCCTTGCCGAAATTGACCGCCGACGGCACGGACTCCAAAGCAAAAGCCATCGCCAAACCGTTGGGCTTGTCCGTGCGCGGCGCAGGTGGGGAACACACGCCCATTGGCGCAGATGGCACCGTTGATATTTCCCCATCCGCCCGGTTTTGCATCACCGAAGCGCAGATCATCGCGGCCTTGTACAAAGGTTTGGCCAAGTTGAAAGCGCAAGAAGATAGCGCTGTATAGGTGAAACGTTCATCGCACCTTAGTTAATAAAATCAATTATCTAGGGGTTGAAGCGAATCCAAAAGGTGATCCCGCAGATGTTCGTGTTGGTGGGGCAGCTTCAAAGCTTGGCCCAAATGCGCAGTGTCTTCGTCGTGATCAAACCCCGGTTCATTGGTGGCCACTTCAAACAAGATGCCGCCCGGGGTGCGAAAGTAAATTGCCCAAAAGTAATTCCGGTCGATTACGGGTGTCACCGCATATCCTGTGTCCATCAACGCGCGGCGCACCTCCAACTGGGCGGCGCGGTTTTCCACCGCAAAGGCCACATGGTGCACAGACCCGGCCCCGGGTTGGGACTGCGCAGTCGATGGGTCAATCTCCAGATCCAGCACATGGGCCCCGTTGCCGTTTTCACGTAAGTAACGATCAACGCCTTGGGCCGCGTCTTGCTTTTGATAGCCCATAAACCGCAACAATTCGGCTTCCGCGCCCCCATCTGCCAGGCGCAAACTGGTGGAATGAAACCCCAAAATGGCGTGGCCTTCGGGCACACCGCCACCCGTCCAAGGCGCCCGCCCATCCTTGGCCACTTCCACCAAGGCAAAATCGTCGCCGTCTGGCCCGGTAAAGTGCAAACGGCGCTCACCGAAACGTGTGGTCAATTCCAAATTCTGCACAGACTTTTCAGCCAAGCGATCTTGCCAAAACCCAAGCGCCCCTTGCGGAACGGCAAACACGGTGGTTCCCACTTCGCCCGTCCCTGCCCGGCCCCGGACGGCGTTGGGGAACGGGAAATATGTCATCACTGACCCCGGCGAACCGACCCCATCCCCATAATACAAATGATACACGTCTGGGGCATCAAAGTTCACAGTTTTCTTTACCCGGCGCAGCCCCAAAACATCGGTGAAAAAGGCGTTGTTGCGCGCAGCGTCACTGGCCAGCGACGTAACGTGGTGCAAACCTTGGATTTCAGCAATCATCGAACAGCCCTCGGGATCGTTGCGTTGATCCGTGATATAGGCGTGTCCCAGCCGCTTACCAGCGCCCTTTGCGCACGGGTGGTGTGCACCCATGCACGACGCCCAAAACTGGATCGGCGTGCATGGGGACCACGGTTATTTAAGAAGCGTCCCAGCATGGATGGCCGAAGCCATGGATGTGCCTGCCATCCGCACAGTGCTGCGCCCAAATCGGCCCGCTGCGCGCAACCCGCCCTTGGTGCGCGTATCGGCGGCAGGGGCTTGGGCGTCTGCCGCAATGCCATTGCGGCGACCCCCAAAGCGAAACGGATCCACCCGGTTTGTGCGCGACAACTGCGTGCCAGCAACAACGATAATCCCGTCATCTGCGCTGTTTTGCATAAACACAGACCCCGTTTCTTCGCGGCTGATGCGGGGGCTGTGGGCTGCGGCGGTTGCGTTCACCACCAAATCCCCTTGGTCATCAAACAGCTGATACGCCCCGTCGCGGAACCGCGATTGCCGCCCGCCAGCGACAAAACCGGTCAACGTTTCATCGCGCCGTATCCAGAACCGCCAAGGCGCATTGGGGGCTTTCACTGTGATCCGCCATATACCCGAAGGCGACAAAGGTTGTTCTGCACGGGTATGGTATGTGGGCTGGACCGTCAGGGTCAGGTGTTCGGGGGTCTGCTGGCGGGCCACGCGCAAAACTGTGCATCCCCCCATTTGCAAATCCGCGAAATACCCAGGGTCCGGCACACAAATATCCACCGCCCCAAGCCCCGGCACCGCCAAGCTTATCTGTTGCCCCGACAGCCCCCCATCGGTGAAGATTTCCACCGTGCTGGCGGTGCGATCATCTGGGGGGACAAGCCATTCCAAAGTTCCATCCGACCCTGGGTCCATTTCAGCATAGATCCGATCTTGCAGGTGATTTCCCACCGGGATTGTCAGCTGGATATCCCGCCCTGCATCTGAGCGCAGCGCGCGCATCAGATCGCGCAAGGCTTGGGCATGGGGTGTTGGGGTGCCCCCTGGCCCACCGGTGAAAGCCAAGCTGGCGTTCATAACCAGCGGGGCGTCTGGTATCTGGCCTGCGGCCAAGGGCAAGGCGCGCGAGAACAGCGCAATCGCCACCAGCCCAGCAAAAAACGCGGGTTCCAACATCTGGCCAGACGTATCTGCCAACACCGAAGTGGGCAATTCCACCGCGTAAATCGGGCGGCCGTTATCGGCCGTTTGCGGATCTTGGCCCGCCATATGATCCAAAACGGCAGTGCCATGCCCGGCCCGCGCGGACCACGCATCACGCGCGCCCCGGGGCGGCACACAAAATTCGCCATAGGCGCCGGCTTCGTCCAGCCAACCGTCATGGGTGTGGCGTCTGATCATGGCATCAATGTCAGCGGCAAACAAAACCGTCCCCGCCCCCAGAAGATCTGGCGCTTTGGCCAAGCGCGGATCTTTAAGACAGCGGCCTTGCACCCAGATCATGGCAAAGCGCGTTTTGGTGCCCCTGTCTTTGCGGAACTTGCGGTTCAAAAACGCGATGGAAAAATCCACCACCCCCACAGTTTTGATCCCTTGCGCCGATTGGCGCTGTGACGCGGTGGGAATTTCATCGGCCAACACATCGCGTTGAAACGCGTCCATTTCGCCCTGGCACGCCACGGCATCTTGCAAGGCAGAAATGGATTGCAAGATTGTGTCACGGGTTTGCATGCCCCCCACCGTACGCGCGGCTTCGTGCAATGCTGCCGTGTTCAAGCCAATCTGTGGACCAAGTTCGGGACCTTGGGGCATCAAGCCATCCTTGGCTGGATTTCCCGTCAACGGCTTTTGGAGGGTCCATTGCATGGCCATGCCCTTAACGCCGTTCTGCCATGGCCGCCCCATGCAGCCAATTCAATGCCGTGCCCTTGACGGACTTTTTGGGGAAATTGAAACGTCGTGTCCCCGACCCCGTGAAATCCGCAAGAAATGACGCCAAGGTGAAATCCTTAGTCACCAAATCATCCCCATCCAAATCATACCCATGGGATCCAGTGTTGGGCATGGCGCCGTTTTCGCCGGTCAATCGCGCCCAAAAGATACGGCCCATGGTCAACCCCAACGTGGCGCCCGCCACGCTGTCCATGGGATAATGGACCCCCGCCACAGTGCGGTTTGCCGCCAATCGGGCCGCCATACGCAGGGTGCGGTTCTTGGCACTGATGGCATCGGCGTCCGTCATTCCATCCAACCGCCCCATAACATAGGCAACGGCAAAGCTTTCTGCTGCATGGCCACTGGGCAAAGCGCTGTGTTGTGGGGTTTGGACCATCGGCGCCACGTCCGGCATGATGTGCACAGGGCGCAACAAATCCATGGCGCCCTTAACCGGGGCGATCACGCTGATGGTGGCGTCCACCACCGTGGCCAGCAATTCCATGGTCCAGGGTTGCGAAATTGGGTTCAACTGCATGGTCGCCCCCAAGAATGACATGATGTCATCTTGTTGCAGCACCACTTCCCCCAAACGATCCGCGCGCAAATCAAAGGCCGCAAAGATAGCGTCGAACTGCAACGACAGATCAGCGCCCTCC
Source organism: Planktomarina sp. (assembly GCA_020629775.1). Classification (GTDB taxonomy): domain Bacteria; phylum Pseudomonadota; class Alphaproteobacteria; order Rhodobacterales; family Rhodobacteraceae; genus Planktomarina. The sequence goes on from JAHDCP010000048.1 coordinate 13,220, forward strand.
GACGGCTCTGTTAAGGTGAAGACAGTGCTCCCACCCAATTTGACCGATGCCTTTGCCCGGGTCGTGCGGCCCGTGGCGGTGACCTGCACCCCTTGGGTCAGGGCCTGAAACAATTCTACCCGGCGCAGCTTGGGGTTCGTGGCCTTTAACCGCGTGCCCACATCGCGGGCGTCCCGGGCATAGGTCTGGGCCGTGGGCACATCCACATCCAAAACGCCTTCGGTTGCAGCCATCACAGCGGCAGACAGCAAAGTTGAACTGCCGCCCCCCGCGTGACTTAGGGGCCCGCCCCCAGTGGATCCGGTGCTGCCGGTGGATCCGGTGCTGCCGGTGGATCCGGTGCTGCCCGTACTGCCTGTTGACCCTGTGCTGCCGGTGCTGCCGGTGGACCCCGTGCTGCCCGTTGAACCAGTGCTGCTAAGAATTGAAAGTGCCATCGAATCCCCCTTCTGAAAATGCCTGAAACAACCTTCGGGCAATTGGACGCGCAAAAAAACCACCCAAAATTTAATTCACAAATTTTTCACATTTACGCTATGTTGAGGGAGAAGGACGCAACTTGGGGCCGCTGCGGTGCTGCAAATCAAGGTTCATGGATCAATCGAGGTGTGGGATACGGACGGCCGTATCCTGACACCTGCCGGGCAAAAACCCCGGGGTTTGGTGGCTTTGCTGGCGTTGTCCACTGACCATCAGCGGTCCAGATTGTGGCTTCAAGAAAAGCTTTGGAGTGATCGTGGCGAAGACCAAGCCGCCGGGTCGTTGCGGCAGGCACTTACAGCCCTGCGAAAGGCGTTGCATCCCCATGATGTGGTGATCACCCGCAACGGCACAGTACAGTTGGACCCCACCAAGATTACGATCCTGCCCAGCCCAGAAGGCCATGATCCCCAAGATTTGCTGGAAGGGATCAACATCCGTGATGCGGCCTTTTTGGAATGGCTGGCCAACGCGCGGCGTGCTGCAGGCGCGCCTGCATTAGCTTTGTCCGTTGTCCCACAAAAACCCACGGTGCCGGCCCTGGTGATCCAACGCAGCACAGCCACTGCGCCCGAAAGCCAGTGGGTGGAACAGCTGATCCGCGACGATATCGTGCGCAGTTTGTTGGAATTGGGGGATTTGAAAATCCTTGATTTATCCGCCCAAGCCCTGGACGCGCCTGCCACCGAAGGCCCCAGTGTGTTTTTGAAAATTGCCTGCCATGTGGCGGGCGGAAAGTGCATGGCGTCGTTGAGTTTGGAAACCCTGTCGGGCAATTGGACCCTGTGGCAATCCCCCACCCAAACCGTGTCCATTGATTTGACCGACGAAGAACACTGGCACCTGCGCAGTCTGGCCCAAACTGGCGTGGCCCAGATTCAGAATGAATTGGACCGCCAAGCCGGGGATCAGTCCACCAGCGCCTTTGCCCTTGCCCTGGCCAACCGTGCCATCAACACGTTATTTGAATTTGGCCGCGACGATCTGATCGCGGCAGATCAACTTTTGAAAGCCGCCTATGAGATGGACCCCAAAGGGGTGTATCTGTCGTGGCGCGCCTTCATTCGGAACACGGCCGTTTTTGAGCACCTGACAGATGCGTTTTTGGAACCGCTGGAAACCTATGAATTGCACACCCAGGCCCTGGCGGATGATCCGATGAATTCTTCGGCCATGGTGTTTGCAGCCCAGCACAGCTACGTCAATGAAGGGGATCCGATCTTTGGGCAAATGCTGTGTGACCGCGCCTTGGAAATCAACCCTGGCAATGCCATGGGCTGGGCGTTTCGATCCAGCATGTTGATCCTGCAAGGCCAGCCAGATGCCGCGTCGCAATCAGCGCAACGCGGCCAGGTCTTGGCCAAAGGTCAGGCGTGTCGGGTGTCCTTGGCCTTACACGGGTGCGTGGCTGATATGTCCGCCGAACGATACCATGAAGCTTTAAACCACGGGCGCATGGCGGCGCTGTGGGGGCAAAAATGCCAAGCCGTTCGCCGCTTTCTGTTTGTCTTGTACAAAGCTTTGGACATGCCGCTTGATGCGCAAAAACAGCTGAACGACATCCGCGTGCGCGAACCAGATTTTGCCCCGCAAACGTTGCTGCAGCCCGGATATCCCACCCCGACGATCCAAAGGTTAAAGATCGCCGAAGGGATAAAGTAACCCCTGCGCGTTACGCGCCCCGGCAAACCTGTGCGGCGTTATTGGAAAACTTCTTGTAGGTGTTCCAAAAACTGCGCGATCCGTTTTGGCGGGCATCTTGGGCCAGCTGCGGGTTCTTGAAAAACCCTGCTGCTTTTTTCTGATCTCTGCTGCTAAGATGCCGGTTCGCCACCGCCTGCACGCACCCGCACAATGCCCGACTGGCCGCTTTGCGATCCGCGTCCAAACAGGCGCTGTAAATCGGCCCCTTCGCAAACGGGAGATTAGAATTGGTTGTGACCGACCGTCCGCTGCGATTGCCACACGCCGATAAACTGACCACCAGGGCCAAAAGAACAATATACCGCATAATCAAGCCTTACTCAGATGCCTGGGTCCCACCCTCGTTTTTGGGGTGGGTTGGTCACTGTATGCCATAAACTAGATTTCAGGGGAAGAGGCTGCTTGACACAGACCCGTTTGTGAAACGGATTGTGATCGGGGTAACCTTCTTGCCCAATGCGACGCCGCTTGAAAGACCGCTTGGCGCCACCCATTTAAACAACACAAAAAGGACACAGGATTATCGCCATGTCACAGCAAACCCGCCACCGCGTTGCAATCATTGGGGCCGGGTTTGGGGGCGTCACGGCGGCCCAAGCATTGGCCCGCGCCGATGTTGATATCACCATCGTAGACAAACGAAATTATCACTTATTCCAACCCTTGTTGTACCAAGTCGCCACTGCGGAATTGTCACCCGCCGATATCGCCTGGCCGATCCGCAGTATATTTTCACGCCAAAACAATGTGACCGTAAAACTATCGCGCGTGGTGGATGTGGACCGCACCGCCCGATTGGTGCGTTGCGAAAATTTGGACATCCCCTTTGACACGTTGATCGTGGCCAACGGATCTTCGCATTCTTACTTTGGCAAAGACCATTGGGCAGAATTCGCCCCAGGCCTAAAACGCATTGTTGACGCCACCGAAGTGCGCCGCCGTGTACTCATGGCATTTGAACGCGCAGAAATTGCCGCCACCCCAGAAGATCAAGCCCGGCAACTGACATTTGTGGTGGTGGGGGCTGGTCCAACAGGTGTTGAATTGGCCGGATCCATTGCCGAGTTGGCCCAAGTCACCATGGCAGCCGATTTCCGCCATATCCGCGATGCGAAAGCCCGCATCGTTTTGGTGGAAGCTGGCCCCAAAGTACTGGGCGCTTTTCCCGAAGATTTGTCCGCGAAAGCGGCCGCTGCCTTGGCCAAATTAGGGGTCGAAGTCCGAACCAACACCATGGTCGAAGACATCACTGAAAACGGGGTGATGGCTGGCGGCATGTACATTCCATCCGCCACTGTGACTTGGGCTGCTGGCGTACAAGTTGAAGGCGTGGGGGCCTGGCTGAAATCCGAAACCGACCGTGCAGGTCGCGTTCTGGTTCAACCCGATCTTTCCATCCCCGACGATGATGCAATCTTCGTAATTGGGGATGCGGCCAAAGTGCCCTGGCGCGATGGCAAGGATGTGCCCGGCATTGCGCCGGCCGCCAAGCAACAAGGTAAATATGTCGGCAAGCTGATAAAATCACGGATCCAAAACCGCGCAACCCCGGGTCCGTTCCAGTACAGACACCTGGGCAGCTTGGCCACCATCGGCCGCAACAAAGCGGTGATCGACTTCGGCAGGTTTCACCTGTCGGGCATTTTAGCGTGGTGGATTTGGGGCCTGGCGCACATTTACTTTTTAATCGGCGTCCGCCGTCCGTTGGTGGTGGCGCTGAGTTGGCTCAGCTCATACATCCTCCGGTCCAAAGGCGCGCGACTGATAACTGGAATGGCGCATCTAAGGGGCAAATGATCCAAGTCTTGGAATGAACAACACTTCTTGGTCCAAGCCAGCATAACCCTTCCTTAACCAATTCCAACCCGATCTTAACCATTTCGTCCCCGAACGCCCGGTGTACAGCTTGTGTACGCGTTGTGCAGCGTTAAGCGCCCTTTAAAAGGCCAAATTCCGCCAAACCTTACACTTGCGCACGGTTCATTTACACCTGCGCAACCCTGCCCCATTGACCGCCCCGCGTGGCTGATCCATATCCACGCCATGACACCTCTTTCGCATATCCGGAACTTCTCGATCGTGGCGCACATTGACCACGGGAAATCCACCTTGGCGGATCGTTTGATCCAAGAAACCAACACGGTGGCCGACCGTGATATGAAGGAACAGTTGCTGGACAGCATGGATATCGAGCGCGAGCGCGGCATCACCATCAAAGCTAACACTGTGCGCATCGATTACACCGCCGACAACGGCGAAGATTACGTGCTGAACCTGATCGACACCCCCGGCCATGTTGACTTTGCCTATGAAGTTTCGCGGTCCATGCGGGCGGTGGAAGGCTCCCTTTTGGTGGTGGATTCCACCCAAGGTGTGGAAGCCCAAACTCTGGCCAATGTGTACCAGGCCATTGATGCCGACCACGACATTGTGCCGGTTTTGAACAAGATCGACTTGCCTGCATCCGACCCAGACCGCGTGGCCGAACAGATCGAAGATGTCATTGGAATTGACGCCACAGGGGCGTTGCAAGTGTCCGCCAAAACCGGCCAAGGCATCCGCGCCACATTGGAAGCGGTGGTGCACGAATTGCCCGCCCCCACGGGTGATGAAGACGCGCCGCTGAAAGCTATGTTGGTGGACAGCTGGTATGATGCATACTTGGGCGTGATCGTTCTGGTGCGGGTGATCGATGGCCGCCTGAAAAAGGGCGAAAAGATCAAATTCATTTCCAACGGCACCATCCACAACGTGGACCGCATCGGCGTGTTCCGCCCCCAGATGGAAAATATCGACAGCCTGGGCCCCGGCGAAATCGGGTTCCTGACGGCATCCATCAAACAGGTGCGCGACACGCGCGTGGGCGACACCATCACCCATCAGCGCGCGGAAGTGGAGCCCCTGCCCGGCTTCAAACCCGCGCAACCCGTTGTATTCTGTGGACTTTTCCCGGTGGACAGCGCGCAATTCGAAGACCTGCGCGATGCCATTGATAAGCTGGCGCTGAACGACGCGTCCTTCAGTTTTGAAATGGAAACATCCGCCGCCCTGGGCTTCGGCTTCCGCTGCGGGTTCTTGGGACTTTTGCACCTGGAAGTGATCCGTGACCGGATCGAACGCGAATACGATATCGATCTGATCACCACAGCCCCGTCGGTGATTTACCACCTGTACATGAAAGACGGCACGGTCGCCGATCTGCACAACCCTGCAGATATGCCCGATGTCACAACCCTGGATCACATCGAAGAACCGCGCATCAAGGCCACCATTTTGGTGCCCGATGAATACCTGGGCGACGTTTTGAAACTGTGCCAAGATCGCCGCGGCATTCAGCTGGACCTGACCTATGCCGGGTCACGGGCCATGGCGGTGTATGAC